>JAFGBP010000038.1 GCA_016933095.1 Candidatus Woesearchaeota archaeon | reverse complement strand
GATCTCTGCGCAACGCGCAGAGGCCTATTGCAGAGCAATAGCCCATAATATTATTTTAAAAATTCAAGAGATTTTGAACGCACCCGAAAAGTTTGACAGCGAAACTTTTTTATACCCATAAACCAACCCTTAGTATGGAGGGGATGATACAAATATACTTTAATGTATATTTCCTATTATAACCTTTAGAGTATATAGGATACTGCGATACTCTAACACGTAAAAAGAGGTAACGGGGAGGACAAGCAAGAACCGCCAAGCCCCGAGAAAAAAAAAACAGATGGACCCTACAAGCTTCGAAGAGATAATGAGGCAGCAGAACATGATGCTGCGCTCAGTCGCCCAAGAAAGCGAGACCGACAACAAGATAAAAATACTAGACATAGTGAACAACCTGGTCGGCGCAAAGAACAAGAAAATCCAGAAAGAAGCCGTCCTCATCGAAGCCCAGGGAGAAGGCATGCTAGCAGACGAATCAGAAAGAATTCTGGACGGCCTGATAGACGATCGGGTCCTAGAAGAGCCAGAACCGGGATTCGTGAAGAGAGCCTGAATCAAGCAAGCCGACAAGCCAAGCCCATCCATACCCTTTATTTCTTAGCATCCTTAGAATGCTTCTCATAGAAGTCAAATGCCTGGAATGCCAAGTCCTTCAGCGCAGGATAAATGTTCTCTTCCTTCTCCAAGCCTTCTCTTGTCACCCACTTGAAATCCGAGAGCTCCTCCTCCTGCAAAAAGATCTTGTCAGACCTCGCCACCGCAACATAATCTAAAAGAAGCCTCCTCTCCACAAGATCATCCTCCGCCCCTTCCTTTTTCATGACGTGCATGAAAAAAGGCTTCTTGAGGACATAGAACCATCTTTCAGGATATTTGTTAGGAATAGGATCGGGGTCGATGACATCAACTTCAAGGCCCGTCTCTTCCTTCACCTCGCGGAGCAAGGTCTCATCGAAGTGCTCATCCTCCTCGGCATGACCACCTACATGCATCCATTTCTTGATCTTATTGTGCATTACAAGAAGCAGCTTTCCTTCGTAGAATATGAATGCAGCCGTGATTATTCTCATGAAAATAGAGAAGGAACAGACGTTTAAAAGTGTTTTGCATATCAACCGGCGCCGGATCGGAAGAGGACCGGATGAAGCGCCGCCCGAAGATAAAAACAAAAGAGAAAAAAGAAGCGGCATAAGCTCGAGAAGTCAAAATCCGAATAGAGTCTGTTGCCTGGACCCTTTCACTACGTCGTCAAAATTCGTGTTGAAGAAATCCAGGATGCTGTCGGCGATGGGCCGAAGCTGCTTCTCAACGTAATGCTCATAGTCGATCTTGTGGGACATCTTCTGTATCGGCTCAGGCCCCTCGACTGTCAGGACGTACTCTATTAGGCTGCTGTCAAGATCCTTCCCGAGGATGCGCGCTGCCTTTACGTGCGGCGGAGTCGTCTTGGTGTACTCGTCAACGTCCTTCCTCAAGGCCTTGCGATAAATCAACCAGCCGTCGTGCTTGCCAGCCCTCACTTCCTCGACGATCTGCTTGATGTAGCCGGTAACTTCCTGCTTGTGGAAGATCCTGTCTAGAAGCTCCTTCTGGAAGTTCTTTGCAAGGTCTGTCCAATCCCTTCGCACGAACTCGAGGCCTACAAACTCCAGCTTCTCAGACCCTTTCTCGTCGACCTTCAACCCGGCGTATCTCTTCTTTGACCCGATGTCGCTCCCACGGACCTTAGGCATTATGAAACGCTTGTACACCTTCTCGAACTCGAGCTCCAAGTGGTTCTTGCGGCCATAATCCTTCTTGATGTGCTCTTCGAAGAACGAGTTGATGTCCTTTGCAATCTTGTCTCCTGTCTTGTGGGCCTGCTCGATGTTCTTCCTGTCATTCTTGTCCTCGAGCTTCAGGTTCACAAATATCGAGTCCGTATCGCCATAGATGACCTCGAAGCCTTCCTCCTCCACCTTCTTTGCGACGAGCTTTATCAGGTGCTGTCCGGTCAGGGTTATTGCGTTTGCCATGTCACGGCTGTAGAATCTGCACATTGGATTCGCGAGCACCCCATAGAAGGAGTTCATGAGGATCTTTATGGCGAATCTTGCATATTCATTCTTCTCTTTCCTGGCCTTCTCACGCTGGGCAAGAAGCCTCTCAATGATGTCAGGCATTATACCAGCCGTGTTCCTGAAATGAGCCCCGCTAGGCACCCTGACAAGTCCATTCTTCCCATCTTTATTGTCCTTCTCGTACTTCTTCACCTCACTTTCAGGGACGAAGTTCAAAGGGTCAATGTTGAAAGTCCTCATGATGCTAGGGTACAAGCTCTTGAAGTCGCACACAATAATGTAGTCGTAAATGCCTGGCTTGCTCTGCATGACATATCCGCCTGCGCCTTCCTCGTCGTCCTCTTCGAATCCAGAGCTCGGGGCGACGTATCCTCTCTTCTTCAGCTCCTTGAGATAGACGGAGTCAAGGCTTGCAATGCTCGCCCTCACCCTGTCCAGCGGCATACCAGCCAGTATGGAACGCTGGATAGAGAGTGCCAAGGCCGTGCTCTTGTCGATTATCCTCAGGACAAGCTCGCTGTCTTTCAAATTATAGTCTACAAGAAGTTGCTGGTTGCTCTTGTAAGCCTCTTCTATCTCCTTTCCGCGGTCATCCCCTTCCAGAAGCTTGGTCTCGCCGAGGAAGTGCTTGGCAGCGGTGTTCAGCTTGTAGTCGTCAAGCGATATGAAGTTGTTCTTGAGCATCTGTATGCCGTCAAGCGCCATCCTACCGGTAATCTCGGCCTTCGAGTCCTGGAAGAACGAGTGCATTATCCTGATCTTTGCAGGGTCATCGCTCCTGCCAAGGACAAAAGGTATCTTGTACTGCTTAAACTTGTCCTCCAATATCTTCAGGTCAAAGTCAATCATGTGCCAGCCAGTAATGATGTCAGGATCCAAGTCCGACACGAGCTCCTTGAATCTCTCGAGAAGAGCCCTCTCAGACGCCATAGGCTCTGCGTTCTTGAGCTTCTTGTCAGAGACTATGATCACCTTCTTCAGGTCATCGCATACTACAGAGAGCGAGAAGAGATTCTTGGCCTTCATGTCAGTCTCAATATCAAACGACAAGAGCTTGAGGTTCTTTGGGAAGTACTCTGCAGTCTCGAGCGTAGGATCCTCAAAGACGACATCGACGTATTCTCCCTTAGACTTGTCGCCAGGCCTTGGTTCCTGCTTCGGAGTTATCTTCACCCCTCCTTGGAGGAAGTGGTCTATCATGAACCTGTACTCGAACCTGATGTCTGCCTCGAAGCAATGGATACCCTGCTTCTGCAATGAGTCCCGGAGGGGCTTGACCTCGCTAGGGACGTGAAGGACAACCCTTGTCAGAGGCTCTTCTGAGAAGCTCTTCATCTTAGAAGGCTCATGGACAAAGCTTGAGACCTTAAGGGCTTTTTGCAAGTCTGCCTTACGGATGTAGAAGTACGGCTTGAAACGCGATACCGTAAGGAAACTCTTGCCGTCCTCGAGGCGTCCGTAGAGCTGGACAAAAGCTTCCCTGTTCCTCACTTTATAAGTAGGGTGGACTATGAAGCCTATAAGTGCCGCCATTGGCCTCAAAGCCTCAGGCTTCACAGGGTTAGCGGAAGATTTGTCGCTCATGAGCCAATAGAGGAAGAATCGGTTTATATAATTAATGGGATGTGGAGGGGCACAAGATTTAAAAAAGGTCTTCTTCTACAAGAAAACCATGAAGCGCATAGCTGTAGTCGACAACAACAAGCTCAAGGAGATTGAGAAGAAGAAGCGCGCCGTCAACCTCTGCCCTGTCAACAGGTCGGGCGGGGAGTGCATCAAGATTCTTGATGACGGCAAGCTCTACATAGACGAAGTCACGTGCATTGGCTGCGGCATATGCACGAAAGTCGATCCTGATGCAATCCACATCGTCAACCTTCCTGAGGAGCTGACGAAGGAGCCGATCCACAGGTATTCTGCTAACGGCTTTGCGCTTTACAACCTGCCGACGCCAGTTTTCGGCAAGGTCGTGGGCATCATCGGCCGGAACGGCATCGGGAAGTCAACGGCGGTCAAGATACTCGCAGGAGTCGAGGCGCCTAACCTTGGGAAGCCAGGCACCAAGGCTGCTCACGAGGACATCATCGAGTATTTCAAAGGCAGCGAGGCGCAAGGGTTCTTTGAGAAGCAAAAGGCAGGGCAGGTCAAGGTCAGCTACAAGCCACAGCAAGTCGAGTCCATTCCAAAGCAGTTCAAGGGGAAGGTCGAGGACCTTTTGAAGAAGGTTGATGAGAAGGGCCAGTTAGGAGAGGTCGCTGAGGCGCTCGAGCTGACGGCAGTGTTGGACCATGACATCTCGAAGATCAGCGGCGGAGAACTGCAGAGGGTCGCGATTGCGGCATGCGTGCTTAAGGATGCAAACGTCTACTTCTTTGACGAGCCGACGAGCTATCTCGACGTGAAGCAGAGACTGAAGGTTAGCCAGTTCATAAGGAGCCTTGCGACGCCTGACACCGGAGTCGTCGTGATAGAGCACGACCTCATCATACTTGATTATCTCGCAGACCTTATTCACCTGATGTATGGTCAGGCAGGAGTTTACGGTGTCGTGAGCCAGCCCAAGAGCGGCAAGGCAGGCATAAACACTTACCTGTCAGGATTCCTGAAGGATGAGAACGTGAGGTTCCGCGACCATGCGATAAAGTTCGAGATCCATCCGCCGATTGATGAGAAGAAGATACATGAGCTCACCAGGTGGAGCTCTTTCAAGGAGAAGCTCGGCAGCTTTGAGATAAGCGCAAAGGAGGGAGTGATATTCAAGAACGACATCGTCGGCATACTGGGAGAGAACGGCATCGGAAAGACGAGCTTTGTAAGGATACTCGCGGGAGAGATAAAAGAGATCAAGGGCCATGAACTCGCAGGCCTTAAAGTGGCGTACAAGCCCCAGTACCTGGAGACGAGCGACGAGCTTGTCCTCACTTTCATACAGGATGCCATCCAGAAGTTCGAGGTCCAGCTGGTCAGGCCGCTCGATCTGAAAGGCCTTTTCATGAAGAAGCTAAGCGAGCTCTCGGGCGGAGAGCTGCAAAGGGTTCACATCGCCAAGGCTCTCAGTCAGGAGTCAGACGTCGTGCTCATGGACGAGCCGTCGGCATACCTTGACGTCGAGCAGAGGCTCAGGCTCGGAAGGATAATAAAGGACACGTTGTCATTGAGCCACAAGAGCGCTCTCATTGTCGATCACGACTTATTGTTCGTTGACACGATATCAGAGAGGCTGATAGTCTTCGAGGGAAAGCCGGCTGTCAAGGGAGAGGTCGAGGGGCCGTTCTTCATGGAGGCGGGCATGAACAGGTTCCTGAAGAACATCGCATTGACCTTCAGGCGCGACGAGGAGACCAAGAGGCCGAGGATCAACAAGCCTGGAAGCCAGCTCGACACAGAGCAGAAGAGGAGCGGCAGGCTCTATTACGCTTAAATGTCTCATAATATCATAGGAGGAGAGGGTGAAAGAAAGGCTCTTCTAGTCATAAGTACGATCCTTATAGCGTATATTGTCCTGGCGGCGAGCTTTTTCATAGTGCTCTTTGACCACGGCTTCTATGACAGGTCGTACGACAAGTACGGCACCTACAAGGAGTTAGGTGTCGAGGGCATAAGGCAGATAACTGACAATTTAATTAATTACTTAATTAGTGAAAATACTGAAATAAATAAAATACCAGCTTTAATTACATTCACGGCTGACGAGAGAAGCCACCTGGTCGATGTCAGGAACCTGATAAGGAGAGGAAAGCACATCGCACTACTATGCCTCCTGGGACTGGCAGCGATAATACTTAGACTCAGGGCAAAAGGATGGCTGGCAGAAGACTGGCGGAAGATGCTAAGATATGGCGGCTATGCAGTTGCAGCTATGCTCATCGCGCTATTCTCCATGAGCTATCTTGGATTCGACTCAGCCTTCGGCTCATTCCACCAGGCATTCTTCCCGCAAGGCAACTACATGTTCCCAAGCGACTCCCTCATCAAGACCATGTTCCCAGACGAATTCTTCAGGGACTTCGCAGTAAGGATGGGATTCCACATCCTTGTGATGGGACTGATACTGTACTTCTTAGGGAGCAGGTTTGCACTCGGAAGAACCAAGCCAGAAGAAGGGAAAAAAAGAAAAAAAAAGAAGAGAGAAAAAATCATGGAGCGGCGCTGAATCGGATGAGAACCAGATGGAGCGCCGGACTAAAGGAATTAAAATAAAAACATATAAACAAGGATAAGATTCCATAGATAGATGACCAGACGATACATACAATCCCTGATTTCTCACAAGTACCAGGTCATAAACATAGGATTGAAAGTGGGCGGGTTGCCGCTCCACAGGCTAGTCCTCCATGACATGAGCAAGTTCTCGCCTGCAGAATACGGGCCTTACACGAGAAGGTTCAGCGGCAGGCCTTACTCCAAAGAGGAGTGGGACCGGGCCTGGCTCCACCATATTCACAGGAATCCTCACCACTGGAACCATTGGCTGATAGAAGGGAAGCCAATCCCGATGCCGGAAACTTACGTCCGAGAGATGGTAGTGGACTGGATGGCCGCAGAGAGAGGATATCACGGAGGGACTGACATAAGCGCTTGGCTGAACAAGAGCGTACCTAAGATGATACTGCACGAAAAGACCATCGTGACGCTTGAAGCAATGCTAAAAGAAGTCGGATTCCGGCTTCCCGGATCAGAATAGCTTTCTCACGAACGTCAAGAAACCAGTATGCGCGTGGTCCTTTGTGACCGGCCTCGTCCGATTCTCATCGACCGCCCACTCGCGCTCTACGACCTCAATCGTCTTCTCGACGAGGAACAATCCTTCAAACTTCCCGATTCCAAGGGCCTTCACGAACTCCTGAACCTGGGATACGTTAGGGACGTAGACGACTATGAACCCGCCGGTCTTCAATGCCTTGGAAGCAGTCTCGATGGCCTTCCAGGGCTCTGGCACGTCAAGCATCAAAACGTCAAAGCCTTTCTGCTTAACGGTCTTTGGATCGTATATGCTGCCCTCGGAGATAGACACGTTCCTGTAGCCGAAGCGCTTCACGTTCTCCCTCGCAGTCTCAAGGCTCCTAGAGTCGACGTCAAAGCTCACGACCTTCTTCACAACGGACGCGAGGTAGCAGGTCAAGGCTCCTGACCCTACGCCTGCCTCCAAAACCACAGAATTCCTGTTAAGGCCCGTCTGAGTAATTATAGGCCCGATATCCTTCAAACCGATGATCTGCGCAGACCTCTTTATGCGCTTGTAATCATCTATGAAATCAGCTCCGAGCAACACGAACTCCTCAGACCCGCACTTCAATACAGAGCCTGGCTTCTTCGAGAGCTCCTCCTTCCTGATGACGCCGAAGTGCGAGTGGAAATCCTTCGAAGGGTCTACGTAGAACTTCTCGACGCCAGAGAGCTTTCGCTTGCGTCCGTTGTCATCCAGCACCCTGGCCTTCTTGATGAGAACGACGTTCTTCGGAATGACATTCTTTGACACTTTTGAACCTGCCATGAACCGAAGAGAAGAAAAAGAGATTAAAAAGTTTGCGGAAGGATGGGCTCTGTTCAAAAAGTAGCCCCTGGCTGCGCATAAGAATCGGAAAGCGGTTAACCTAGACTCGGCTAAAAGACGTTATTGATGGG
>JAFGBP010000037.1 GCA_016933095.1 Candidatus Woesearchaeota archaeon | reverse complement strand
GCTACGAAAGAAGTAGCCCCTGGCTGCGCATAAGAGTCAGAAAGCGATTAACCTAGACTCGGCAAAAGGACGTTATTGATAAGCGGTCGCAGCGGGCTACGAAAGAAGTAGCCCCTGGCTGCGCATACGAAATGCCATACGGTCAGACTAGACTCGGCAAAAGGACGTTATTGATAAGCGGTCGCAGCGGGCTACGAAAGATTTTGAACAGAGCCGCCTCAGTCTCCTTCAAACTCGACCTGCGCATAGTAAGGCAGGTTGTTTTCCGCCAGCCTCTTCTTTCCTCCCACGTCTGTGAGGTCCACGATGAAGGCAATCTCGACAATCTCACCACCTAAGGCTTTGACAAGTTTTGCCGCTGCAAGCGCTGTGCCTCCTGTCGCGAGGAGGTCGTCTATTATCAGTACCTTCTGCCCCTTCTCGATCGCGTCTTCATGTATTTCGATGGTGTCGGAGCCATATTCCAGCTCGTAAGTTACGCTTCTCGTCTTTGCAGGGAGCTTATTCTTCTTCCTTACGGGCACGAACCCCTTGCCGAGCAGGTAAGCGAGTGCCCCTCCAAGTATGAAGCCCCTGGAGTCGATGCCGACTATTATGTCTATATCCTTGCTCTCGTAGCGCTTCTTGAAGTCATCTATGCACATCCTAAGGCCTACAGGGTCCTTTAGAAGGGTCGTTATGTCCCGAAACTGTATGCCTTTCTTTGGCCAGTCAGGAACGGTCCTTATCATTCTTTTTATATCATCATTCATCAGACATCACTCCTTTATCTTGGGTATCGCAGCCATTAGGAGGCTCGTGACTTTATTCACATTCTCCTTGAATACTTTTAAGATGTCGTCCCATGTTACGGGTTCCACATCTTCGAAGAGACAGTCATAATCAGTGCTCATGGCTACGGCCGCGTATGGGATGCTGGCCTCGTTTGCTAGAATGCACTCGGGCGCAATGCTCATGTTTATCACGTCGGCACCCCATGACCGGAACATCTTGCTCTCCGACTTTGTGGAGAACCTCGAGCCCTCGATTGTTATGACGGTGCCTGCTTTGTGGTGCGAGAGCTTCAGCTCCTCGCAGGTCTTATTCATCGCTGACCTGAGCTCTTTTGAGAAGGGCTCTGCCATGGACGCATGGGTCGGCTTGTGTGGCTCGAATGAATCGTGGAACGAGACTTCCCGTCGGCGCGTGAAGTCGATGAACTGGTCTAGGATGACGAGGTCGCCGCGCTTGATATCTTTCCTTAAGGATCCCACTGCAGTGGTAGCGATGATCGCTGTGCATCCAATCTCCTTTAACGCAGCGATGTTCGCTTTGTTGTTCACGTGCGTTGGGGGGATGGTGTGCTGCCTTCCATGCCTTGCAAGGATAGCCACGTCAACGCCATTAATCTTTCCAATCAGCAGACTGGAAGAAGGCTTGCCATATTTCGTGTTCACTTCCTTCTCATTTGCATCCTTTAATATGTCAGGATTATCAAGCCCTGAACCTCCGATTATGCCTATCATCACCAAGACACCACCCCCAATCTTTTTCTTGAAAAAATGATAAATGTCTGATTAAAGTCTTATAAAGGCCTTATTTTAGGAACTTATCAACTTGCTTCTTCGCTTCTTCCCGCTTCTTCTGGTGTTCTGCGAGGAAATTGTTCAGCTTCTCTATGAGAATCGCCTTGAGCTCTCCTGACAAGAGCTTTCCGGATTTGTAGTCGTCGTGTATCTGCTTGAGCCGGTCGTCGTCTTCCTCGAAGAATGTGAGCCACTGGTATGAGACGTCTACGTCTGGGTTTCCCCCGTGCTTTCGGTGCTCTTCCACGGTCGTGCGTCCGCCGCTGAAGGCGTACTTGTTGACCTTGTTCTTCACGGTCTTTGCGTCATCGGTAAGTGCGATGTAGGAGTTCGGGTCTGAAGCGCTCATCTTGTCGCCGTTCAGGCCGGGCACGAACAGGTGGTATGTTGATGCTATCTGCTTGAACTTCTGCTCCTTGATCCTTGCCGACAGGTCCCTTGCAAGCCTTATGTGCGGGTCTTGGTCTACTCCGACTGGGATGAATACAGGCAGGTCCCCTTCGAATTCCGGCAGCTGGGAGTGCAGCATGTCTGATGCCTGCAATAATCCGCACATCATCTTTCCCGGGCTTACGTCGCCGTACACTGCCTTGAACTCGTTGAATGTGGCATGCCTTGCTAGCAGGTTTTGCAGTCTGTAGAAAGCGTTTGCCTTCTTCGGGTCTTTTGATCGGTCGCTCTGGAAGTATATCTCGCAGTTTTCAGGCTTCAGGCCAAGAGCGATGTAGTTCGTGATGTATTGGTCGATCGCGATTCTTCGGCTCTCTTCCAGTGACTGGCCGCGGGCGTTGTAGGCTTCTATGTCTGCGACTGCGATGTAGAGCTTTGCCCCGAGGGCTTGGTAGAAGAGAAACTGGCGGGCGAGGACGGCGTGTCCTATGTGGAACTTGCCTGTCGGCATGAGCCCTGTCATCATGACGAACGGCTTCTTGTGAAGGACGGCATCGACTATCTTGCCGAAGTCCCTGTGGGCAAATATCTTCTTGCGCCTGAAGAGCAGGTTCTTGTTGAAGACTTCTGGCAGCTCTTCCATGGGCTTGAGTCCAAACTCTTTTATGAGCTTGTTGTAGTCTATTTTGCCTTTGACTTCCCAGGGTGTCACCACGAATTTCCCTTTTTCTGTCATGGGATAAGACTAGCGAATAGGGTTATTTAAAGTTTTGCAAGAACAGCCCCCTAAATTTTGTAACTACTATTTAGTAGAGAAAAAAACGAAAGATTTATAAATACAAAACACCCATAACCTCAGTAAAGCCAGAAGCACGGTGATAAAGAATGAGCATTACAACCACGCCGATAAGCCGCATCATCATCCCTTCAAAGAGGGAGATAAGCACCATTCTAGCTAACATGGGCTTGAAAGAGGACTCTCCAACTGCAGAAATGTTACCCACTCATAAAGAACTCCAGCACTGGCTCGTCCACACAGTCCAGCACTCTTGCCACTTCGAGAAGTTCAGGTACGCATTCTACACCCAATACAAGTTTGACATGTATGACTCGGAAACGCCTCACGACCTAGTCAAGCCAGGCAACAAGCTCGAGTGGGACGTAATGAGAGGCCTCGCTCTCCAATACAGGAAGCCGTTCGTCAGCCAAGCAGATTACCATACTATCAATGAGGATTACGTATTCCCCGCGCGCGAGCTTCATAGGCAGCAGCGCCACCACGAGATGTGGAACGGCAACAAGCCAAACCCGAAGGCCACGCATGAAGACATGCTCATCGGAGCGATCGACGCAATCTGTTCCCAACGAGAGACTAGGGATTACCAAGGCGGCTTCCACACCTACGACCAGGTGTGGGCGCTAGCAGACAAGAATCCACCTCACAAGAGTTTCTGGATGCACCTAGCAATTGATGACATGGAGACGCTTGACAAGAGAGATGAAGTAGAAGATCAGATCTCCCAGATCACAAACCTGCACCGCATCCCAAACATCGGGCTTCCAAGCAAAGTCTATGACGCCATATGTCAGCGGGTGAATGAGACCTTGACCATGCTTGAGACAGAGCATGATTACAGGATCTGATAGCGCGGGACAAGAAGAGAAAGTATAGCATCAAGAAAATATTTTTCTCAAGAGTACTACTGCCGCCTCACGTTTCTTAGGATACGCAGCGATGCTCATCTTCACATGGAAGCAGTCGCCAGAGTCTGTTAACTCCAAACAGCCCTCGCCGCCGCCCCCCGCCCCAACATCTCCAAGCAGGGCATTCTTGTCAAACCTCAGGTAGAAGAAGCACTCGTCATCAAGCCTGTTCTCCTGGATGAGAATGAGCCGCTTCTGGTCCTTCGTCAGCTTTCCAAGCAGGAATTCAAGGACTGCCCTGGCATGCCGCTCCTTTGAGACCGACATCCCGAGCACTATTATCTTGTGCTCGAAACCGTGCGTGACTTGGCGCTCAACCTTTAATTTCTCCTTCTCGAGATCAAGAGGCACAAGGCTCAAAAGCGCCTTCCTTATCCTTTCCTCGTCTTCGCCGAACTTGACAAAAACAGACAGTGATATGTTATGAACGAGCTTCATCTTCAAAGAATAGTATAGTCACGCCGCCTTAATAAGATTATCCATTCGAGCTAGGCGGCGCTCTATTTACTTATCGCTTCGTTGTTTACAGCTTCGTCAGTACCGACCGGACTCTTTATGTCAGGGTCCTCAGGCAAGTCAGCTGAAGCTTCAGGCACTCCCTCGCCCTGCGAAGGGTCTTTTGTCAGGTCGACGTATCCCTTGTTAGGGCCGCTCCTCTCCTTAACATACCTTATCTTGAAAGGAACGTACTTCCCCACCTTCTCGACATGCCTCATTATGCTCTTCTCTTCCCTGTAAGTGAACCCACTCTCCCCGATCGTCTTTCCCAGCTCCATCTCGATGTCCGGGCTCTTGTTGATCTTGAGCACCTGCGCCGGATAGATGCTCCTGTGCCCTGTCATGAGGAAGCTCGTGATGGAGGCTATGGCTGCGTAGGGCGCGATGCCCGGCCCAAAGAGCTCTATTGCAAGGATGCTTGCCGCGATCGGCGTATTGGTAGTGCCTGCCAACACAGCCACCAAGCCTATTGCCGCCACCATTGCAGGGTCAAGCCCGAGCCAAAGGCCAAAGGTGTGTCCTGCGCTTGATCCTATCACCATGACAGGCGAGACTATCCCGCCGACTCCTCCGGATGCTAGAGTCAAGGCTGTGAAGACAATCTTGAGCAGGAAGCCGTACGGCGCTATGCCGCCGCTGCTTGTCAGGGCCGAATTTATCATGTTCTCTCCAAGGCCCAAGTATTCTGATGAGAAGAAAGCTGCGAGTCCAGCGAGTATCAGGCCGCCCACTATGCTCTTGGCCCAGCTGTACTTCTTGAACAGCCTCGTGAATTCCCTAGCATACTTTATGATCTCGATCACGAGCAGAGAGCACACTCCGAACATGACGCCTGCAAGCACTATCTTAAAGAGCATCTCTGCCGAGAACTCCGGAGAGAATAATATGGGGTGGAAGATGTAATTGGCGCCGAGCGCGTTCGCCACAGTGTATCCTGTAATGCCGGCGATGAGGCATGGAAGCAGCATCTCATACAACATGCTTCCGATGAAGAGCAGCTCTACTCCGAAGATGGCCCCGGCAATAGGCGTTCCAAGGATGGACGCGAAACCCGCACTAATGCCGCAGATGGATAGCTTTCTCCAGTCCCCTGGCTTGAGCCGCAGCACCGTGGCAAAGGTCGATCCGATCGATGCCCCGATATCTGCCAAAGGAGCCTCTTTTCCTACCGATCCACCCGATGCAATAGACAGCACAGGGATTATAAAAGCTTTGAGCCCTGATATCGGCCGTATCTTCTTTGAGCTATGCACGTTCTGGATTACCTTGTTGGTGGTGTAAGCATCCTCATCCGGATAGAAGTATCTTATTATGAGCATGTTGGCTGTGAATGCGACCGGCAAGAGGATGAAGTAAGATATGCCCGCGACTCCTCCAGAAACGAGTTCTAGTGAGCGCAGGAAAACGAACCCCACAAATCCGACCACGGCGCCGACAGCGGCTGAGAGCAGGAACCATTTGAAGATGTTGAGGAGCAGGACTGACTCTTCCTGCACGTAACGGTCCACGTCATAGAAGAAACCCTTTAACATGAAGCGTTCACCATCATACCCTGAAAAATCATCTGCGCCCAAAAGGAGCAAGGTTCGTATCAGCTCACTCCTCAGTATGGAAAATAGGGATTCTTGGTTTAAAAATTATTCGAAAAAGGAAGAAATAAGCGTAAACTACCCCTGGCTAAAGCAAGAAAGCCGTTGGCTTTGTGATCCAGAAAATCGGAGATTTTCTGAAGCCCGGAGCGTTAGCGTGGTAGTTTGCTCAAAATTCATCAAAAACAAGTTGTTTTTGTGTGCTAGAAAAGCCGCTGCATTTCTTCGCACATCCTTGCTTCATCTACCTGCTCAAGCAGGAAGCGTTCGCGAGGTGAATTTTGTTGTAAAAGAATAAAGTCCCAACCATGGTGTAGTTCATGCATAATAATATTCGGAACGAACAGTTTATAAAGAAAAAATCAGCCCTCTCACGCTATGGCAAAACTCGCATTTATATCAGTAAACGATGTGAGCGCAGAATCTTTAAGGCTCATGTCTTCCAGCCTGCAGCGTAAGGGTCATGAAGTCAATCTCATCTTTGTCAAAAAGTATCATATAGGGCTTCCGGCTGAAAAAGGTGATTGGATAGGAGTAGGTGAGGATGGCAAAGAGTTCAGATACGGCGCCGGAAATCACGTAAGCGAAAAGGAAATGAATCTTCTTCTGGGCCTACTAGAAGAGATAAATCCTGATGCCATTGGCTGCAGTGTCACTGGGCCTCTGAAGATGAGAACTGCAGAGATTTGCAGGATGATTAAAGACAAGTTTGATGTCCCAATCATCTGGGGAGGCCTTGAACCGACCTTGGATCCTGAAGAATGCCTCAAGTTCTGCGATTATGCATGCATTGGAGAAGGCGACCAAGCAATCCTGGAAGTAGCGGACAGAATTGATGAGAAGAAGCCTTTGGTTCAAGTGAATAACCTTGCCTTCATGCGTGACCATAAGATCGTACGCAATCCTCTTAACAAGCTAGTGCAGGATCTGGATGACTTGCCTTTCAAGGACATTAGTCCACACCACAAATATCTGATTGAAGATGACTCTGTTATAAGGGACTTCGATGAAATCAACTATTCTGGAAAGAGAGTGTATTTCATACATTCAGCCAGGGGTTGCCCGTTCCAATGCAGCTATTGCGGAGAGGACTGCCTGAAAAGGATGTATTCTCATGAGAAGTTCCTGAGAAGAAGGAGCGTTGAAAGCGTGATCAAAGAGCTCAAACATGCCCTTCAGAAGATCCCTTATGAAGAAGTGCAGTTCTGGGATGAGGTGTTCGCCATTGACAGAAAGTGGCTCATTGAATTCTCCGAACAGTATAAGAAAGAGATTAACAAGCCGTTCTTCTGTTACATCATCCCTGAAACGAAGACTGATAATCTAGAACTGCTGCACGAGTCAGGTCTTGCCCGCACCTGCCTTGGTCTGCAGTCCGGAAGCAAGAGAATAAACAAGGATGTTTTCCGACGGCCATGGAATGAAGAAGCCTTTCTGAAGACTGCCAGAAGGCTCAAGGAGCTCCATATCAATTATTATGTCGATACGATAACATACAATCCATTTGAGAACAAGGAAGATTTGGAAGAGACTCTGAGAATCCTAAGAGAGATACCAAAACCTTTTGAATTATGTGTCAACAAGCTCTATGTGATGAAAAACTCAGAGATAGAGAAGATGATCAGTTCTTCGAAAGCCACTATTTCGAGAAAGAAAAGGCAGATGTTCGATTTTTATGCCAGACTGTTCTGGCTCACCAATACTTCGGAAGAGCATCTTCGAATGATTCCTTTTGTCAAGGCGGTCAGGTTATTCCGCGCGTTTCCGACAGCTTTCAATCCGTTGGTCCTAAAAAATCTCTACAAACGGTTCATGAGAAGGAAGTAAAAGCTGATTGGCACAAAGCGATATTCTCAATCTCATGTCAAGACATTAATCCGTAAAGATTCCGAGCCAATTCGTAATCATACCAGACAATCAATATACACAAGAGATAATGAATAATATAAAATACAAATCTATATAAAACAAGAATCGTTTCCAAACAATACAAGAAAATCAAAATCTTGCATCCATAAGGGAAAGATACGGGGGATTGAAATGAAAAACATAAGAGTTCTAACACTATTTGTTATAATGATAGTTCTTGGAATGATAGGAAGCGCAAGCGCAGACTTAAACGACTTCAAGCACGGCTACAACCTTGAAGACGGGACTGACTTGAAAGGGACTCTCAACCTCACGAACTACAACGGCGCCACGTTCACGCCAGGCGTGGTGGGGAACGCCGCCAACTTTGACGGGGTGAACAACCAATTCTTAGGAGACCTGTCAAACCCAGTCCTTACATACGAAGAGATGGGTGGGAACTTCTCATACCAGATGTGGGTGAAGATAGACGATGTCAGGCAGACATGGCTATCCTCATACGAAGAGAAGACCGACCAAAGAAGGCAGATGCAGGTAAGATATGCAGACGACCACATACAAAGCGGCTGCTACGGATGCACGCAAACAGGGTCATCCGGAGCCCTCCTAGACTCAAACATCAGCTTCAACCCCGGAGAATGGCATCACTTCCTAGTCATAGCCAAAGACGGACACCAATACCTATACATCGACGGCAACCTCACAGCCACTAGCCTACTGACATGGAACCTGGCATACACTGTGGGAGGCGGAAGCTGGATTACACTAGGAAACAACCAAGGAAACCCCCTCGAACAACTACACGGAGCAATAGACTCCGCATACTACTGGACATACGCGCTAGACGACGGCAACTGCAGCGTAGGAGAAACCTGCGGAGGAGAAGTCGCATACCTATATAACAACGGAGAAGGAAGAGAAGCGCCATTCGAAGATCCAGAATG
>JAFGBP010000036.1 GCA_016933095.1 Candidatus Woesearchaeota archaeon | reverse complement strand
ATCTCCTCATCAGAGTCCCACTCCGAGTTGAACACGCTGACAAGCAGCTCGTAGCTCTCACCAGGACCCACATCTACAGGCCGCTGATCAGGATAAAGCATGTTATCAGGGCTTGCATGGAACACGATGTCCGACGCCGTTCCAGGAACCTTCTCGTCAGCGAACTTGAACACGTCAAGCACAAAGACCATGGCAAGGCCAAGGATGATCATCGCGATTATTATGATGATGGTGAAATTAAGGCCGATATCGATGCTGGCTCCTCGTTTCAAATTACAACAACCTCATTCAGGAATGCAAGCACCTGCAAACAGGCGGCGACACATCACCTTCTACTAATCAGACCCACAATCAGATCACGACGTTGATGATGATCTGCTTGGAAGTCGTGCCAGTATCCGCAGTGGCCTTGATCGTACAGGTGTAAGTTCCAGTTATGTCATTACCCTGATCATCTGCAGTTATGATCGCCAAGTAGCCTGCGTCAGAACCAGGATTGATGTCCTGCTCAGGAGCCGACAGCAGGAATATGTCCGCGTAGTCGCCGACAGCGTCCTTGCAACCCTCAATCGAGAGAGCGACGTTGTTAGGAGGAGTGCCTGCGAAACCATCATTGTAGACGCTCACCTTCAGCTTCACGTTCTTTCCCTGCTTGATGTCAAGCTCTTCCTTCTCAAAGACGATCGGGTTTATCGCATCCCCATGTATAGGAAGCTCGGTATTGGCGATTATCGAACCAAGCTTATCAGTCCCACCACGAAACAGGTTCGTGACGAACGCGATACCCAAGCCCAAAATCGCGAGCGCGATGATCAAGATAACTATTGCGTTGACTCCAAGCTCCATAGAACCCTTCTTGTTCAGCCTCATATAAGCACCTCTTATGATTGTGGTATCCTCACCAGTAATCTAACCAGCAGTCGGTCCATGCTGGTTTTGCCCTTTCAATCGGCATCAAGACAAATTTTTTGTTTTTTGATATATAAAGGTTTCGAATACTTCGGGTGCGTTGAAAGAGTGCGCATCAGCGCTCCTTCAAGAAACCGACACGGGCACTCTAGACTCGGCAAAGGGTTCGGCTAATGCGCGATGAGCGCTGCGAACTCGAGATATTCAACGCAGCCGAATACTTCAACGAACAGGAGGGTGCTTTTCCCAGGTTCAGAAAACGGAAATATTTATAAAGGACCTGTTTATCCAGAGGCTTGGGTTTAGAAATTTACGCGAAGAGGCAGGTTGCCTCTAGCGTGTTAGGAGAACTGTGGTTCTCCTCACGGCTTAAAATGTTTGATGATGAAGGAAACTGTTTCGGATAAAGTCTTTGGCAATTCTGTACTTGGTAAAGAGAGTTAGTAATATTCATTGAACCATAAACAAGAAAGACATGGAGAAGATATGCATGAGTGTTTCAAAACAAGAATTGATAGCTGCCTTGGCAAAGGAGCTCAAGCCTAGCTTGAGAAAGCCTGAGTGGGCTGACTTTGTCAAGACAGGAGTACACAAGGAAAAGCCGCCCGTGGACCCTAATTGGTGGTACATGAGAGCAGCCAGCATCGTCCTAAAAGTAGATAGTCTTGGGCCTGTAGGAGTGTCAAAGCTCCGAAGGAAGTACGGCGGCCGAAAGAACAGGGGAGTTGCACCTGACAAGTTCTGCAAGGGAAGTGGGAAGATTATCCGCGTCCTGTTGCAGCAGCTTGAGAAAGAAGGCATCCTTAAACAGGACAAGAAAGATGCCCACAAGGGTCGCGTCCTGACACCAAAGGCCAAGTCAATGGTCGTCAAGCTCACCAAGAGCCTGACCGCTGCCAAGGCAAAGGCCAAGGGAGGGAACTAAGATGAGCAGGTACAAGCCAAGAGCAAAGAAGAAGAGGCTCATAAAGAAGGGTTCCCAGACCAAGTGGGCACCGTTCTGGAGCGTCCCTAAGAAGTTCGGCAAAGGCAGAAGGGTACACCCCGGCCGTCACACAGTGAAGAAGAGAAGCTGGAGACGGATAAAGACAAAAGCATAAGGGTGACTGACAATGGCTACTAAGAAAGAATCAAAACCTACAATCGAGAGAGACTACGTCATACCTCTGAGAAAAGGCCTCAACCAGGTCGTTGCTCACAAGAAGGCGAGCAGAGTCATACGCGACATCAAAGCTTTCTTATTGAGGCACACAAAGGCTGACGAGGTAAAGCTCGGAATGCACTTGAACCTCGAGGTCTGGAAGCACGGGATGAAGAACCCGCCTTCAAAGGTCAAGGTCCATGTGAAAGTGGCAGACGGCGTCGCGCGCGCAGAGCTCTTCGGAAAGGAATTCAAGGAAGCAGTCAAGGCTGAGAAGAAAGAGAAAGGCCCTGAGACCTTGAAGGACAAGATCGAGAAGAAGCTAGGCGTAGACGAGAAGAGCCTCAAGAAGGAAGAAGCGAAGGTCGAGAAGGCAGAGGCTGCAAAGGAGAAAGAAGAGAAGAAAGCCGAATCTCCAAAGGCAGAAGCCAAGCCAGCAGCAACTCCTGCAAAGCCATCGGCTAAGCCGGCTACCAAAAAGAAGGCCGCTCCAAAGAAGGAATAAGCCTCTCTTGATAAAAGAAAATTATTTTATGAAAATATTCCCTTTATTCTTATGAGATCGTCTTTGGCATGTCAGGAAGACAGGAAAAGTCAGCCCCTCTTCTGGGCATCCTTCATCGCGTGCTCAGTGACCTTCCTCAGCACCTCATCAAGCCCCATGAAGAGATTCCTCTCCACGACCTCGACGTCGAAGTGCTCTCCGCCGTAGAACACGCTGCAGTGGAGCTCATACTTCTCGCTCGCCTCAGTCTTGTGGACTGCTTTCATGTTGACCTTCAATTCCTGGAAGTCAGGCACGTTATCGCTCAGCTTCCTTGCATAGCTCCCGACTATCTTCTTGACGACGATCAGTTCCTGCTTTGAGATGTCCTTGAATCCTGAAAGGGTAATATTACCACCTAATGCCATGTCTTCTGCTGCGTCCTCTGCCACTGTAGATAACCTCCTTTTACCTTTTAACCTGTAAGAGAAAGTGATACTGAAGTATTATAAAAAATTTTTGGAAATGAAATCTTGCATGGTCAGATCATGTCCCGTCAATCAAGCCTCTTTTCTCGCCTGGAAAGGCAAGATGTGGGAAGAGGGGATGAGATATTCAAGCCAGGCGCCGGGCGCAGTACAGACCCTTGCCACGAAATTGTGGTCCTCCTCCAACCTCCGACGCTCACTGCTGCGACGTTTCGGCACCATGTTGAAGACAGGCACCCTGCAATCCTTGCACTGTTGGAGGAAAGCGACTAGCCTGAGAGTATCCGGTTCTGAAGAGAGAAGGCTGTCTGGCTGATATTTCTCCCGATACAGCGGGGTCCCATTCCTAGGATTGGTCTCGAACATGATGATCCTGTATCCATGCTCGTACAAGGAGGGCTTAGCTCCTTCAAGGAACATCTCGTACATCACATAACTTCTTCTTCCTGCCATGCTAACAGAAGCCGGGATGTGGAGAGGTTTATAAAGTTAGCCTCTAAAACAACCGGACCGTCGCAAGCCGCGTTCCGTTCATCCTGTGGATGTTAATATAAGGATGTTCAGATAAGGCTGTTCCTTTATAAATTGCTAGACTCAGGAAATAATTTGGCTAAAATATATTGCGAATCTAAGTCAGGATAACCTATTCTATTGTAATATCTTACAAATGATGCTAAACAAGACTCTCCATAAGGATAATCTAGTTTGGCTATGACACTATATGAGTTTAAGGTATTTTCTTCTATCATTACAATATTCTGAAAATTTATAATTAAATCATCAATAAATGGGGTACCGGGTAAAAAGAAATATTGATCAGATTTTCTTCCTTCAATTAGACGCAAAAGTCTATCTTTGTTAGTTGAAGATTTATTGGAATTATAATCAACATATTCTTGCATTTGACTTAATTTAGTTGTTTTAATCAGCATAATGTTTTTTGCCTTCCTATATCCACTTCTTAATATGAGATCACAACTCGGAGTTAATACCAAATAAAACTCATCATCTTTTTTTATAATACTTCCATTTTCGTAAATAGTATCATCTAAAGGTGGATATACATAAAACTCCATAGGATGTACTTTATTTGGCAATATATTTGGATCATCTAATAATTTAATCGCGCCTTCTTTTGACATTGAATTAGACAATCTTCTAATAAGTAAATAACTTAAAGATATATCATCATTAAAATTTTTGATGTTTTCCCAATTTACTTGTAAAAAATCCCAGAAATATTCTTTCATTTTTT
>JAFGBP010000035.1 GCA_016933095.1 Candidatus Woesearchaeota archaeon | reverse complement strand
GATGGTGATTTGTAGAGATGCGTCTACACTCGTTTGCAACACGAAAGAAAGGATGCGGACGAAGCGCGGCCAGGAGATTCTGGACGCGCCCCGAGCCGCAGTAAACTTTATATAGTCTGTCCGGGCTGTCAATCATGAGGATTTATGATGCTGAAAGAAACTATCTCGCGGGTCGAGAAAAGCAAGGAGTATGAGGAGTGGCATGCTAAGAACCCTGATTTCTACCTTGCTCACGCTTTTACCATGCTTGATGAGAAGCATCCGAGGTATGCTTGGGAGCTAGGGTATTATTCTCCGTCAAGGGACAAGCTTGTCGTGGTAGAGACTGAGCCATCGATCGCCATGAGGCCTGAGGAGGACGTCTTCAAGAAGGATGGACGCGTGGCAAAGCTAAGCCTGTCAGAGATCAAGATCAGGGTGGCTGATGCCATGAAAATATGCGACGACCTTGTGAAATCAGATTATTCCAGCCAAGTCGTGAACAAGCGCATCATCCTCGTCCAGAACCAGCCTAAGCATGTCTACAACGTGACCCTCGTTACCCACACCTTCAGCATACTGAACGTCAAGATAGATGCCGGGACTGGGGAAGTCCTCGGCCACAAGCTCCAGAGCATAATGGACTTAGGGGCCTGGCAGAAAGGGGACCGGCCCAAGAGCTAGAGCGTATGGTTTTAGATGGTCCTGGGCGACCTTTTTTGCACGGATTCTTTTCCATCTTGTTTTACCATTAACTGGTACACCTATGACTTTGGAATATATTCCAGAAAGATGCGTTTTCAAAAACATGTTTGCAAAAACATTTTTCAAAGTTATATGTTAGCGGTTAATCATCTTTATAAAGAACATTCCCCCAAAAAAATATTGAAAATGGTTATCGACGGGAAAACAAACATCAGCTACGACGCAATGATCAAGAGCAGAAGCCTGAACTCATTCTTCGACGAGGATTCAAAAGAAGAACTAAAGGAAGAAGAATAATTTCTCATGTTCCACCAAGGCTTGCCATGACTCACAGCATCTTCTTGACCTGTTCATAGATCATGCTGAAAATGGTCTCTATAGGCAGCGGCTTATCGCCGTCTCCGCACTCGATGATGCTCCAACCCTCCTTCTTAGCGACGTACAGGTAAGCCGCCTCAGCATCCTTCAAATGCTGCAGGCTAGACTCATGGATGTCCATCTTCTTCCCACCAAGATACTCGCGCATATCCTTCTGCCCCACGAGCCGCTGCGCAATCTCGCACGGCATGAACAGCAAGAATACCTTATCGGGCCGGGGAATCTTGAACTTCTCAAACTCCAGATCATCCAACCAAGCTAAGTACTCGTCGCGCTCAGAAAGATCCTTTATCTTGCCTGCCTGATGGCCTTTATTGGCAGTCATGTAACGATTGCAAAGAATGACTTTACCCTCGCTCAGCCACTTATGCATCTTCCTGCTATGATAATAACGATCCACAGCATACAAGACAGACGCGGGATAAGGACCGATTTCATCCAACGTACCCAGGTGACCGTTCAGATACTCTTCGACCATGACCGCGCCCGGCTCACGGTAACGAGGGAAATCAATCATCTCAACATTATAACCCTCAGCGGAAAGCTTATCAAACAAGCGCTTCGTCTGAGTCCCCTTCCCGCTCCCATCAGTACCCTCGATTACTATGAGCTTTCCCTTCATCCCACTGAGGATACACAAGCCCTGTTTTTAAGCGTTTGGGTGATCCGTTCCACCTGCAACACCAAAGAATTCTTTGCGATAGAAATATTTAAAGATAGGACAACTCTGCCTTTCACTATTCGGCATTGAGCATCGGCCGAAGGGGCTGTGAGAGCTGTGATGATCGAGAAGACCCAGTATAAGAGCGAAAAGGAATGGCAGGAAGCTTGGCGGCAAAAATTTGATTCTGAACCGCCGAAAATAACCCTGAAAGCAAGGACCCGCACTCCAGACCTTCAAATGAAAGATGAAATGAGCAAGCTGCAGACAGCTGCCGCAAGGACGTGCTATTCTCCGAGAGTTGTCGAGGCATCAGAGATCACAGATAATCAGATGATGAACATACTCGCGCAGACTTACAATGGCGGCCACCACACAGTCTTCCAGCACGACCACTTCACCTTCGGGCTCGAAGGGATCTCAAGGCAGTTCGTGTGGAGCGTGCTCCACGACCACCCGTTCAGCAACAGCGAGCAGAGCAGCCAGCGGTCCGTGCGCCTGGATGAGCCGAGATACCTGGCGCCGAAGTTCAAATCTGAAAAGGCCAGTGAGATCTATCGCCAGGCAATGCTTGATGCATGGCAGAGCTACCGTGATATTGCGGCTGCTCTCAATCCGATTGCGCAGGAAGAATACCTGAAAATTTTCCCGGGCCGAAGAACCGACTTGGAGAAAAGGACAGAATCTCCGGGACGCGAGAAGAAAGCGAGGAATGTCGAGCGCTCAGCCGAGAAGAAAGCCATAGAGGTCGCAAGATACGTCGTCCCTATCAGCGCTATGACTCAGATGCTGCATACAGTATCAGGACTTGTCTTGGCAAGGCTATATCGTCTTAGCGACATGCCTGGGGCAGAAGATGAGAGCCACATGATACTAGGCAGGATGGTGAATCTGGTGGCCGAAGTCGAACCCCTCCTCGCATACCGTTTTGATAATCCAATCACTGCAGACGAACTGCTAGAGCATAAGACCATAGCTGAGTTCTCGAAGAGGAGGGAGTCGCTTGATTACGCTTCGCAATACGCCCGCGATTTCGACCAAGACATGGATGGCAAGCCCACAAAGCTCGTCGGGTGGATGGAGAACGCAGAGAAGATAGTCGCATCTGCAGTACGCGCGCAGGTCGGGGCGCTCGAGAGCCAGTTAAGCGATGCAGACGCCATAGACCTGATCCTCAACCCAGCTAAGAACAGGCAGCTTGCAGACAAGCTGAACCTCACCCACACTGCAAAGCTTTCAAGAGCCCTTGGAATGGTCACGTACACCTGGAAGACGAAGATGAGCCACACGGGAGACAGCCAGGCGCAGAGGCACCGCATGACTCCGGGAGCAAAGCCGCTCCTAGAATTAGTCATCCCTGCAGAGCCTGATTACGAGATGCCTGCGCTCATCAAGACTGCTCCTGAGAACATAAAAGAGATGTATCATGCAGCGATGGAGCGGGCATGGAATGCAAGGAACCGGCTAATAGAACTCGGCGAATCAGTAGAGCATGCAAACTATGTCCTTCCGAACGCAACAAGCCTGAGATACTACGAGACCGCAGACTTCCTGAACTTTAACCATAAAATGAAAATGAGAACCTGCCTGAATGCCCAGGAAGAGATATGGCGCTCATCCCTCATCCAGATAAGGGATGTGCAAGCGAGGCATCCGCTGCTCGGAAGATATCTTGGGCCGCCATGCTACACGCGGCACCTTGCAAAGACGCCCCCAGTCTGCCCAGAAGGAGCCCATTTCTGCGGGATACCAATGTGGCGGGCCCTGGATGGCGAGGAAAAGTACTCTCTTGACAGCTTCTATGATAAGAGGAAGATCTGAGGTATAAGGACGAATCTAATAAAAGAACGCAAATAAATAATTTGAATTCAAAGCCAATATGGCCTGAAAACTAACGCGGCATGCCATTCTTATCCGCGGCCCGCGGCAGCATAATCCATCACATACTTCATCCTGTTGCTCGCGTCGACGAGAGCCTTGGCGGCGCCAGTCACAGTGTCATCATCCATCCCTTGGCCCATGACGGTGAATCCGTTGTTGCGGGCGACGATGATCTCTATGCCCTTGGACCCTGCGCCTGAAGTGGCTGACCTCGCATCGTACCTGCTGATGTCTAGGTCAAGGCCTGTCAGCTCGTTGATCGCCTTCTCAGAGGCCTCGATCATTCCCTTGCCTGACTTCGTGCTCTTCTTGACCTTTCCGTCGACGTTCATCTCCACCTCTGCAAACGCGCCTTCAGGATACTTGCCTGCAGAGAAGCTCTTCAAGGAGAAGTATGCAGGCACCTGGGAATCACCGCGCACTGCCTGGACCAAGTCATCGTCATGCACTTCTCTTCGCTTGTCGGCAAGGGCCTTATAACGCTCCATTATCCCTTCCAAGTCGGCATCGTCAAAACTGATCCCTCTCTCCTTTAGGGTCTGTACAACCTGGTTCTTGCCAGAACGCGCAGTGAGCGGAAACCTCCTCTCTACTCCGTAATCCTCAGGCCTCATGATCTCATAAGCCTTCTGGCTCTTGAGCATGCCATCCTGATGGATGCCGGCAGCGTGCCCGAACGCGTTCTCCCCAACGATAGGAGAGTTCAGCTGTGGCTTCTGGCCTGTGATGGTGGACACGAGCCTGCTCATAGGACCGATCTGCCGAGTGTCGATTCCAGTATAGAACCTGCCATAATAATCTGAGCGTACCTTAAGAGCTGCCACTACCTGCTCGAGGGAAGTGTTGCCTGCGCGCTCCCCGATGCCGTTCATCGTGACCTCGACCTGACGCGCGCCGGCCTCAATCGCGGCAAGGGTGGTCGCTGTCGAGAGTCCAAGGTCATCGTGATTGTGTACTGAGAATATGATCCCCTTGCCGACAGATCCTATCCCGCGTATTACATACGAGATCCTCTCAGTCTCTTCTTTTACGACCATGTATCCGACAGTATCGGGAAGATTGATCGTGTCCGCCCCCGCATCTATCGCTGCCTTTGCAACCTCCACTATATAGTCAAGGTCGCTTCGCCCGAAATCTTCACAGGAGAACTCGACTCTTGGAGTGTAGCTCCTCGCCATGCGCACGCCCTTGACTGCCATCTCGATGACCTGTTCCCTCGTCTTTCGCAGCTTGTCCTTGACATGGATGTCGCTCGTCGCGACGAATACGTGAATCTTGCCTTGACCCCTGTCGATTGCAGGCTTAAGCGCCTCTCCCGCCGCCTTTACGTCGTACTCGACGCACCTTGCAAGCCCTGATATCACCGGCCCATGCACCTCCTTCGCAATCTGATGCACTGCCTCCCAGTCTCCCGGAGACGATCCTGGAAAGCCAGCCTCGATGATATCCACACCCATGCTTGCAAGGCCATGCGCGATCTCCAGCTTCCCCTCTGCATTCATCCCGAACTTAGGAGCCTGCTCCCCGTCCCGAAGCGTGGTGTCATAGATTATGATCCTCTCTCTATCATTCTCTCTGTTCCCTTCATTCACTTGGCCGCCCTGGCCTGCAATACTGTTTTCTTCATTGCCTTCACTCATCTTGCATGCACCTCATATTCCTATAGCTCGCGCAAGAACCCGACCGAAATGCGATCCCAGATGATGTCAAGATGATTCAGAACCGAGCTCTTGCGTGTTGTCTTACGACAAGAGCAACAGTAGTAGCAATAGAAGAAGCAACGATAGGCTGCCTGCACATTTGGCGCTGTTCTTCCTCAAGCTATCCGCTGTCATGGTAAGATATAACGCAGGACAGGTATATAAAACTTTCTTAAGAGGCCCAGAAATTTTGAAAAACTTTATTAGGGAGACTGCTTCCTCCTTGACCAGGAGGGGGTTTTTATGACAGTCGTTGGATTGACAGGAACTTTTGCAGCAGGCAAAGGGACTTGCTCCGAATATCTACAAGGGAAAGGTTTCATAGTATACAGCTTATCTGACATCATCCGTGAAGAGCTCAGGAAAGAGGGTGTGGAGATCGGCCGCACTTCCTTGCAGGACAAAGCTAACTATCTCCGCAGGACAGGCGGGCCAGGAGTGCTTGCAGAGCGCACCCTGCGGAAGCTTGAGGATGGAAAGGACTACGTCATCGATTCCATAAGGAACCCTGCAGAGATAGAGGTGCTGCGAAGGCGAGCCGACTTCTTCCTTATAGTGGTGGATGCACCCATAAGGAGGCGATATGATTGGGCCGTCAAAAGGATGCGTGAAGGAGAAGGAACAATGACTTTTGAAGAATTCAAGGCCAAAGAGGAACGGGAGCTATACTCTGCAGATCCTACCTCCCAACAGCTGGTAGCGTGCAGGAACATGGCTGACGTGAAGATCATTAACGATTCAGATTATGAGGCCTTGTATAAGAAAGTGGACCAGGCACTCGCCAAATATGCTGGGCGTACCAGATGATGGTAGAGGAATGATGGCAGATTAGAGGGGTGGTTCTTATGAATGTCAAGAAACAGGCCGAGACTAAAAGAGAAGAGAACAAGGAGAAGTACATCCGTCCTTCCTGGGACGAGTACTTCATGGAAGTCGCAAAGACAATAGCAAAGAGAGCGACTTGCGATCGCGGAAGGATTGGGTGCGTCATCGCCAAGAACAAGCAGATCCTGGTTACAGGATACGTCGGCAGTCCCAAGGGTTTTCCTCACTGCGACGACGTCGGCCATTTGATGAAAAAAGTGATTCATGACGATGATTCTATAAGCCAGCACTGCATGAGGACTGTGCACGCCGAACAGAACGCCATATGCCAAGCCGCCAAGATAGGAATCCCGATTGACGGGGCCACGATATACGTGGGATTCACTCCTTGCAGGACCTGCGCCATGCTCATAATCAACTGCGGCATCAAGAGGGTGGTTTGCGAGAGAAAGTATCACCGAGGCCAGGAGAGCGAGGAGATGTTCAAGAAAGCAGGCATCGAGCTCGAGTTCTTCGAGGACAAGGTAGAATCATATCCCAACCAGTAAGATCTTGTCTTTTCCAGAGAAGCCGCTCTTTATCCTAACCTGCTGCCCCAATTCCTTCTTCAGGAACTTGACGAGCTCAAGGTTGGCCTTTCCATCCTTCGCCGGAGCTTTTATCTCGACAAAAAGCTCTTCGCCACCTCTTTCTTTTCTCAGAATTAAGTTCTTCTTCTTGCCAGGTTTCACGTGGACAAGTATCTCAGTCATAGTCCCGCCAGACGTGCTTGCACTTGGTGCACTTCAAGAACTTGGTCTCTGGCTCGTCGCCAGCCCTCATCTGCTTGAGCCAGTACTTCGCCCTGCCATTGCCGCACTCCGGGCACTCGGCGTCCATCTCTGGCAGCATGTCATCGTTCTCCTCGACGACGCTTACCGCGCGCTCTTCGCGCTCGACTTTCTCCTGTATCTTGGCCGACTCGACTTCCTTGTTGGTATAGCCACAGCTGCAAGCTAGAATCTTCTTCTTCTTGTCGGCCTTGGGCCGAAGCAACGAACCGCATTTTGGGCAAAACATCATAATCCTAAAAAGTCAGCAGGTAGTTTAAATATTTTTTGAAAAAGTCCAAGATGATGCCATGTCAAGAATTAAAAGATATGCTTCCATTTGTTTTCTTAATAATGTTTGATCCTTTGTGGATTTCTCCATGGATATCACTTTCAAAGAATAGCACGTACTCGCCCTTTTCATTTCGGAAAACCATTTCCTTGCTGTTTGGCCTGAGAATCTCATAATCCTGCTTGCCGATAGTGTCGGGAAGAGTAAATTCCCTGTAATAATCGCCATCAACCTGGGTCGCCAGATTTACCTCGGATGACACGATGTTAGACACTCCCTCTAAAAGCAAGAACATATTTTCCCTTTCCGCTATGCCGAACTTGTACGCTAGTATTCCAAAAACGCCCAGAACCGCCAATGCCAAGATGCCTATAATAACCACTAATTCTATCCCTGATTGTGCACCTTTCTCCCTAAAAAAAAGTATTATCATAACCACGCCCCCATTATCATGCATTTAATCCTGCATTTGCAATAATCATGGAACCAAGCTCTTATCAACATGTCTGGCTGCTTGTGATATACGCCGAGCTTCCGCTAAATGACTGGTACTTCACAACAACCTTGCCATTTCCACCCGGATTGGACGCGACGCCAGAAGAGCCCGCGGCTCCCGCGACGCCATTGCTCCCATCCTGACCAAAAGTACACGCATAACATCCCTTCCACGCAAGGCCCTTTGCGCCCCCTGCCCCTGCGCTACCAGGTTCACCACTACCTCCTTGTGTTCCGCCATTCGCAATAATAAGATTTGTCCCAATATTAAGATTGTTGGCATTCAATATGACACTTCCACCAGCTCCGCCGCCCCCGCCTTGGCCACCGTTTCCGGCATCACCGCCATTTCCTCCAGAGCCCCCGCCACCTTCGGCACCAACCTGCATCCCATTTCCGCCATTGCCACCGTTTCCTCCGTTTCCTCCATTCCCACCTACCGCGGCATCTGCTCCCTGGACACGCAGGCTACCAGTCAGAATAAATGAATCTGCGTAGATAACAATTATTCCTCCGCCGTTTCCGCCGTTTCCTCCATTTTCACCGGCCGTGCTTGTGCCGCCAT
>JAFGBP010000034.1 GCA_016933095.1 Candidatus Woesearchaeota archaeon | reverse complement strand
TCTCCGCTTCCTCCTCCTTCTATGAATAAGTCGTAGTTGTTCGAGTCGGCTCCTCCTAGTACGATGTCATTGGTGGAAGTCTGGTATATGATGCTGTTGTTTATGCTGCTTGTTCCGTTCCAGAGTGCGACTATTCCGCTATTGCCGCTTCCTTCTACTGCTCCTCCTCCTGTGGTCGCGTCTGTTCCGCAGTAGAGGGTTCCGTTGGTGTATGCTTTCACGTCGCACGACCCGTCTGTCATGCTTGAGACTGTGAGATAAGAAGTATTGGTGTGCTGGCCGTAGAGTGTTCCTTGCATGTACAGTGCTCCGCTCACGTTTAAGTCTACGGCGTTCGCCGTGAGCCCTATATATACTGCTTCTCCTCCTGATGGGTTCTTTAGAATTAGCCTGTCTGCTGCGTAGAGGTACATGTCGTCTCCGCTGACTCCTATGTATGGGTTGCCTGCTGCGGGTAGGGTGCCGTCTCCGTAGAGGAGCAGTCCTTGCAGCGTTCCCAAGCCTCCTTCTATGCTCACGTTGTCTGTGATGTTCAGCGTTCCGGTGAGCGACTGGTTCCCGATCTCTTCTATGTAGAGCGTGTCGTGGCCTGGGTCGTTCTCTGCGCTGGCAAGGGCTGTCGCTAGCATGATCACAGCTATCGCTGCTGCTACTGCGGCCTTGATGTTATGCCCTTTTCTTTTCATGTTTACACTTCTCCTAGCTGCACCAGGTTTCCTCTTAGGTAGAGGTTTCCTGTTGCCTTGTCAAAGTATGCGAGCGTGATTCCTAGGTTGTTGGTTATCCTGTAGGCTCCGTATTGCGGGGCTTCCAGGTCGGATTGTTCTTGGAAGACTTGTCCTCTCAGGTAGAGGTCTCCGCTTTTTCCGTCTATCCAGGCTGTTGTCGTGCTGATATCCTCATAGTCGATCGTGGTGTCGTATTCTATCTTGAAGTCGTCTTTGCCCGGTGTTCCGGCGCTGTTCTCGTAGACCCGGCCGCTTATCACGAGGTTTCCGAACCTAGTCACTCTTCCAACCGTGCTGCTCTTCCTGTCCTGCAACGGCGCCACGATGTCCTTCAGGTACTTGTCTTCTTCTCCTTCAAAGCAAATGCTTGGCCGTTCCTTTGGGGGCGCATCGCATGGATTCGTCCCTGTCAGAACCAATGTTTCGGGGGATTGGTTTCCAGCAGGCTCGGCCAAGCCGCTTTGAAGTTGGATTTCGTCGTTTGAACTTTCGTTTGAGCTTGATTCGTTCTCTTCGGCTGTCGTTGTCTCCTCGTATTCTCCTATGAGAATGTGGAACTTGTTGCTGGAGATCATCTCGTCTCCATCGGTTGCATATATCCTCGCTTCCTCGTCTACGTCCTGGTCTGTGTAGAGCGCTAGCTCGTTTCCTATGATGCTTGCGCTCACGTTTTCCAGCTCTGTGATGTCATAATGGAGTGTATTGTCGTCCGGGTCGTAGAAGTATTGGCTGAGCTCGATGTATCTCTCTACTCCTTTCTTGATCGTGATGTTAGGTATTGTCTTGGCCTGCATCGGTGGCTGGTTGTCTACGAGGATCGTGGTCTTGATTTCGGTTATGGTTATGTGGCTGCTGTCGATCGGCTCTATTATTAGGGTTGGCCTGCTGACGCCTGTCTCATTACCGAGATCGCATGTCTCCATGCAGAGGTCCTGGAATGTCTTGGTGGCTTTCGGCGTGTAGCTTGCGATTTCTTGCTCTTCTGCATGGTTGGCGGTGGTGGCGTTGTCGTTTGTTGTGCTGTTTTCGCTCTCGTTTGCTGTTGGGTTCTCGGAGTTATCGACGAAGAATCCGATTTCCAGCCTGATGATGTCATCTTCTGTATTGATGAGCCTCACGACTTGGTAATCTCCTGGTTCTTCTGGCGTGTAGCTGTCGCTCACGATTGTCGCTTCGTCGTTGAAGTGCACGTATACGCTCGTGTTCTCGTCTCTTGGAGTGGTGGTTATCTCCACAGTCTCACCTGGCTCATAGGTTTTCTTGTCGGTCGTGAGAGTGTAGTGTGTGGTCGTGCCTTCGCTCTCGTTCACCACGCCGACGAGGAGGGTTTGGTTTCCTACGCGGAGCGTCATCCTCGCTCCGATTCCTTCGACTGTCCCGCTCACTCTCAGGCTGGTGATGTTGTCCAACTCGATTATCTTTTCTGTGTACGCGCTCGTGGCGATGGCGTCGGTCAGGCTTTCTCCTGCTTGCTTGACTGCGAATCCTGTTATCAGGTCGCCTCCTGTGGCGTACATGATGCTCATGCTTACGAGTGAGAGGAAGACGATGGCGAGCATCCAGTAGCCTATGTGCGGGCTGTGCTCTGCAGGAGGAGTGGGCGCCCGCTTGGAGAAGGGTTCGGCAACGGGTCCTGGCTCTGGAGTGTGGTCGTGCCTCTTGTCAGATGGGCCCAGGACGTAGTTCATGTTCGCGGCCCATTCCTGCCTTTCCATGGCTTTCCTCTCGTCTTTGCTGGTCCTCATGCTAGCTTGAGCCTCCTCGCTAATTTCATTGTCTCCTCTGCTTCCTTTATCTTCCGGATGGCGTTCTTTTCAAAGTGAGAAACAGCTGCTTGGCTTATGCCGAGCTTCTTGCTTACTTCTATCTGCGTGAGTTTCTTCTTTCGCAGTTCCAGCACCTGGATTTCTTTCTCAGTAAGCATTGATATAACCTGTTTAACTTGTAGAACTTATTTTCCTTATATTTAAAGATTCTTGTCCTGCAGGACAATGATGATCCCCCGATCTCGCATCCTGTGATCCCTGCAATGCTCCTTCAGTGATCCGTGACGGCCCTTGGCGCCTTGCCTCGGTCTGTTTCGGTGTTCGGCGTGTCCTAGTATAATTACTATTGGTTATATAATTTATTTAACTTATATATATTTCTTTTGGTCGAAGGCAAGGTTTCGGTCGAGAGAGTTGTTCAGAGCGGCGCCTCATCGGAATGCAAGCCGACCATGGCGCCGTCCGGAACAACCAAAGAAAAGCAAGTAATCAAGAACAAGCAAGAGAAGATCAAAAATAAAGAATTAAGAGTATGGATGCGCTGCAGGTTTATCAGGCGCTGCCCTTCAAAGCAAGCTCCCGCACCTTTATTACAGCATACGCGCCGGCCCCACCGATCAAGGCAGTGTAGAGCTGGAACAATCCCATGGTCGTCAGGAACAATGCCGGCAGCACTCCGAGGCTCACGAATATATAAGCGCAGCTGAATAGGAACGCCGTCTTGATAACTGCCCCACTAACAACGCTTGCCGCATAATTAATCTTCCTATGCCTCATTCCCCTGTACACATACGCGATGATCGCGTTGCTGACCCATATGAAAGGTATCATGTACATGAGAAGTATCGTGTAGGGCCCGAAGACCATTCCTTTTGCCAGCACTCCGAGGCTCGGCAGCATTATTATAGGAAGCATCTTGTGACCCTTAAGATAAGTGGCTCCTAGTATGAGCGAGCCGTTCACTATGCTGCCGACAAGCAGCTGTGGGTGGCCCAACAGGAACGGCGTGAAGAATGCTATGAGGCTATAAGCCAACAAGTGTACGTTCTCCTCCAGCCTCGCCACCTCAAATATGTTGCTGTAATAAGCCTTTTTGGCATTCTCATAAATTTCCATTATTACCACCATTTACTTGTAGCTCTTCCTAGTATAAGTTGTGTGCAATAGCCTGTGCGCCTGCTCGCTCCCGAACTCACCAAGGTACTCCTTGTAGATCTTCAAAGCAGACGGGTTCTCGTGCGACTTCCTGATCTTCTTCTTGGAATCAACAGAGTTCAGGGCCGCGGCCCTCTTCTGCAATACTTCCTTAGTGCAGGGCGTAGGCTGTCCTCCCCCACCAATGCACCCTCCATAGCACGCCATGATCTCTATGAAGTGGTAAGGGCTCTTTCCCGCCTTGATCTCCTCCATAAGCTTCCTGGCCTCGCCAAGCGTGTGCACGACGCAGATCTTTACAGTCTTGCCCTTGATAGTGACCGAGAACTCCTTCTTAGTATCCATGCCTCCGATGGCCTTCTTGTACTCAAACTTCTTGAGCTTCTTGCCCTCAAGCCAGTCAGCCGCAGTCCTGACAGCCGCTTCCATGACCCCGCCAGTATGCCCGAAGATCGCGCCCGCCCCTGTGCTCTCTCCGAGAGGATGGTCAAAATCCGAATCCTGAAGATTCACGAAGTCAATGTTCATCTCCTTTATTAGCCTTCCAAGCTCGATCGTCGTGAGCACGAAGTCAGCCTCTCCTTTGAATTCAGGCCTCATAATCTCGTACTTCTTGGCAGTGCAAGGCATGATGTCGACAAGGACGATGTCTTTCGGGTCCTTGCCGATCTTCTGCGCATAATAAGTCTTGACAAGACTCGCCATTATCGCCTGTGGGCTCCTGCAGCTTGACATGTGGCGCAGCTCGTCAAAGAAGAACTGCTCTCCGAACTTAATCCAAGCAGGACAGCAGGTAGTGATCATAGGCAGGTTCCGATTCTCATTAAGCCTCTTCACAAATTCAGTCGCTTCCTCAATGATGCAGATGTCAGCCCCGAGGTTGGTGTCAAACACCTTCTCGAAACCAAGCTTCCTCAGGGCAGCTACCATCTTTCCAGTTACCTCGGTTCCGACAGGCATTCCAAAGCACTCGCCGAGCGCCGCCCTTATTGACGGGGCCGTCTGTGCTATCAGCATCTTCTCAGGCTTGTTCAACGCGTCAATCACCTGCTGGACGTCAGACTTCTCAGTCAAGGCTCCAGTAGGACAAACGATTACGCACTGGCCGCAGTTGACGCAAGCGCTCTCAGCCATGTTATGGCCAAGAGCCGGAGTCACTATAGTGTCAAATCCTCTCTTGTTCTGGCTTATGGCATAGACTGTCTGGACGTCATTGCACATCTTGACGCATCGGCCGCACAAGATACAACGATTGTCATCCCTCCTTATAGAGACGCTTGAGTTATCCACAGGCACGGTTCTCCTCTTGCCCTTGATCCTCACCTCATCCTTAAGGCTCTCTATCATGAAGTCTGAAGCATACGCTTGGAGCTTGCACCTAAGATTTTTCGGGCACTGAGGGCAGTTAAGGTCATGGTTTGCAAGCAGGAGCTCGAGGTTGAGCCGACGCGCGTCCAGTATCTTCGGAGTGTGCGTCCGCACTATCATCCCCTCAGCAACTTTTGTCGAGCAGGAAGTCATTATCCTCGTACGGCCATTCATCTCCACCTCAACCACGCAGAGCCTGCAATGCGCAGTCCTCTCAAGCCTCTCATGATAGCAGAAGTGGGGAATTTCTATGCCATTCTTCAAGGCCACGTCAAAGATGTACTCCCCTGGCTTGCAGCACACCTTCTCTTCATTCAGCATGATGCTGACGGTCTGGGGTTGGCTGCAAGTCTTGACCTTCTTATCAAATTTTGCAACCTTGGCCGCAGGCTTGGAAATTTTCTTCTTCGCCTTTCTAGTCTTTCCTGCCAGGCCCTTGGATTTTGCTTTCATTGTCTATCCCTTTACTTCCTCTCTATCGCGTCGAACGCGCAGGCCTCGAAGCAGGCCCCGCATCGCACGCACTTATCATGGTCTATCACATGTTTCTCTTTCAGCTTTCCGGATATGGCATTAACCGGGCAGTGCCTCGTGCAGTTGCCGCAACCTATGCACTTATCAGTAATGGTGTATGTGAGGAGGTTCTTGCAGGCATGGCTCGGGCATTCCTTCTTGTCAATATGGACTCGATACTCATGCTCGAACTGCTTGAGTGTAGAGAGGACAGGATTCGGGGCGGCTTGCCCCAGTCCGCAAAGCGAATTCTCCTTTACGTAATTGCAGAGTATCTTGAGCATGTCAAGGTCCTCGTTGGTCCCAAGGCCTTTTGTTATCTTATCAAGGATCTCAAGCATCCTAGTCGTTCCTTCCCTGCAAGGAGTGCACTTGCCGCAGCTCTCGCCTGAGGTGAATGTCATGAAATACTTTGCGACGTCAACCATGCATGCTTGGTCGTTGAGCACGATCATGCCGCCACTTCCCATTATCGCGCCTAACGCCTGCAAAGACTCGTAATCAAGAGGCGTGTCAAGGTATTGCTCGCTTATGCACCCGCCAGCAGGCCCTCCTGCCTGGACTGCCTTGAACTTAGTTCCCTCTACAACTCCGCCGCCAATGTCAAAGACAAGTTCTCGGATCGAAATCCCAATAGGCACCTCGACGACGCCCGTCCTCTTCACCTTTCCGGCGAGGCAGATCATTGCTGTGCCTTTGCTCTTTTCAGTGCCTATCTTGGCAAACTCAGAGGCTCCCATGCTCATTATGACGGCGACGAGCGAGAGCGTGCTCACGTTGTTGATATTGGTAGGCCTCCCATATATGCCGCTTTGCGCAGGGAACGGTGGCTTGAATCTCGGCTGGCCCCTAAATCCCATGACAGACCTTATTAGCGCAGTCTCTTCACCGCACACGAAGGCTCCAGCTCCTTTCATGATCCTAATCTTTAGGTTGAAGCCCTTCACTCCGAGGATATCCTTTCCGAGGAGGTTCTTCTCCTCTGCGATCTTGAGGGCTTCCTGCAGCGTCTTAATAGCCAGAGGATACTCTGCCCTCGTGTAGATTATGGCTTCCTCGCTCTCAATCGCATACGCGGCAATGGTCATACCTTCTATCAGCCTAAAGGGGTCGCTTTCCATCGTCACCCTGTTCATGAACGCCCCTGGATCTCCCTCGTCTCCGTTGCACACGAGCATCCTCTTTCCAGGCTGCTGCCTGATGAGCTGCCACTTCTTGCCTGTCGGGAACCCAGCCCCTCCTCTTCCGCGTAGGCCTGACGCCAAGACCTCTGTCGTGACTTCTTCAGGCTTCTTTTTGAGAGTATTAATGAGGCCTGCGTAACCTCCCGCAGAGATGTACTGCTCGATGCTGAGAGGATTTATCCGTCCGCAGTTGCTCATCAAAAGCCGTTTCTGCTTCTTGTAATAATCAATCTCTTCGAGGGCATGGCCTAAGAAGAGCTCCTGGCAGACCCGGTTCTCATTGATGGCAGCGACAAGCATGTCAACCTTGTCCTCTGTTACGTGGCCGTAGATGGAGAAGACGCCGTTCTGGCGCACGGTCACAATAGGCTCTGCATGGCACATGCCTGCGCATCCCACAGTCTCTATCGGAATCAGGAGTCCTTTTTCATGCAGCTTCTCAAGGGTCTTGTCAGCGCCTGCTGATATTCCGCACGTGGCGAGGCCTACTGTAATGCGGTCTTGGTTCAGGGCTTCATGCCCTTTCTGGATATCGGCTACTTCTTCTAGATGCTTCATTTTTCCTGCGTTCTTCCTTTTTTTTCTTTTCCCTATTCTCTTTTCCTTTTCACCCTTGCTTTCTCAAGTCCTCTATTATCTTCGTAAGCTTCTTGTCATCCAGGTTTCCGTACACCTTGCCGTCCACCATGATAGCAGGCGCCTTGGCGCACGCCCCTATGCAGTTGACAGAAGTCAAGCTTATCATGCCGTCAGAAGTAATCTCACCCGCTTTGATATTAAGCTTCTTTTCCGCTGACTTCAGAAGAGTCTCAGAATCATGCACGTGGCAAGCAGTTCCCCTGCAAATCGCGATGTTATGCTTTCCAAGCGGCTTTAGCCTGAACATCGAGTAGAACGTCGCCACCCCTGATATCTGTGCGAGCGGGACTTTTATCTTATGGCTTAGAGCCTCCATGTTCTCCTCAGACAAGTATCCAAAGGCTTCTTGTATCTCCTGCAATGCTGGTATGAGGTCACTTGCAGAACTGTACTTCGCGATTACATTATTAATGTCTGGCAATTTCCTCTTGTCCCTCTTGACGTCTTTTTGCTTCTAGCTTCATCCTTGTAGAACTTTTTTTATAAATCTTACCCTTCCAGTCAGTACGATGTGAACCTGATGCTGGCCTTTGACATCTTCTCGTTGAATTCAATTTCTGATTTGTGCTGTCCTCCAGTGTAGAAAACCTGGTCTAGGCCGTACCATACCATGAACCAGCCCGCGGGCTCTATCATCGTCCTTAGGAACGTGAGCGCGAACAAAGGATGGTCTAGGTCGTAGAGGAACGAGGCTGCGAGCATGAGGATGAATCCTATCAAGACAACCATCAACCCTCTCTGCTTCACTTTCTTCTGCTCTGCCTTTAGCATGTCTGCGTGCTTCTTGAAATGGTCCTTCAGCCTCTTCTTGATCTTGGCTTCGGATGCTGTCTGCCTCACTCCTTCAGGTATGAGCAGCTCTAGCTCGAAGTTGTCCTTCTTTTCCCTCGTTACTTTCTTTGCTTCTGAGAGGAAGTCATCCGATAGAGCGCGTTCAGAATAAGACCGAGGGTCAAAGTCGCTGAAGATGTCATCATACCGGTCCAGACTGAGCGAGATTGAGCTCTTCGAGATGATGTCCTTGACTTGGGGGCCTGTAGCCGCCGCGGTTGCTTCAGGAGGAGCTTCCTGTTTCTTCTCATGCTCGTCCTTCTTATCCCGCTCCTCTTTCTTCAGCTCTTTCTTCTCCTGCTCTTTGGCTCCTGCATCTGGAGAGGGCTTGCCTCCCGGGGCGGGCGAGCTTTGCTCATTTTTTCTTTTCTCTTCAGCCTTTGGCTTGCCTTCTTCTTTCTTTGGCTCTTCTTTCTTCTCAGTCTTCTCAGCTATTTTCACTCACACTCTTTTTGCGCTATTGGTGTCTTTCATTTTACATGTTTAAATAATTAATTGATGAGAGGGACGGTCTCTGGTCTCGGCGGCCTTCCCGCAAACTATATAAACTGCCTTCCCTTCATCTCAATCCAGTAAGGGTGGTGATTATTATGGATCCGAAAAGATTTGCTATGGTATTTGGAATGTTGGTTTTGTTGCCTTTGTTCTTCGGGCTTTTTTTTGACGCTGTTTATGAGTCCCCGGAATATGATGATTTCTGCAATTATACATATCCTATGGCTCCGGCAAAGCCGCTCGTGAACCGTGAAAATTGCGCAGATGTCTACAACAAGCCTGAAGTGCAGGCCTGTTCGCGCGAAGATGGGGAGCCGAGGTTTGAATATGATGAATCTGGCTGTGAAGTTTACTCCTACTGCGACTACTGTAGCAAGGACTACAAGGATGCCCAGGCCAGATATAACCGAAACCTCTTCTTTATACTGGCTCCTCTAGGACTCATCGTTATCATTATTGGCATATATTTCTGGATTGATTACATGGGCGCGGGTTTCATGTTCGGAGGATTGATAACGCTGTTCTACGCGACCGTCAGGTACTTTTCTGATATGAGCAAGCTGCTGCGTGCAATCGTGATACTGATAGAGCTGCTTATCATCATCTGGCTGGGAATAAAGAAGATAGGGACGGGAAAAGAGTCTCCGGACGTTGTCATCGCGTCTGCAAAGCCTTCCAGGAAGACCAGGAAGGCTAAGAGGAGGAGATGATTGATGGATAAAGGCTTTTGGAATTCTCTTCTTGGAAAAAGAGGGTTTTTGGATTCCGTCGTTCGCCGGGCAGTTGAGATAAACGCTGATTCTTCAAGGAAGATCGTGTTTGCCGACACGACAGATGTCATATTGAAGGCTGCTTCATTGGTCAAGAAGAACAGGATCGCCCATCCCTTAATCCTTGGGGATTCGCAGAAGCTTGAGAGCTCTTTCCGAAGGCTTGGACTATCGAATCTTGATGAGGAGAACGTGATAGACTATCTCCTGCCTGAGAACAAGGACAAGCTAGATTCTTATGTAAACGAGTATCTGGAGATGAGGAAGAAGGACGGCAAGCCAGTTTCTGGCCAGGATGCGCTGCAGAGGATGCAGATGCCGCATTATTATGCCGCTATGATGGTCCATAAGGGCCTGGCTCACGGCTTCATATCTGGCGCTACGAGCGCTACTAAGCCTTATCATCCGGTTTTTGAGATCATTAAGCTTGCTCCTGGAGTGAATAAGACTTCAGGAGTGTTCCTGATGGCTCCACCGAAAGGCGACGAAGTATATTTCTTTGCTGATTGCGTCATGAACATAAGCCCGAACTCTGAGCAGCTGGCTGAGATCGCGATGCTGACAGCGAAGACTGCTTCAAGCTTTGGCCTTGAGCCAAGGGTCGCCATGCTTTCGTTCTCTACAAGGGACTCGGCCAAGCATGAGAGCATCGAGCGCGTGAAGCTCGCCACTGCCATGGTGAAGAGGAAGTATCCTGACATGATGGTTGACGGCGAGATCCAGGTGGATTCAGCCCTCGTGCCTGAAGTCATGAAGAGGAAATGCCCAGACTCGCCTTTAAAGGGCCGTGCGAACGTCCTCATATTCCCAGACTTGAATGCCGGCAACATCGGGTACAAGCTTGTGGAGCGCCTGGGACATTACGAGGCAGTCGGTCCCTTCCTTCAGGGCACGCGGAAGGCTGCGAATGACCTCTCTAGGGGATGCAGTGCAGAGGATGTGATGTACGTCGCTGCAGTGACTGTCCTGCAGAGCAAGGCTTACGAGGTTCATGATGAGGATGCGCAGGGAAAGGTGATCGAGCCTGAAGTCACTCCTGTTTATTCAAGGAAGGCGGGGTCTGAAGAACAAAAAGGATCCTCCGGTCCTGGGGCAGGAAAGGAAGGAAAAGAAGGGAATGGTGGAAATGGCGTCGCTTCTAAGCCTGATTACCTCTTTAAGCCGAGCGATGACCCGCTTGACCGGCTTCCTTCTAATGTACGCAAGATAATTGAGGATGGGATGAATGGAAGGTCTGGCAAGAAGCCAGGAGAGAAGCCTGATTGACGATCAGTTCATGAAGAGTTCCGTTTGTTTTTGTGTTCAGTTTGTTTTTGATCGGGATTTTTAGCGGAAAAAAAGGGAGTGCAGGATGTGGTTTAACAAGCCTCAGGGGTTTTAACGTGAAGATACTGACAATTAATTCAGGAAGCAGCTCTCTTAAGTACAAGCTCTTTGATATGTCAACCGAGAAGGCTATCATCTCAGGGCACGTGGATGGCATAGGCTTGGACCGTTGCAAGTACAAACTTTCATTCGGTGGCTCTAGGATCGAGAAGAAGATTCCTTTCAAGGATCACGTGGATGCTATAATCTTCTCTCTTAAGTCTCTTAAGGAATATGGTGCTGTAAAGGATTTCTCAGAGATTAGGGCTGTTGGCCATCGAGTGGTCCATGGCGGAGAGTATTACTCAGGTCCTGTTCTCATCGACTCTACTGTTATAAGGAGGATTGGCGACTTATCCGATATCGCGCCTCTCCACAACCCTCCGAACCTGGCGGGCATACTCGCTTGCCGAAAGATCCTGAAGAGCACCCCGCAGATAGCCTGCTTTGACACTGCTTTCCATCAGACATTAAAGGAGGACCAATACATGTATCCCCTCCCTCGCCAGTTGTATACGAAGTACAAGATTCGGCGGTATGGCTTTCATGGCTTGAGCCACAAGTTCGTTTCGCAGCAGGCCATAAAGCTTCTGGGAAAGAAGGAATCAAAGATAATCACGTGTCATTTAGGGAATGGCTCGTCCATAACAGCGGTCCAGAACGGGAAGTCGATAGCGACATCCATGGGTTTCACCCCGCTGGAAGGCCTCATCATGGGGACGCGGTCGGGCAGCATCGATCCTGCTATCTTGTGTTTTCTCTTGATGCGCAAGGCTTACACTCCTTTATCTTTGAATAAGATGCTTAATAAGGAGTCGGGGCTCTTGGGTTTATCAGGACTGACTCAGGATGTCCGTGATCTGCGCAAGAAGGCTAGAGAGGGCAACTTGCGGGCTAAGCTTGCCATACGGATGTTGGCTGAGAGGGTGGCTTTCTTCATCGCTGGCTACACCGCGTTCTTAGGAGGATTGGATGCTATTGTCTTTACTGCGGGCATCGGGGAGGGTGCGTACTCTGTC
>JAFGBP010000033.1 GCA_016933095.1 Candidatus Woesearchaeota archaeon | reverse complement strand
GGGTGCGTCCAGAAAGGCCGCCTAGCGCAGTCTGACTGACCTGCACGCGAAGGCTCTAGACTCGGCCAAACAGGACTCTTCTGGATCAGTACGGAGCGCGGCTAGGAGATTCTGGACGCACCCCCTTTCTAAAAGAGGTGTGGCGAAGTAGGAGCGTTGCCACCAGGAAAGCAGTAAGAAACAATGAGCGTTCAAGCATGACTCTGTTGGACAGCAGATACCTCGTGCGTTGCGGGCGTGGCAACTGTGCTAACACAGCACCCTGCATGAGGAGTGGCTTGGTGCGGTTAGTTTTTGGGTTTTCTTGTTTTTGTTTAGAAATTGTTATAAAGAATCTCTCCATTCTAACATTATATTAGTGGGGTGGTCGCTATGGAACCTTATGAGTTCATGGAAGAGGTTAAGTATTGTCTGAATATATTCTTTGGCAAAGCAGTATTGGCGAGGACCGGGAAGCCTTTGGATGACCTGACGCAAGCCGATTTTCGGAAAAACAGGGTCTTTACCTCTGTTGGCGAATGCACTTCTGACAAGAAGGGTAAAGTGACGCCCAACAAATATCTGCAGGTCATCAAGCTAGTCCCAGGTTATGACTTCGAGTTTGTGTGGGGGGTATACTCGACGCCCATCTTTAAGGAGGATAAGAATTTTGACCTTTTGATGCTTTCAAAGGATTATCCTGCGTTCACGAGGAAAGAGTCTGCCAATTTCGGGATATACATCTACAATTACAAGACACAAAACCCTCTGAAATTCCTTCTTGTTTCTGACGACATGAAAAGCGTGAGCGAGCTGCGTGTCTTCTCCTACCAGGAACGTGTCGGCGCGAAGAAACTCAAGTCCTTGAAAGGGACTGGTCTTGAAGGAGCTATAGAGCCGTTCGTCAGGCACGTATCAGGACTATACCTGCCGAAATAGTTTTTTTTTTTATTGTTCTTTAGCACACAAAAGCTTATAAATTCTTTCAAGAGATTTTCTTTCTTGCAATGAGATTACCGAAGCGATACGGGGAATCAAAGATTGACAAGTGCCCTTTCTGCGGGCGGTTGGCGACGACGACAAACAGCATGAACGTGCCTGTGTGCCGAGAGCACAAGAACGAGACGCTTGACGAGATGAAGTGCGCGTGCGGCAAAGTGCTCGAGCTCAAGAACGGCAAGTTCGGCCCTTTCTACAACTGCATCGACTGCGGCAACCTGAGTATGGTGAAGGTGCTGGAGTTCAACAACGTGAAGGCCATCAGGGGTGTCGAGGGAAAGAGGCAAATCAAGCACTCAACCTCTACGAAGCCTTCCACCGCCGGCTCAGACGATAAGGCCAATAAGAGTTTGCCGGCGCCTGACCGGAAGACCTTGTTCGCCACTGCGCCGGAGAAGAAGAACAGCCGCGAGATCGTCGTCAGGGCTGATGACCCCTTCTATTGCAGCTGATTTCAGAAAACTATTTATACTGCATTTCTAAAAGAGGCCTTATGGTAGTGGATTTGACTTCCTTAGTCACCTTCCGGTATGATGTCGGAGGCGAAGATCCTGATGTAGAGCGAAGGACTTTGAAACGAGTGCTTTCTAAGGTGCCATGTTCCTTTGGAAGGGGGGAGCGTAACTGCACTGAGTGGGACCGGCTGACTTACAATGATGACCTGATGTTCCGCGCAGAGCTCTTCGAGCCATCGGATACTTTTGTTCTCTTATCAGACTATTCTGATTATTCATACGATGAGTTTGATGATATCGGATCCAGGATAATAACCCCTTATCCTCGTATCTATGTGAGCGGCGAGTCTATGGGCACTTCGTTCTACCGCCCTGCAAAGCAAGACTTTGCCGACTTCATGGTGGCAGATGAGAATTCCGGAGTCTGGACCTTCTCCAGGAGAGGCTACACTGGCTTCTGCGTCCTCTTTGAGAACAGGAGGAAGTCGGGGAAAGGATACGGCAAGACTCCCTTGGATACCCAGAGGAAGCTCAACTACATTGAGGCTTATCTCGTGGGCAACCTGAGCTGAAGCCCATTTCAAGCTCAAAAATCTCAATCCAACAAAAACTGCGTTTTTGAGGATTTCGCTTTAAAAATCTCAATCCAACAAAAACTGCGTTTTTGAGGATTTCGCCTTAAAAAACGCAATCTTTTTAAAGGGACCCAATTTCTGGAAGGTAATCAGCTTGAAAACAAGCTTGTTGATGACAAAAACCGTGATGTAGTCGTGAGCCAGGGCAAAATGTTTGGGAGGAAAACATTCTAGACAAAGTATGATTGGAAGACTATTGAGCCACGGCTCTCTCATCCCAGTTTCCTCGGTTTGACGACGAAAGACGGTTCGTGATCGACCGCTTGCCCTGATAGTGTAGTGGCCTATCATGAAGCCCTGTCGTAACCGGTTACGCTCGGTTAGCCATCAAAAATCGTTTCACGATTTTTGGGGCTTCAAAACGCGAGAGCGTTTTGTAAGCGCACAAGGTGCGAGACGCGTATGGTGTGCAGCAAGGCTTCGACCCGGGTTCGACTCCCGGTCAGGGCGTTCCATCAGCAGACAGGGCGGCTCAGAAACCTTATCGCAAGGGGTTTTTGATATGTTGGGCCGGTAGCTCAGCCTGGTAGAGCACACCACTTTTAACCCACAGGCCAGGTTTTTCCGGCCTTTTGAAAGTGATGGTGTGGTCGCGAGTTCAAATCTCGTCCGGCTCATAGATGAAGTTGATGGGACGAACGATTCAAAAATGCGAAGCGTTTTTGTTATCGTCCGGCTCATAGACGAAGTGTAACAAACTTTTTTCACAGTCAAAAGAATGAGGGGGAACACAATGGCGGAAAAGAAATCAGACATGAACGCTCACGAGCTCGTTCCTGAGCACACCAAACTTTCTGAGAAGGACGCTAAGGCGCTTTTCAAAAAATATAACATTACTCTGCGGGAAATCCCGAAGATCAATTTCTCTGACCCGGCTATCGCCCACTTGGGTGCGAGGCAAGGGGATGTCATTAAGATCAAGAGGCATAGCAGGACTGCCGGCGAGACTGTCTATTATAGGGGAGTTATCAGGGAGTGAGATGAAAATGGAAGCTACTAGGAAATCATACGCGCTTTTGAAGAAATACTTTGAGGACAACAGCATTGTCAAGGCCAACATCGAGTCCTTCAATAAGTTCATCGATGTGGAGCTGAAGAACATCATTGAGGAGAACAAGGAGATCGAGCCTACGATCATCCCTCCCAACGTTGATTCCTTCACGATAAGGCTTGATGACGTTTGGGTGACGAAGCCAGAGATCACAGAGGCGGACGGGTCGAAGAGGAGCATCTACCCTGTAGAGGCACGTTTGAGGAAGCTTTCTTACAGCGCTCCCATGTTCTTGAAGATCAGTGCTCACATTAACGGCGTGCAGCGTGAGGAGTTCATAACCCAGATCGCTAACATACCCATAATGCTCAAGTCTAAGTACTGCCACTTGTCTGGCTTGTCGAGGGATGAGCTTATAAAGTTCAACGAGGACCCTGACGACCCCGGTGGGTATTTCATTATCAACGGGACTGAGAAGGCAGTCGTGAACATCGAGGACTTGGCTTCTAACAGGTTCTTGGTGGAGCAGGAGAAGACTGGTGTCAGCCCGTACGTCGGAAAGATATTTTCTGAGAGGGGTAGTTACAAGATCCCTCACCAGTTCGAGAAGCTCAAGGACGGGCTCTTCTACATCACCTTCACGAGGGTGAAGAGGATTCCTCTCATCCCTATAATCAAGGCTCTTGGAGTCGTGAAGGACGAGGAGATCATGAGGCAGATAGGCCTTGATGACAACGCAGAGGCCTTGATTAACCTCTACGAGTTCATTGACATCAAGAATGCCGAAGATGCTATCGATTACGTCGCTAAGAAGATTGGCATCACCCAGGCGAGGGAGATCAGGATTGATAGGATGCAGGAGATTCTGGACAAGTACTTGCTGCCTCACATCGGACTCGAGAAGGAAGACAGGGTCCTGAAGGCTTACAACCTTTGCAAGATGCTGAAGAAGATGATCCTTACCATGAGGGCTGAAGGCTCTGATGACAAGGACCATTACATGAACAAGAGGCTGAAGATGAGCGGAGACCTGATGGGGGACTTGATAAGGGTGAACCTGAAGGTGCTGATCGGAGACCTGCTTTACAACTTCCAGAGGATCGTGAAGAGGGGTAAGTTCCCTAGCATCAAGGTTATAATCCGGGAGAAGCTCTTGACTCAGAGGATCTACAGCAGCATGGCGACCGGCAACTGGGTCGGTTCCAGGAAGGGAGTGAGCCAGAGGATCGAGAGGCTCAACTTCCTGCAGACACTGAGCCACTTGCAGAGGGTCGTTAGCCCCTTGTCGAGCAGTCAGGAGAATTTCGAAGCTCGAAGTCTTCACCCGACGCACATGGGAAGGCTTTGCACGAGCGAGACTCCTGAAGGAAGCAACATCGGTCTCAGGAAGAACTTGGCGCTCCTGGCGAACATTAGCCAGCAGGTCGAGGAGACGGATATAATGCCAGCGCTAGTCAAGGCAGGTCTGGAAGTTGAGAAGACCCCTGCCAAGAAGAAGTGAGGGGTGAATGATCATGACTGAAGTATTCCTAAACAACAAGTATGTCGGGAAGGTCACCAATGGACGCGAGTTCGTAGATTCCTTGAGGAATCAGCGAAGGTCTAACAAGTTGCCTTTGAGCCTGAACCTTTACTACAATGAGGACACGAACCAGGCTTTCATCGAGACCTGCAGTGGACGGGTCATTAGGCCTTTGATAATAGTCAAGAATGGAAAGGCCTTGCTCACAGAGACTCATATAGAGAAGCTTAACAAAGGAGAGCTTAAGTGGACTGACTTGGTAGAGCAGGGGCTGGTCGAGTACCTTGATACGACAGAGGAAGAATCGGCTCTTGTTGCCTTGCGCGAGTCTGAACTTACGCCCGACCACACCCACCTTGAGATCAGCCCGATAGACATCTTTGGCCTCACGTCGAGCCTCGTCCCTTTCGGGAACTACAACCAGGGAGTACGTCTGACTCAGGGTTCTAAGAACCAGAAGCAGGCAGTCGGTTTCTACGCTGCCAACTACTTCTCAAGGATGGATATGGATGTGAACCTCTTGTGCTATCCTCAGAAGCCTATAGTTACTACAATAACCAATGAGCTTACTAAGATGGATGCTCACCCGACAGGTCAGAACGTGGTCGTTGCAGTTATGTCTTACCAGGGATATAACATGCAGGATGCTATTGTGATCAATAAGGGAAGCATCGAGAGAGGATTTGGCAGGAGCACTTATTTTAGGCCTGTCATTTCCGAGGAGCTGAGATATTCTGGAGGTCTCACTGACGAGATAGGCATCCCTGACAAGGACGTCAAGGGTTACAGGACTGAGCATGATTACAGGTTCCTGGAAGATGATGGAATGATTTATCCTGAGGCGGTCGTTGCTGAGGGAGACGTCATAATCGGAAAGACGAGCCCTCCAAGATTCTTGTCGAGCCTTGAGGAGTACAACCTTGCTCAGACTTCCAGAAGGGAGTCAAGCATGGCCTTGAAGCACGGAGAGAACGGGATTGTAGACCAAGTCCTTTTGACTGAGAGCGAGGAGGGAAACAAGCTCGTCCAGGTAAGATTACGAGAGCAGAGAGTTCCTGAGATTGGGGACAAATTCACCTCAAGGCACGGTCAGAAGGGAGTCATTAGCCTCGTCGTTCCAGAAGCTGACATCCCATTCACTTCAAGCGGGATAAAGCCAGACATTCTTTTCAGTCCTCATGGAATCCCGAGTCGTATGACAGTAAGTCACCTTCTGGAATTGATCTCTGGGAAGGTAGGTGCATTGTCTGGAAGGTATATTGACGGCACGACTTTCGAGGGAGAGAAAGAGGAGGACCTGCGCGCAGAGCTCCTGGCCAATGGCTTCAGGGAAAATGGCACCGAGACGCTCTACAATGGTATCACTGGCGCGATGTACACTGCCAAGATATACATTGGAAATATGTACTACATAAAGCTCAAGCACATGGTCGCGAACAAGATTCACAGCAGAGCCAGAGGACCAATCCAGCTCTTGACCAGGCAGCCTACTGAGGGAAGAGCAAAGGAGGGAGGCTTGAGGCTTGGAGAGATGGAGAAGGATACATTCGTGGCCCATGGAGCAAGCCTGCTCCTGAAGGAGAGGTTTGACTCTGACAAGACAGAAGTGCCTATTTGCGAGGGTTGCGGCCTTGTCGCCATCCACGACGCTAGGAAGAATTCTTACTTCTGTCCTACTTGCGGTGACAACGTTGAGATAAGCAACATTGAGATGAGCTACGCGTTCAAGCTCCTTTTGGATGAGTTCAAGAGCTTGACGCTTTATCCTAAGCTTAAGCTCAAGAGCCAGATTGCTGGCAAGACGCGGCAGCAGGCAGAGGCCCCTCAGAAAGAGGGTGTTGAGGAGTAGGTAGGTGATGATGATGGAATCATTCATTTCAAAGAAGGTTGACAAGATTGAGTTTGGTATCATGAGCCCTAAGTTCATCAAGGACATGGCTAGCGCAAAGATAGTCACTCCAGAGCTCTATGATAAGGAAGGTTATCCTGTTGATGGCGGTCTCATGGATATTAGGCTGGGAGTAATTGACCCTGGCTTGAAGTGCAAGACTTGCGGCTGCAAGTTAAAGGAGTGTCCCGGACACTTTGGTTACATCGAGCTTGCAAGGCCTGTTATTCACATCAAGTTTGTCAGTATAATCTTGGACTTGCTGCGATGCACTTGCAGGAGTTGTGGCAACATCCTGATCCCTAATGAGAAGATCCACAAGGCGAAGGAAGACCTTGATAAGATTGGCAAGGAGTTCGGGGTTGATGAGCAGATCGCTCAGGTTAAGGACATCATCGCAAGCCTGAAGACTATCACTAAGTGTCCTCATTGCAAGTCTAAGCAGATGAAGATCAAGCTCGAGAAGCCTACGACTTTCTTAGAGGATGAGAAGAGGCTTTCTCCTATCGAGGTGAGGAGCAGGCTTGAGAGGATTAAGCGAGAGCACCTGGCAGTCTTTGGCATCAACAACAACGTTGCTCAACCTGAGTGGATGGTTCAGACTGTTCTTCCTATCCCGCCAGTAACCATGAGGCCTAGTATCACTCTTGAGACTGGTGAGAGGAGCGAGGACGACCTTACTCACAAGCTTGGTGACATCGTGAGGATCAACCAGCGTCTCTTCGAGAACATCAACGCGGGGGCTCCTGAGATAATCATCGAGGATTTGTGGGACTTGTTGCAGTATCACATCACGACTTTCTTTGACAACGAGGTAAGTCAGCTTCCTCCTGCAAGGCATAGGAGTGGCCAGCCTTTGAAGACCTTGACTGCAAGGATCAAGTCAAAAGAGGGAAGGATTAGGCACAACCTTGCAGGTAAGAGGACTAACTTTTCTGCACGTACGGTCATCAGCCCAGACCCGATGCTTGACATCAACGAGGTCGGCGTGCCGAAGCTTATGGCTATGAAGCTCACAGTACCTGAAAGGGTTACTGAGTGGAACATGGAATACCTTAAGGGATTCATAACAAGAGGGCCTAAGGATTATCCTGGAGCCAACTACATTGTCAGGCCTGATGGTAGAAGGAAGAAGATCACTGACGAGACTAAGGAGCAGCTGTTGGAAGAGTTGCAGCCTGGTTTCATTGTCGAGAGGCATTTGATGGATGGAGATGTCAGCTTGTTCAACAGGCAGCCTAGCCTTCACAGGATGAGCATGATGTGCCACAGGGTGCGCGTGCTTCCAGGCCTTACGCTGAGGCTTAACCCTGCGGTCTGTGCTCCTTACAACGCTGACTTCGACGGGGACGAGATGAACCTTCACATTCCTCAGACAGAAGAGGCTCGTGTCGAGGCAGAAATCTTGATGGAAGTTCAGACGCAGCTTATCAGTCCAAGGTACGGGCTTAGCATTATCGGTTGTGGCCAGGACACTATCAGCGGCAACTACTACTTGACAAAGTTCCTTGATAAGATTCCCAGGAAAGAGGCGGTTGATTTATTGGCAGCGACTGGAATCGAGGACTTCTCGAAGCTTCCAAGCAAGGAGTTCGTATCTGGAAAGGATGTCTTCAGTTGCTTGCTCCCTGATGACTTCAACTTTAAGGGATATGCAAAGCACTACAAGCAGAATCCTGATGATCCAGACGCCACAGTCCTTATCGAGGATGGAAAGCTGATCACTGGAGTATTGGACAAGAACAATCTTGGAGAGGGTTCAGGTTTGCTTTTGAGGAACCTTCACAAGCAGTACGGCGCTAAGAGGATGGTTAGGCTTTTGGGCATGATCAACCGCTTGGCTATCGAGGTGTTGTTGAGATATGGATTTACAACGAGCATATCAGACATCGATCTCAAGTCCGAGATCAAGGAGAAGGTCTTGCAGAGCCTTGCAGAGGCAGATGCTGACGTCAAGGCAATGATCCAGCAGTTCCATGATGGTTCGCTTGAGCTCTTGCCTGGTCGTGACTTGAAGGAGACTTTAGAGCTAAGGATCCTTGAGAGGCTTAACAAGGCTAGGAACGAGACTGGAGAGATTGTCACTCAGAACGCTGACCCGTCAACCAATACGATGATGATGATTCAGTCCGGAGCGAGGGGTAACTTCCTGAATCTCGCCCAGATGGCTGCTTGCGTAGGCCAACAGGCTTTGCGTGGAGGAAGGGTCAACAAGGGTTATGAGGGAAGGACGCTTTCCTGTTTCAAGCGGGGAGACTTGGGTGTAAGCGCGAGAGGTTACATAAAGAAGGGTTTTAGGCACGGCCTTGAGCCTTTCGAGCTGTTCTTTATGGCCATGACTGGAAGAGACAGCCTTATGGATACTGCTCTTAGGACTCCTAAGTCAGGTTATCTTTATAGGAGGCTTGCAAACGCACTGCAGGACTTCAGGGTAGAATACGACTTCACTGTGAGGGATGCCGGGAAGAAGATCGTCCAGTTCCAGTATGGAGAGGACGGCATCGACGTTTCGAAGAGCGAAGGCGGGAAGATCAATGTCAGTCACATAATCAGGACGGCATGAGAGGGATGAAGATGAGAGCAGAACTAAGATCATACGTCGGGACATTGCCTTTGAAGATATTGGAAGATCTGGATGCAGAGCTTCCTGACAAGGTGAGCGATTCCAAGTTCAAGAAGATAATGAGCACTGTCGTCGAGGAGTATAGGACGAGCTTGGCAGAGCCTGGCGAGTGCGTGGGCCTCGTGACTGCGGAGTCTATTGGAGAGCCAGGTACTCAGATGACTCTGAACACGTTCCACTTCGCTGGAGTTTCAGAGATGAACGTCACTACGGGTCTTCCAAGGCTCATCGAGATTCTTGACGGCAGGGTCGAGATCAGCACCAAGATGATGGAGATCTACCTGAAGAAGCCTTATTCCGAGGGCAAGGACATCAGGCAGATTGCTGAGAGCTTCAAGGAGACTAGGCTTAAGGAGTACATCAAGGAGATCAACATCGACATTGCAGAGACTGAGATGCAGATGCTCTTGGATGAGAAGGCCTTGAAGGAGAGGAATATCACTCAGGGGGCGATCACTAAGATACTTGTGAAGGCCATGAAGGGTTTGGATGTTAAGATACTCAAGGACGCGGGAATTAGGATAAAGGCTAGCGGCGACGACGCTCTGGGCCTTATATATAAGCTTAAGGAGAAGCTGAAGGAAGTTCACATCGACGGCATTAAAGGAATTACTCAGGTCTTGCCTGTCAAGAGGGGTGATGAGTTCGTTATCGTGACTGCAGGCAGCAATATGAAGGAGATCTTGAAGAGCGATGTAGTTGATAAGAGCAGGGTTTATACTAACTCCATTTCAGAGATAGAGTCAATTTTTGGGATTGAGGCTGCAAGGGAAGCTATAATTAGGGAGATGCTGAAGGTCTTGAAGGACCAGGGTATTGCCTTGGATATGAGGCATGTTCTTCTCATCTCCGACGCCATGACTATGTCGGGCCGTGTTAGGGGTGTCAGCAGGTATGGTATTGTGAAGGAGAAGCCTAGTGTGCTTGCGAGAGCTTCGTTCGAGACGCCTATCAGGCACGTGATCAATGCGAGCATGGTTGGAGAGACTGATAATCTGAACTCCGTCATAGAGAACGTTATGATAAATCAGCCTGTTCCTGTCGGGACTGGCTTGCCTATGCTTGTCACGAAGCCTGACAAGAAAGCTAAGAGGTAAGAGGTTAAGGGCGAAATGCGGATAAGATGTGTTGAAGGTGCATGAAAATGGATGTTAACGAGATAAAGAAGCTTTGGAAGAACGAGAGCCTGGTAGTGGGCTCTGATGAGGTATTGAAGCTGCTTAGGAGAGGAGAGCTCGAGAAGGTTCTCTTGGCGAAGAATGCTCCTGCTGCGGTTGTGGAGGATGTGAAGAGGTTTGCTTCGCTCAAAAGCGTCGAGGTTGAGACTTTGGAGATCCCTAACGACGAGCTTGGGACTCTTTGCAAGAAGCCTTTTAGCATCGCGGTTCTCGGGCTCAAGAAGTCCAGTGGGGCAGCAAAGAGGAGATGAGGATTAAACTTTTTGAGGTATGACCAAAATGACTGAGAAAATATCGTTTGACACGGACATGTTGAAGCTCATGGGCTTGTTTGATAAGATCACTCATGCAAAGCTTAAGGACTGTTTTTTCGACAGGGAGAAGCTGGTGTTTCTTGTTGAGCCTGGCGAGCTTGGTAAGGCGCTTGGCAAGAACAAGGAGAACGTTCCTAAGATCGAGAAGCTGCTCAACAGAAAGATTAAAATAGTGGAATTCAGCCCGACTAGGCTTGGTTTCATTAAGAATTACATAACCCCTCTGAAGATTGAAGGGATCTCTGAGGAAGGGGACATCGTCACAATCGTAGGTTCCGATACCAAGACAAAAGGCCTCCTCATAGGAATAAAGGCCCAGAATCTTCGGAACCTGGAGAAGATCGTGGGTAAGTACTACACGGTCCAGGAGATAAAAGTCGTATAAGAAAGGTGATATTGACATGGGTAAGAAGAGCACAGGTTTGAACGCTGCAAAGAAGCTTAAGGGAAGACGAAAGGAAGGTAATTGGCACAACAAGTGGTTTGTCAAGAGCGCTAGGAGCGTTAAGGAGAGGTCAGATCCTCTTGAGGGCGCGAGCCAGGGCTCAGGCATAGTGCTTGAGAAGGTCCAGCTCGAGGCAAAGCAGCCTAACTCTGCTATGAGGAAGTGCGTGCGCGTGCAGCTTATCAAGAATGGCAAGCAGGTCACTGCATTCTGTCCGGGCGACGGAGCGACGAAGCTCGTCGACGAGCACGATCAGGTCGTGGTGGAGTGCATCGGCGGGAAGATGGGCAGGTCCAAAGGAGACATCCCTGGAGTCAGGTGGCAGGTTATCAAGGTCAACGACCAGAGCCTGGACGCTTTGCTTCACGGAAAGCTCGAGAAGGCAAGGAAGTAAGGCTTCTTATCCTATCATCCAGATTCTTTTCAAGAAACTTTTTCAACTTTATCTTTCATGTTTATCTTTGTTTTTCTGTCTTGTCATCAACCGCCGCCTGGTCAGAACTCTATTTTGATAAAGGCGGCGCTCTCAATCTTTCTTCTTCACGATCTTCGCCACATAAAAGCCCTCGGTATCATTGTCCTGGGGCCATATGCGAAGCGTCTTTGCGACTTCAGGGTTTAGCTTCTTCCCGTCATACTCGAGCATGCACGGGCTTCTCTTGATGTCAAGCTTGATCTCCTCGACTCTTGCGTCCGGGTTCTTCTCTAGCAGCCAGTTGATTATCATCTCGTTCTCTTCTGGCTCCATCGTGCACGTAGAGTAGACCATTGTCCCGCCGGGCTTGAGCAGGTCGAATCCTGCCTGGATAAGCGGCTTTTGGGTGGAGGAGAACTTGCGCACGAGTCCTGGGCTCCACATCTTCAGGTTGATGAATGCCTTCCTGATTGTGCCTGTGCCTGAGCAGGGCGCGTCTACGAGCACGCGGTCGAACTTTATGGTACCTCTTGAGAACCTGCTCCCTGCCATCTGGGTGCAGATGGTATTGATGACGCCCATGCGCTGGAGGTTTATGCCGAGGGCCTTTAGCCTGCTTCCCTGGAGGTCATTGGCGATCAATGTCCCTGTATTCTTCATCATGGCTGCCATCTGGCTCGTCTTTGAGCCTGGCGCTGCGCACATGTCAAGGACTGTCTCGCCCGGCTGAGGATCCAAGACGACAGGCGGTATCATGCTTGCAGCGTCCTGGACATAGATCTGTCCTAGGATGTGTTCGAGCGTGTTCCCGATGTCGTATCTCTTGTCATCTCCCTCTCCTTTGTGGTCGAGCCAGAAGCCCGTGTCGCACCAAGGTATCTTAGTGAGGGTCCAGTTCTTCGAGAGCCCTTCCAGCACTTCTTTAACACCTTTCTTAAGAGTGTTGACCCTTATGCTCTTGCGCACGTAGCTTGTCGAATAGCACATGAACTCGTCGTATCGTTCACCCAGGATGGACTTGTACCTTTCCTCGAACTTCTCCTTCACGACGACGTTCTTGGCAGAGGGAATCTGTTCTGTGGCTGGCTTATCCTCTGTCTGGCTTTCACTCATGCTCTTTTTAGAATGAAGGATCTTTTTAATATCTTTCCATTGCTTTTTTTTGGCTTTGTTTAGATAGTACACCCTAGTTTGGGAAGTTCTTGGCTTAGGACATGACTTACGTTCTGGTACGCGACGTTGCTGAGGTCAAGGGTTACGTACTTCACTCCGTCGCTTTCGTATAGCCTCTTTCTTTTCTCGTACTCTGCGTCCTGGTTATTGGCCCGTACAAAACAGTCTATTATGATGTGGCTCTTCCTTATTATGAATGATGGGTTGAAGGTGTAATCCTGTATCTTGACGCCGACGTCCCTGTCGAAGTCTATGAAGTTGTTGTACAAGAATTGGCTGACCTGTTCTTTTAGCTCTGCCATGCCTCTTTTTATCACTCTTTCCCTCTCGGGCAACAACACGCTTCTTTCCATATCATATCCCTCTCAGCTTTTTTTGGTGCGTCCTAGAATTCTTTCATCTGGTAGATTGTCTCTTTTATCCCGCCGTCCACCACTATCTCTTCGTCTTCGACGTTGACTTTCGCGTTCATTTCGAAGAGGATGAGGTGGGAGAACGTTTCTTCGTCCTGCGCCACCTCAATGATCACTGGTTCTAACCTTGTAATCTCTATTCCCTCATTCGTTGGCGTTCTGGCTACTAGTTCAACATTTTTTGGCGTTTGGGTTTTGTTATCTCCGTTGCAAGCTTTCATCTAACGAACCTCAGTTGATTTTGGCTTCCAGTAGCTTAATTTAGCTATTAGTATCGATTAAGTTATATATAAATCTTTTCTTTTTGCCAAACACCAAGAATACGCAAAACAAGACTCTCAAACCAAGGAAGCAACCCGAAACACTAAGAACATCGCTACTAAAAAACTACGACAAACAATCATTTACCTTCTCTTCGGAGGATGAGAATTAAACACTGCAAAACGATAGATCTCACCCACGATGCTCTCGACAGACTTATGGGACGAGTCAATTATCAAGTCATACTGCTCAGGAATGTAAGGATCAACGCCATAAAGCTTCTGGTATCGCTTACGGTCGCACAAAAGCCTGAGTGTGATCTTCTTCTTCGCATCCTCAAGATCCCGAAAGCTCTCCTCCGAACGCTTATCCTTCATGATCCTCTTGGCGCGGACATCATCCTCTGCGTCAATAAAAACCTTGATGCTCTTCTTGATGAAATAAAACCCGAGCCGGGAATCAATCACGAAGTCATCCTCCTTCTCGCCAAGCTCAGCAAGATAATCATCGACGAGCTTATCAGACGTGGAATCCTTCTCAGCAGCCTTGTTGAGCTCCTCCAACGTCATGCCGTGATCTATCGCATACTTCCGGCGAACATCTCCTGCATTGTAGAACTTGTAACCAAGCCTCTTCGCGAGCCTCTTGCCGACAGTAGACTTGCCGCTGCCAGGCGTCCCCCCCAAAGTTATAATCATTTAAAACTCTACCTCATTATCATCAAGCGCCTTGAGAGCCGGAAGCACCGCCCCTGATAATACCTCAAGCGCGGCTCCTCCCCCGCTGCTTATGAACGTGAACTTATCCTCAAGCTCGAGCTTGTGGACTGCATCAGCAGTATCACCCCCGCCGATGACCTTCCTGCAATCAAGGTCGGCGACGAACCGCGCTACTTCATTAGTCGCTGCGTCGAAAGGAGGCTTCTCATAATACCCTAGAGGACCGTTCCAAAGTATGGTCTTGGCCTCTTTCAGCATTTTCTTAATCCTCTTCACGCTCTTCTCTCCAATGTCAAGGCCAATAGTCTTCTTGGTCATCTTGTCAGCATCCACTGTCTTTATCTCAGTCTTCTTGTCGCAATCAGCCACGACAATGTCCTCCGGCAAGTACAGCTTCTCATTATTGTTCATTATCTCCGCGTTCTTCATGTAATTCTTGTCGATAATACTCTCCCCGATCTCCCAACCCTTAGCTTTGTAGAATGTGAATATCATCCCTCCGCCCGCAACCACCTTGTCAGTCTTGACAAGAAGCCTCTGGATGAGCGGGATCTTGGTTCCGAGCTTTGCCCCTCCAAGAATGGCATATATCGGGCGCTCCATCCGGTCAATGTCAAGATTCTCAAGCTCCTTCTTGATGAGAAGGCCAGCGCACCCCGGCAGGAACTTGGTGATAGCATGCACGCTCGCATGCTTCCTATGGCACACCCCGAAAGCGTCGTTGACATAAACGTCGGCGTAGCTTGCAAGCTTCCTTGCAAAAGACTCGTCATCCTCCTCCTCAGCCTCGTGGAAGCGAAGGTTCTCAAGAAGTATCAAGCCCTCTCCCGGCATCCTCTTGGAGATGATACAGTCTTTCGTCTTGTAGACTGTCTTTCCGAGGAGCTGCGTCAGGCGGTTATTCACCTTATCAAGCGTGAGCTTTTCGACGATCTTGCCCTTCGGGCTTCCGAGATGGCTCATCATTATGAGCTGCCTTGGCCTCTTCTCCAGGATG
>JAFGBP010000032.1 GCA_016933095.1 Candidatus Woesearchaeota archaeon | reverse complement strand
TCACCTCAGGAAAGGCCACGGCCTATCCGCCATAAGCGATGCGCTTGTAAATAATCATGGCTATGACAAGTCATTCATAGAACGTCGCGTGGCCTCCTATAAGAGATCAGAGTCAAACAGACTGGTTCGTTCTTACATGCTAGTCTTCTTCATCCTGCTGGGGGTGATTTTCTCACTCTTCCTGATAAAACCATCAATCACTGGCTTTGTGATAACTTACCCTTCGGTGAACGGAACCTGTCTTGATTCCTGCTTGGCCTCTAACGACTCTATCTGGACCGCCTTGCCGATTACCTCTTCATGGCAGAAGAACAACAGCAGACCTGGAGGAGAGGGCATGCAGATGGTCTGGGATATTGACTGGAACATCCACGATACAGACACACTCTATCTGGTCACTGATACTACAAGGGTGTGGAGGAGCTCTGACGGAGGACAGACCTGGAATAACATTGGTTTGGAGATACCTGCAAAAGGAGGGGCATCTATAGTGTCTGATCCTACTAATGAGAGCATTGTGCTTGTCGCTGCCTCGAAGATGGATTCTTCTACACTATCTGGGTCGGCAGAAGGAATATGGAAAAGTGAAAACGGAGGGCAGAACTGGACTCAGGTTCTCTCATCACAGAACTATTCGAGATCAAAGCACGGAAAGCTCTTCCTGTTCGACAACACATCTTTTGACGGATTGGGTTCGCAGGTCATATTTGCAGGGTCTGATGCCGGCCTGTGGAAATCTGACGATGGAGGAGATTCCTGGAATCTGATCGATTCCCTTGGCGGAGAAGAGGTGTTCGATCTTGAATGGGCATCTGCTGACCGGACCATACTCTATGTGGCGACAAATGAGAGCTTGTATTCTTTCAATTCCACGTCAAATCTCTCTGAACAGATAGGTCTGGACCTGCCGGGTGTTCCATATGATGTTGCGGTTGACTATGAGGCTCCTGAGAGCCTCTTCGTGGCTACGCAGGGCGGCATATACAATTCAAGTAATGGAGGGCTGAATTTCTCCTTGACAGGCACAGGTCTCAATGCCAGTCTGGCTTATAGGCACGTCACCATAAGCCCCTCAGACAAAAACAGGCTTTTCGCATGTCCGCATCTTATAGGGGGGCTTTATCCTTACTATTCAGATGACTATGGTGCGACCTGGCATATCGCATCTGATGTCAACCAGGAAGAGTTTGTCTTCTCCGGTTGGTATTATTCCGAACCAATCATATTTCATCCCCAGAATTCCTTAGTGGCCATAACCCAGAGAGATAGTCCGATGGCAATCACGACCGACGGAGGTCAGTCTTGGCATTATTCGGGAAGCGGGATGATTGGTTCCCGCCTGAAAGATATCTCTTTCTTTAATGAGACCACGATGGTCTTCTGCATGACGGATTATGGACTCTTCCTTACGGAAGATGGTGGAACGTCTTTCAGGGATCTGTCCCTTATGAGACGGGATGGATTGAGGACTTGTAGTGGAGTAGATACAAATGGTTCAACGATCATAGCTTCAAGTGGGGGTTGGGAGTCCCAGGATATTGTAATCTCGTATGATTTCGGAAATACTTGGGGTCTGGCCTATGATGCGAACTCCATCTTGGACCATATACGCTATAATCCATCCAATGCAAGCAGGGTGTATGCCGACAACTATGTCAGCCTTGACGGGGGAAGCAGTTGGAATCTTGTGGCCGATGGTTATGACATCCGTAAGATAGATCCATTCAACGACAGTATCATATATGGAATGAAAGATTTAGGATCCACATACCAAGTGGCCAGATCTACTGATGATGGAGCGTCATGGACTGTAATTGGGAGCACGCTTCCTACTGCCGATGCTTTTGACCTTGATGTCGATCCTTTCAACGAGACTCTTCACATGCTGGTGGCCGGAGGATATCATGGAATATATGAATACAAAGATGGTGGGAGTTGGACTCTGTTGGCTTCCGGAGCTGGTCTGACTATCGATGACTCGAATTTCGAGTTTGTAAGGTTCGATACCCGTCTGGAAGGGATTGTGTGGACGGGACAGCACGGATTCCGCTATCATGGGAGCGGGATATACCTGTCTCGGGATTATGGTACGACTTGGTCCGATGCCATGAAGAACTTAGGCCCTTATAATGATGCGTGGGATATCTCAATCAGTCCATTTGACAGCAAGGTGTACCTGACTGCCGCGGGCATATGGACCTCTTCATTCGAGACCATGTGCAGCTCTTGTTTCACAGTATCCAATGAGTCCAACAGCTCTGAAGAAAACACTAACGTGACTGCGTGCACTTTGTCATCAGTCTCTTGGAATGAGGATTCAAGCCTCTCGAATGCCTTCAACCTGTCTTACTGCTTTGATGATCCCCAGAACAACACTCTCAACTACAGCGTGTCAGGCAACTCTAGCATAAGGGTATCCATAGGATCAGATGGCATGGTGAACCTGTCTGCGCCGGCAGACTGGTATGGTTCTGAATCTGTCTCTTTCACAGCAGTTGACTCATCGAACGTCAGCCGCAATGCCACTACGAATTCAGTTGCTTTGACTGTGATGAACGTCGCTGACTGTGGCGATCTGGTCTGCGAACCTGGCGAGACGTGCTCTTCTTGCGAGGTTGACTGTGGGAGCTGCTCTTCAGGAGGCGGTGGCGGTGGGGGCGGCGGCGGAGCCGCCACGACTGACAAGGATTGGATATGCGGCGATTGGGGTGAGTGTATCAATTACAGGCAGGTCCAGGTGTGCGAGCATAACTCCACCGGCGCTGTGAGGATGAATTCGAGGACTTGCGATCCTAATGCAGTCACCGTGGTCGATGACTCTTCCAGTGGTTCCAGCTCGTCAGGATCTGCGAATGTGTCTGAAGAGGTGGAGCAGAACGTGTCCTTATCCGAGATCTCTTCTTTGCAGGGCTTGAATGATACTCCTGATAATGAGACTACTGTTACCCTGCGGGAGCCGGAACTCCAATCTCCGGCCTCTATTTTTGATAAAGAGAAGATCGGAGATCCAAAGTATACTCTGATGTTTGGTGGGATTGCAGCCCTGATTTTGATAGTGTTCCTCCTAGGAAACCTGCGAAGAAAGAAGAAATATGTAGAGGCCGGCCATGAGCGAGAGCACGCTGTCAAGCTTCGAGACTACATGACGAAGGCTAAGGAGCGAGGGATGAGCAGGCACGAGGTGAGGTCTTCGCTCCTGGACGCGGGCTGGCGGGAAGAAGTGGCGGATGAGTTGATTCACATGTATTATGTGGAGCCGGCTTCTTTCGATGGTTCGGAATGATTGTTTTAATAGCTGCCACTTTGGAAAGCTTTAAAAAAGGATTCTTATTACCGCGGTCCGTTATTACTACTTAGGAAATATTTGTGTTCGGGGGGATTAAAATGGTATTTTCATGTGATGCAAGGCGGTATGTGCTAGTTGTTATGTTCATCTTATCTATTTCAGTGGCGTTAGCTCCTTTTGCGAGCGCTTCCACTTGGGAATCTCAAGGATGGTCTTATAGCCGCCAGCTGACTGTGAATTCTGCATTGGTCGAGGAGGATCAGACTGATTTCCCTCTCCTGGTGGACCTGACAGATTCTGACATGAGTGAACATGCTCAGATATCCGGTGGGGATATTCTATTCACTCTTGAAGATGAGGAGACTAAGCTGAACCATGAGATTGAACTGTATGACAGTCTCTCTGGCCACCTCGTGGCTTGGGTCAGTATACCGAATCTCTCATCCACGAACGACACAATTCTTTACATGTATTATGGAAATTTTGAAGCTCAGAGCCAGCAGAATGCATCGATTGTATGGTCTGGGGATTATTTGGCAGTCCATCACTTAGAAGAGAATTCAGGATCGGTTTCTGATTCAACGTCGGCTGGTAGGAATGCTATGGCATTGAATGGTGTCTTGCGAGGAATTGACGGCAAGATAGGGAATTCTTATGTTTTTGATGGAGTGAATGATTACCTTCAAGGGGATTCAAGTCTCAATATACCTGGTTCGGCTTTCACAGCTTCTGCATGGGTAAAACCTGATTCGCAGCTTTCTAAGAACTGGAATGTTATCGGTCAATATGGATCTGAATGCGGTAATGGCTTTGGATGGCTGCTTAGATTGGCTTGGTATGCTAATCCTTCGTTCATGATTAGGAACGAGACGAACTATTTCGGTACGGTCTCTGTTGATATAGGAGAAGATGAATGGCATCACATCGCGGGCGTATATGATGGCTCAAGCTTAAGCATATATGTAGATGGGAACTTGCGCGGGGTGAGTTCATTTTCTGGCACTCCATGTCAAGCGACCTCCACAGGATATTACATAGGGAAATTCTATAGTGATTATGTGGATGGAGCCGTCGATGAGATTGAGGTATCTGATGTAGCGAGAAGCCAGGGATATCTACAGACGATGTTCAACAACCAGAACGATTCTTCAACTTTCGTGCAGGTGGGGGATGTCCAATCGCATGCCTCTCCTCCAAAGGTGTCTGTCACATATCCGCTGAACAACCAATCTGATGTTGAATTGAACCCGGTAATGTCCATTAACATTCATGATGCAGAGCTCAATGAGTTCTCATGGGTGGTCGAGGCATATGACTACACCAATACTGAATGGGTTGTGTTGGATTCAGGTGTGGCTCCTGGAGATGCAGACTTATCCATTCCGACAGCGATATTCACAGATTATGATACAATCTATTCCTGGAAAATAACAGTCTCTGAGACTGGCTCGAGTAACCTAATCGAGCAGTATTATAATTTCAGGACAAGACTGGAAGATAATTATGTTCCTTTCATATTGAGTCCTTCACCAGGCGACAACTCCTCTGACATCAACTTCAATCCTGTCCTATCAGTAGAGATAAAGGATATTGATGAGGACCCTGTGAACTGGTCTGTCAGCTTGTTAAATGGATCGGATTGGCTTGTTCTGGACTCTGGATTTGAGCCGGATGGCAGGCTTGACTTGGTCATTCCGACATCAGGGATTGATGAATATGAGACTGTCTACTACTGGCGTGTTTCAGCACATGATATCAACGGGTCAAACCTAACTGCTGAGAAGACATACTCTTTCCAGACGAGACCGCAGAACCATGCGGTGAACATACTTTCAGTCAGCCCACAGAACGGGTCGGAGGATGTGCCTCTTAACCCAATCCTGCGCGCAGACATATCTGATCTTGATGGTGACGTGGTCGACTGGACAATAAGCTTACTGGAAGGTTCTGATTGGACTGCGGTATCATCTGGCAGGGAGCCTGATGGAGACATTTCTCTAGTCTATTTCTCGGCCTTGGATGAATATGATACTGAATGCACTTGGAAGGTAGATGCTTATGATTACGGATCCGGACAGACTGCCGAATACGTCAGCTCTTTCAGGACACGTCTTGAGAACTACGTACCGTCAATCTTGAATTCTAGCCCTCAGGATGGTGAGTCTGCAATCGGACTTGATCCTGTTGTGAGTGCGTATTTCGAGGATAAAGGCGGGGATCTGCTTGACATCTCATTTTACTTCTTCGATGGATCTGATTGGATCCTTGCAAAGGAGTATTTTGGAAGGGAATCCGGCCGATATGATGCCGACCTGTCAGAATATGTCAACAACTCCATGACTCTGTACCGCTGGAAGGCCCTTGTGGCGGATGGTATCTATTCCTCAGAATCAGAATTCAACTTCACTACTGGAGGCCTTCTTAAGCATAAGTACACTGTGGATGTCGGAAGGAGTGGATTTGAGCAAATCCTTCCGGTGATGGGGGATGTGGATGATGACGGAGAACAGGAGATTGTCCTCGCTGCGGGGGATGGGAACCTTCTTGTCATAAATGCATCTGACGGGAATATTGAATGGACTGTTCCAGGAGCTGTCGGGAATGCAGTCGAACTAGTAGATCTAAATAATGATGGGGACCCTGAAATCATATTCACTACGGGAGATCGGAGAGTCGTTGCAGTGGACGGAGATGGATCGATACTCTGGAAGACGGAGCGCTTGAAGGGCGAAGGTCAGCCTCTCTTTCCATTGATGGCTTATGACATTGATGGAGATGGTTATCCTACGATATATTTCGCTTCAGAGGACACTACTCCAAGATACTTCAGCGGAAACATGAGCGATTATAACGGCGCAGTCACTATGCTTGATCATAACGGCAATGTCCTTGCGGACACGTGGATATATCATCCGTGCTGGGGAGGCTTGGCATTCGGGGATTATAACTATGATGGGCAGTTCGAGCTCTATGTCAGCGACCGTGTCGGAGGATACAATGGTGTTCCTTCGCAGGGCCTTCAGGCATTCGATGCCCACACGCTCTTGCCGCTTTGGTCTCGCCCTGATATATTCCACAGCAGTCCGATGGCTGTAGTGGTGGACGTGACTGGAGATGACAAGCAGGAAGTCATTGCTCAGCGCATTCTCCATAAAGGAGTTGGCGTCCTGAATCCTGCTGATGGTTCGACTATTCCTGGCTATGATTATCTGTCTCGGAATGATCTGCCTACGCACGGCACTCCGACAGTCTACGACGTAGATGAGGATGGCCACATGGAAGTCATAATGTCCATATCGGATGAGAACGTATGGCCTAAGGATTTTGGAGTGTTCGACCTTGAGACTGGAACTATGGATTTTCAGCCTACCTTCACTGATTTCTGGGTGGCGTGGCCTCCTGAGGTCGGTGACGTAGGTCTTGATCAGTCTAAAGAGATACTTGCAGCTACCGGAACCCAGCATAGTTACGGCGGAGACTATCCTCTGCTGATATATGACAAGAACTACAATCTTATAGATAAGATCGACTTTGACGGCATGGGCCAGCTAGGTCCGGCAAGAGTCTTTGATGTCGATAATGACGGGCTCAATGAGGTAGTAGTCACGGGAATAGCAGGCAAGCTTGCTGTTTTTGACACTGATGCTGTGACTCCTGATCCTGCTCCTAGGACTTGGATACAGCGATATAGCGAGAATAGGAGGGGTGTCGCTGAATATGTCCCTCCGCCGGGGCCTAAGGTACCTAAGCTGTTCGATATAGTGCCGTCGGATGGGGCTGAGAACGTCTCTCTCAACACGCCGTTATCAGTGCGTGCTTATGATTTCCAGAAGACGCTCTTGAATATCACTTTCTGGATGAAATCAGGAGATGATTGGATCCTACTTGAAGAGTTCCAGAACGTACCTAATGGGGTATATTCTGTTCACCCTGATGAATATGTAGTCGATTATAACACATCATACCAGTGGAGAGTCAGGATTGAGGATCCTGATGAGAATATCGATCAGAGATACTATGATTTCAGCACTGGGCTTCCTAATCAGTGGCTGATGCCGGGCTGGTCTTTCAGGAAGCAGGTCACCGTCAGCAAGGACATGGTCTATAGCGACTTGGTGGATTTCCCAGTTTTGATTTCCATTTCAGATCCTGATCTTATAGGGAACATCAACGAGGACGGTTCGGACCTCTTGTTTACCCTATCGGATGGAGAGACTATGCTGGATAGTGAGATTGAGTCGATCGACAGCCAGAACGGATCTGTTGTTGTCTGGGTCAAGGTTCCTGAATTAATGGTGGGGGAAGATTCTGTTCTCTACATGTATTATGGAAATGATGCGGCAAGCATGAACGCTTCATCGGCTTTAGTCTGGTCTGAGGGTTATGCTTCTGTCTATCACATGTCGGATGATTCCGTCTCTATGGAGGATTCGCTGATGTCAGTGAATGGAACTCTTTTGAATGGGGTTGGGCGGGATACTGGACTCATAGGGTCCTCGCTGACCTTTGATGGCGTGAATGACTATGTGCTGGGATCGGCGCCTATTAATGCAGGCAGCTCTTTCACAGTCTCATCATGGTTCAAGCCCTATTCTGAACCTTCTAAGAATTGGAACGTTATCGGTCAATATGGATCTGAATGCGGTAATGGCTTCGGATGGCTCATGAGATCCGGATGGTATGCTAATCCTTCCTTCTTGATGAGGAACGAGACTGCCTACACAATCACTTCATCGTATGATATCGGGCAGAACTCATGGCATCAGCTCGTCGCGGTCTTTGACGGCAATACAGTGAAGCTATATATTGATGGCATCTTGAAGGAGACAAGACCATTCTCAGGTTCTGTATGCGAAGTGAGCTCGACCGGATTCTACGTGGGGAAATTCTACAGCGATTACCTGTATGGTTCTGTTGATGAGATAGAGATTTCGTCAGTTGCAAGGAGCGATGACTATGTGCGGACAAGCTACACGAACCAGAAAGATCCTGGTTCCCTGATATCACTTGGGCTTTTGGAAATGTCTGCCTGTGGCGACTCTGATGGTGATGGATTTAGTCCGGCAGGTTACGTTTGCGGACCTGTTGATTGCGACGATTCTGATGGTTCGGCGTTCCCGGGAGCAGAAGAGATTTGCGGCGACCTGGTCGATAACAACTGTGATGGGGTTATTGATGAAGGATGCGAATGTGTCGTAGATTCTGATTGTGATGGCGGGGGGTCTTATTGCTCTGGTTCATTGTGGCTGAATGACTCTTATTCCTGCTTGGCAGGAGCTTGTGTGCTCAAGAACACGACTGAGTTGATGGATTGTAGCGACGGATTCGCATGCAACGGAATGGAGCAATGTATTGAAGGCGGATATTGCATGGATGGGTCTCCGATAGATTGCACTCCTTTTTCGGTTGCTGCAATATCCTCATGCGAGGCGAGCCCTGATGACAACCCATTCACGTTTGATTTCGCAGAAGGATTCGACTCGACATGCCTTGAGCCTACCGGAGAATGCACCACTAGCAATTCGAATTTGACCCATTCCTGTAATTTTACTTTTTGCGGCGCAGAATGCGACGGGAGCACTCCCTGCCCAGACACTGACTGCAATGTATTCGATGCGTGTGTGGGTTTTGATTATTATGACTATGAAGATATTGTGAATGCATGTCTTGATAGTTGCGTATGTGAATCAAATACTTGCGGGAATGCGACTGTGTATTTGAACGACAGCCGATGCCTTATCTGAGAAGAGGTTTCCTCCGCCGGATTATTTCAGAACCTATTGGGAAAATCCAGAGGCGGTTGCTGCTCTGCATGAGGCAAGATGCTTATCTCCTGCATGGCACTGTCAATTATCGTCGCAGGCCATCCGACCCTAAGGAGATTATGCCTTATCTCTTCCTTTCTCATGCCTTGTCGGACTGAGCTCAGATAATACTCTTCTAGCTTGAGGGCATGTTCAGGATACTTCCCTGCAAAATCGATGAATGGTCGGGGCTCCTCTTTTCCTCTGAATGAGACTATCATAATGGAGAATGCTGCTATAATCAGCGGTATGGCTATGAGTGAGATGGTTATTGGGAACTTATTGGAATCATTCACCTTGGCAGTCTTATGGACTGCCATTCCAGTAATCTGAGCCTCTCCAACATGATTAGGATCATCTTTTCCCTGTATGATATCTATGTTTCCAGTCTCAGTCAAGCTGATGGGGATTTCTATCGGAGCATTTGACGAAGGCCTCTGGCTCTCAGAGAGTGATGATGTAAGACTTCCGTCGTCTTCAGGGCAGTTCCCGCAATCGTTGCTGCATGATATGCATGTCTCTTCTCCATCGCATTTCTTGTTGCCACAATAAGGGAAGCTCGGGATGCTACCTCCACCACCGCTGCCCTTGCTGCTTCCTTCGCTTGCACTGCCGGTTGTCGTTTCTGTACCTTGGTAATTAGTAGTCTCGGTTCCTGCATTTGTACTGCTTGTCTCTGAAAAGGGCGCTTCCATAAGCTCTATTATGAACCCTTTCCCCTCGTAGTTTTGGTCTGTCAGGAAAAGTTTTCCTGCAGATACTTGGAAGTGGGAATCCACATCTTCGCTGGGGCTAAACAGGCTATCAGCAAGCTTTATGCTCTTCGGGACCATCCCTTTGAGGTCGATGCCTTCATTACGGTTCAGGAAGACAGCATATGTCTTATGGTTTCTCGGATGAACAGAATACATGATGTTCTGGTCCGCAAAGCTGAGTGAGCTCTTGTACGTGAGTGTCTGGGGATCAAAAGACCTCGCACTCAGTGGGACTTGATTTATGTTCTCCCATCCTGCGATGACTCTTATGAGCTGTAATCTTGGCGGGACCTCTCTTATGCTTTTATAGTCTGGAGCATCTCCCGTGCCGCCGAATCTACCGTACCATCCAAACCACGCTTCGTTCTCGGCAGCCAGCCCCATGAGTTCCAGGTTTTCCTGGTGAGAACCAACATTCGGGGTCGTCGAGCACACGTCATTTGTCGTGTAATTATATAAGGGATATATCCTCGTGTCTTCTATAAAGGATCTGCTTGGACTCTCCTGGCATATTAAATCTCCTCGGTAATAATTATAATCTTGTCGATATTCGACTTGTGAAATCCAACTATTGTATATGTGCCATGGTTCGTATATCATTTTCATATCAGGGTATGCTTTTGAAGTCTCAGTAATTAGGTTTTTGTAAAATGCGGCTTTTCCATCTCTGTACGTATTGTAGTCGTAAGCCTCTTCGTTTCTTGGAAATCCTGAGTTTGTGCCGGTCCAATATGAGATGGTGGTTTGGAGTCCTCCGTCGGGCTGATATCCTGTCCAAAAATCTCCATCCATTTGCGGAACATCCCAGACGTATCCTGCGAAGAGAAATCCCTTGTTCTTGTTTTCTTTCTCTAGTATGCCTTGGAGGCTCTCTTGCACTATTTCATCTATTACTGTTTGTTGCTGAAGATCAGGAACGACCCTGAAAGACGACTTGTTGATAAACCATCCTCGAGCTAAGTTGTTTGGAAATGGCAAATCGGATTTGATTGAGTGTTTCTTAGAGATCTCCCGTGCCTCTTCTTCAGTCCGGGATTCTCCTTCTAATGATACATATATCACGTCCGCTTGGTCGGGGCTCTCAACATAGAATGAGATGTTATCTGCGTTGCTGCATCCTTTCATACCAGATTGATAGATGAGATATTTATATCCCATATTCTTTGCATATGCAATATTCTCACAGGGATCGCCACGCCAATGTATGCCGTAAAAGAACTTGAACTCATTTTCTTGGGATATCTCTCTTATAATATAGTCTTCGGTTCTTTGAACTGATTTTGCCGCTGCCCGATATGCGGGTGCGGCCGTGTCATACCATTTAGATTGATATTCTTCTAGATTTTTAGGCATATTTCCCCATTCACTTATTTCAAATGCCCAGGAACTTGCTCCTTGTTGGCATGCGACATCACATAAGGTTCCTGTCGAATCGCAATCTGCATTGAAGGAAGGATTGTATGTTTGAATGGTGATGGTTCCGTAGTCTTGATCATGTTGTCTTATCTGCTCCATTATGGTTGAAGATACTTGGCTGTTACCATGTCCTTGTAATGATTCAAGTGCGCAGTGTCCATTAAAATAGACTTCGGGTTTGTATCGTGAAATGGCTTTCATCACCGCAAGAGTCTCGGGTTCTGAGGCTGCTTTAATTCCTTTGTAGTAATACGTGTTCTGCGGATCTGCACTTCCTATGTCATCCCATCCAGGTCCAAAATTTCGGTTTAAATCAACTCCAGAGGCAACTTCGATAATCGTTCCATCTTCTAGCGTATAGCTCTCTCGTGCATTCTGCCTTCTGTACTCGTCTCTGTTTATTATCGGTATGAACAATAATTGGTTTCCTTCCCTGATCGCCTGCGCTTCTGGGTCGTTGCTTTCAAGTGCCCATTGGAAGAACTTAAGGCCGGTCTCAGTGCCGCAATCTTCTGCGCCGTGCATCTGGCCGTCGAACATGAACCGTCCTCCGTTGGGGTTTCCCATCTTGAAGAGGAGGATGTCCTTCCCTTTCAGGCTCTTTCCGATCACTTCGTATCCTGCTATCGTCGGGTGTGCTTCCACCAGTTCGATCAGTATCTGTTCGACTTCTTCTTTTGTATGGTATGTGTCTCCGACGTTCCTTGCATACTCTTGTATCCCGCAGTCTTGTGGGCAGTTGTCCCAGTTTTCAGGCCAGCCGCTATTATATCCGGTGTCGTTCCTTATGTCTCTTCCTTCGCATATTCCGTCTCCGCATACTGCTGCTTGGACTGCTGGAGTTATTATTATTAGAACTATAACTATCGTTAACGCATTCATAGCTCTCACTATGGCTCGTAGTTGCCGATTATCCACTGTTTCTAACCCTTTTCCTATCCTATTCTCTGATTTTTTCCCTTTAAGAAGTTTTCGATTTCCTCGACAAGAGCGGCTCTTCTTATCGGCCTTCACAACCTATTTAAAGCCTGCCTAAACCTCGTCTTCTTATGGGAAGAGCAAGTATATCATGGACTCGGATTCTGCCGGTTGTCTTGCTGCTTTACTTGGCTGTCTTGGTTTATGGTTTCTTCTCGGCAAGCACTCCTGGCCTTTTCCCTGAGGGTTCTGATAAGATCATCCATGCGGTAGAGTTCTTCTTCCTCGCAGGATTATTGTATTTTACTCTCATAACGTTTAAGGTTAAGAAACCGCTTTCTTTCGCGTTGGCTTTCATGCTCTCTTTGGCAATAGGCATCTCATCTGAGCTCTTGCAGCTCTCCACCTCGACAAGGTCTTTCTCCTGGCTTGACTTCGCTGCCGATGCCTTCGGCACTACTTTAGCTCTTTTGTTCCTTGCGCTTTTCGAGTGGTTTAAGAATTAATGCTTGCTTATTCGATGATCTCTTTTTGTTCAGTACTCCATTTATTATTGGAGTTTTTCTTTTGCCATTCGGCATATTGGCTTATGAATTCAAGTCTTTCCTTGAAATTCTCCTCTTTGAACTTTTTTAGCTCTTTTAGGTCTATCTTCGGCGTGTTCATTCTAGATACCTCTTGAATGCTGCTTCTATTTCAAGTTTTCGGTTAAATTCCAGCAAAAGCTTTCTGTCAATCTTTTCTTTAAACAATTCGTATAGGTATTTTGCGTCTTCAATGTCTTTCTCGCTTCCCAGGAATAGCTTGAATGATATCTGAAGCTCGATGGGGGATATGTATATTTGTTTGCCGTTCACTTCCACCTTCCTTTTCTGTTCAAGAGCCCACCTTTCAAGATCTGTTTTTGGGAACTTGATCTCCATGTTCGGGATGAATTTCCCTTTTCTTGAGAATCTTATCGCATGCTTTGTGAGGAGGTAATCCTTGTAGGCGGACGCCTTCTTCTCTGTGTTGAGGCATATAAATATGTTGTCTTTGGATTGTTGACTCCTGCTTGAATCAGTTTTTGACTCCTCTTCACAAATTATATAAACTTCCCATAGAACCTTTCAACAATGGACTTTTTACAGGCAGTAATCCTTGGCGTCATCCAGGGCGTGACTGAGTGGCTTCCTATCAGTTCCAGCGGTCACCTAGTCTTGGCTGAGCATTTTTTCAACTTGCAGATGCCCCTCATCTTCGACGTCGTCATCCAGCTTGCCAGTGTCCTCGTGGTCCTGGCAGTCTTTTGGAAGGACATCTTATCTTTAATCAAAGGTGTCTTGAAGAATGACCAGCACTCTTGGAGAATGGTCTTCTTCCTAATAATAGCCTCCACACCCATAGCTCTCTTCGGCCTATTGTTCCATGACTTCATTGAGTCTGTCTTCAAGAGCCTCACCACGGTAGGCTTCTCCTTGCTATTCACCAGCATCCTCCTCTTCCTTTCTAGGTATCCTAGGAAGAAGACCAAGCCTATTAACGCGACTGCTGCCATTGGCATCGGCTTGGCCCAGGCCCTCGCCATCTTCCCAGGCGTCTCCCGCTCAGGTTCCACGATCTCGGCTGGCATGATGCTCGGATTCAAGCGAGAAGAAGTGGCCAGGTTCTCATTTCTCATGTTTATCCCTGCGATGATCGGCGCAGCAGGCTTTGAGATCTACAAGGGTGCCCTCTCTCAGATCGCCGATCCTTGGATGGTCTTGTTATCCTCAATCACAGCCGTCGCCGCAGGATTCTTCTCCTTGAAGCTCTTGCTGCAGATCATAAGGAAGGATCTTTTCAGCTATTTCAGCATATACTGCGCCTTGTTAGGAATAATCACGTTAATAGTCGCTTTCGTCGCATGAAGACTTGACTTTAATATGGAGTGTGATTTTGTAATGAAGAAGGATGATTTTAGTGTCGCCGTCGTCGGCCTTGGCTACGTCGGCCTCCCTTTGGCAGTTGCATTGGCAAAGCATTTCAAGCTAACAGGATTTGACCTCAACCAATCAAAAATATCTTCCTTAAAATCCGGCAAGGACCCTCTGAACGAGCTCTCAGACGAGGAACTGAAAGCCGTCAACATCGCTTACTGTTCGGATCCTTCTTGCCTTAAAGAGTGCAATTTCATCATAGTAGCCGTCCCTACGCCGGTCACAAAAGCCAACCTTCCAGATCTCACGCCGATAACCAAGGCTTCTGAGATGGTGGGAAAGAACTTAAGGTCAGGTTCGACTGTCATCTTTGAGAGCACTGTCTATCCTGGAGTCACTGAGGAAGTCGCCCTTCCGATTATCGAGCAGTTCTCGAACCTGAAGTGCGGAAGCGACTGGTTCATCGGCTACAGTCCTGAGCGCATTAATCCTGGTGACAGGGAGCACACGATTGACAAGATTACCAAGATCGTTTCAGGCATGGACAATGAAACTTTGGAGAAGGCGGCGTTTGTCTACGGCGCCATAACAAAAGTCCACAAGGCAGAATCCATAAAAGTCGCAGAGGCTGCCAAGGTCATCGAGAACATCCAGCGGGACCTGAACATAGGACTCATGAACGAGCTATCTAAGATATTCAGGAGGCTTGACATCGACACTCAGGAAGTCCTCAAAGCCGCGGGTACAAAGTGGAACTTCCACAATTACAAGCCTGGCCTTGTAGGAGGCCACTGCATCGGCGTAGACCCTTACTATCTCACCCACAAGGCTCAGGAACTTGGCTACCACCCGCGAATCATCCTGGCCGGCAGGGAACTAAACGACGGCATGGCAAAGTACGTCGCTGAGAACACCATCAAGCTCATGATAAACGCGGGCCAGACGATAAAAGCCGCTAATGTACTCATCTTAGGACTCACTTTCAAGGAGAATGTCAAGGACTCAAGGAACAGCAAGGTAAAGGACGTGATCGCAGAGATAAAGAGCTTTGGAGCCTCTGTAGAGGCTTGCGACCCTTACTTGTCCCAGGAAGAACTAGACCATGAAGGATTTGGAGTGAAGAACAAGGGATTGTCTTCGCTTGGAAAGTACGACGCAGTCATACTGGCAGTCCCTCACAAGGAATTCGCAGGTTTAAGCCTTAAGTCTCTGGACAAGCTCTTCAAGGAAAAGAAGGTATTGATAGACATCAAAGGATTCTACGACAAGGAAGAGGCCAAGAGGCTTGGGTTCGAGTATTTCAGGCTCTGATGATCTTGTAGTTATTTTGAATAGTCGATTTTTTCCGATTCTTTGCGGCTTGACTATATTAACCTCTCTGGGATTCTATTCAATTATGAGACGGTTTTATGTTGACACGAACATCTGGCTTGACTACTTTGAAAACAGGAGCGACAAGTACAGGCCTCTTGGCGAGTGGGCACTGGCTTTTTTGAATGGAATTCTTGATGTCGGGAGTGTAATCCTGATCTCGGATGTGGTCCTGGCGGAGCTTCGCAGATATGCAGATCAGGAGAAAATATCATCATGTTTTGCACCTTTCCAGAAATCCTTGTTATTTGTTTCTAGATCAAATACTCAATCTATTGAAGCCAGGTCTTTATCAAAGTCTAGATTAGTTCCATTTGCAGATGCACTTCATGCTATCATTTCTCGTGATGAGAACGCGATTCTGATATCAAGGGATAAGCACTTCATGAAGCTTCTTGATGTCGTATGCGTTATGAAGCCAGAAGACCTAATCTAACCTTATTCCATGCTCTCTTGCAATCTCGCGACCAACCTCTTCTCGGATTCTTCTCTCCTCTTCATATGTTGTCTGGGGTTGGCCTTCTTTCCTTAGTGCGCCCAGGTTTTTCAGAAGTTCTGGCCTTATCTTGGCAAGGTTTACTTTCCTTATCTTGTCTCTTATGGCTTCTCTTATGAATTCTGTCTTTGTTGAATAGGTTGGCTTCATGGCCTTGTCTATCTCTCTGGCAAACTGTTCGTCTACTTTGATTGTTATGGATTCCATCTGAGATCTCCTTTTCTTGCCAAAAGGTTAGCGTAAGACTAAGTAAGACATGGTAATATATAAATCTTTGCCTATAAGACCATCAGATCATCCGCTCAGACCAGAAGTCATTCGCACTAAGCTTCCTGCCTATGATGGAGAGCAGTCACGACCACGTTCTCATGCCAACCTGCCTTGACAAGCGTGCTCTTTATCGCCCCGTTCTCATGGCCAGCAGCCCTTGCCTTTGAGACGTATTCTGACAGTTGCCTGGCGTGCGATGGATATAATATCAACAGTTGGGTGTAAGTGTAGACCTTGCCCTCATCCTTTGGCTTGTCTTTCCTAAAGCCCAGAAGAGCGCCCACGCCCATTATAAGCGCGACGTAAAATACTGATGCGTAGATCCTGAAGTTCCTGGTATAACGCACGCTGGAAGAGTCATCTGAGGGAATCATCCCTGTCGGCGAATCGACAGCCAAGGTCTGGTTCCCTGTTGAATTGCCAGATGCAGATTCGTCAAAAGCGAGCCCTAAAGAAGCGACTACCACGAAAAGGATACACGCTATCAAACCTGCTCTTATTCCCCCAACCATCTTCCTCAAAAGGGTCACCTCTTTACACTGAAAAACACCCTTTGTTCAAGACGAGGGATGCCCCTGCCATTTAAGAAGTTAACTGATTTGTCAGAGATGTTCTTCTGGCCTAGTGCTGTAGATGGTCCCGGAATTCTACGGCGAATTATCATTCCTTTGTATCTGGCTGGTAATGACGTATCCAAAAACTTTTTATATGACTACTTCCAGAGCCGGTTCCGAGGGTGAACAAGAGAGTTGTGAAGCTCTTGTAAAACTCTATTATTTTAGGGGTGGGAAAAATATCATTTGACGGCAATATAAGAAATAGTGTGTTCGGCGACAAAAAAAGCCCAAAAATCTTTTCTGCAAGAACTATAAAGATCAATCTTGCTCTCCTGTTCTCGCTTATGCTACTGCTGCTTAGCGTGAGCTCTGCACTCGCGATTGACTGGAACCAATTTAAGGTATTTGACGGCACGACAGAACCTTATGCCGCTAACGGGCCTGGGTGCAGGATGCCTGGCATGCCCTCTGAAGGGGCCATGGTTCCTGGACAGAACTGCCCTGAAAACAACTCGGCCTTCGACCTCGGCGCCGTATGGGTGGATAGAGCTAATGGCTACATCGCCTGGAAAATAATTGCTCTAAACCTCTCAGACGCCGCTTTTTGCGGCGGGACCAAGAATAACAGTGATTGGCAGTTAGCCATTCAGTTCGACAAGGATGATAACATAAGCACTGGGTGCCCCATGGGCTTCCCATGCTACCCAGGGGCTGACTTCAGGTTGTGGCTCTGGGGAGATGGACGGTTTGACTTCGAAATTCTCAACGAGAGCAGGATCAACGTCACCTGCTTTGAAGGCATGCCTGGCATGTGCTACGACCTAATGAGCGGAGACCTCTATAACATAACTTTTAACTACACTTGCGACGCTCCTTCTATACTGCTCGTCGCGATAAACGAGTCTGGCGTAAACGTCACCGCCATGCAATTCGCCATCGAGCTTACAGGATCCTCTCCCGGCCCTGCAGATATGCTCGGCGGATTCTCAGACGGTGAGTTCGTGGACAAGTTCATGCTCGGGGGCGAGATGGACTTCATGTTTGAGGACCAGCACCCCTGCTTCTCCTACGACCACACTACCGAGACTGACTGTACCACCAACACCGCCAATATCACAGGAGCGGATAATTGTCTCTGGAGAGCGTTCGAACAACTATGCGACCCTGACTTCAGCGTCATGAACTGCACCCAATTTTGCGGCGCATGCAACTCTACAGTTGACTGCCAGGGCGGGGCAAAGGGTAAATGCATGGTGGTTTCAGCTCCCCCAATAACTCCTCCGGATGCCAAGGTCTGGGATGACAGCGGAAACAAGATGTGTGTCGAGGACATGGCCAAGTTTATGATGAACGGAAAGGAAAGTTGTGATAATGACTGCAAGTTCTGCTTCTCAAACGAGACCTGCTCAAACTCAGCTTACCCTAATCCAATAGGTACTGGTTCGGGCTGCAAGTGGGTCGTGGACCCTTTCTTCGGTGGTTCCTGGTGTGACTTGGCCACCGCCCCGACTTCAGGGTCTAATTCGATGTTCGAATGCAGGGCAGACAACATGCACAGGTGCTTCAACCAATCCGACTGCGAGGCAACGGGCGGAAATTGGAGCACCCAATTCATGATGTGCTATAACGAGTCTAGGGAGCACTGCTTTGATGGTGAAGATAATGATGGGGATGCACTCATAGATTGCTTGGACCTCCAAGACTGCTTTAAGGATCCTGCCTGCGGAGGTGACATAGACTTGCTCACAGGCGGATACGGAGACATAAATAACCCTTACGAGGCCATGAAGAAGAAGCTTTTCGGGGAAATGGACCCTAGCCCGCCAGTTATGCTCTTCGGCGAGCCCTCAGGAGAGAGCTGGCCCTCCTCAATTGATGCTCTGCAGTTCATGGTTAAGGATATGGGGAATGCTTTGGGAATGGGGATTGCAGTGGATGCCATGGACGCGGCCTCGCTGCTCTGTAACGGGACGCAGTCCGGAAGATATTATTACTACATCGATTCCGACGCCAACACCTCGACCGGATGCGCAGCCAACATAAGCAACTCTTCCTATGAAGGATTTGAGTACAGGTATGAGTATGAGATCCAGAATAACGGCTCTAACAGCCCTCTCGAGATTAGAAGGGGTTACCGCTGCCTGCCAGACGGCAACTTTAGCATCTACCCTGCGAAAATGAGCGGTTCGCCTGATATGTATTTGTTCGGGCAGGACCCTGAAAAGGTCTCATGCGTCGAGAACGTGGCACTGATAGCGGTTGACAAGACAGATCTAGGCAACCCCAAGGGCAACTTGCGCTTCATGGTTGCGACTGCAGATAACAACACTGCAGGAAGCCAGGCCAACGACACCTTGCTGGGTCCAGGAAATCAAGGAATATATTATACTCCTGGAGCGATTGACTTCCAACCTAGCGACTGCTCTGCTAACCCAATGGCCTGCGGGACTGCCTTCGGCATAATAGGTGGCGGGAAATTCATGCCCTTTGAGGACTGCTTCATAGGAAGCGGAGATGAGGACCTTGACGGACTTACTGATTGCCAGGATCCTGATTGTCTCATGGTACCTTGGTGCACTGGAGTGGCGGGTGCGTTTAACATCTCCCAGGATAAGACTGCGCCTACTGTATTCTCGACAAAGGCAGAGACTTTTGATGACTTCGTCTTTCTCCACATGACCACTAACGAGCCGACCAATCTTACTATCAACTTTTATCAGAACTGTATGAACAGCACCGCGGTCAACACATTTATCGATCTTGGAATGCCGAACAACGCCTTCGATGACTTTAGGCCATGGCATGACTTCGGGATTAGAAGCGGTGATCTTGATGCGTTCTTGAATTCCATCGGATTTATCGCAGGCCAATCTTACTTCTATAAGATGAAGCTTTGCGACCAGGCTGGGAACTGCGGGACCAGCGCCTGCTTGAACTTCACTATGGCGAGCTCAGCCCAGCAGTTCAATTACAAGTTTGACTTCGTGCCTCCACCCGACCCGATGATTAACACGACAGTCATAAAGATATTCAACGGTTCGGATTACATTAATGTCTCGGCCGACTCTTCACAGAACACTCACTACCTCAAGGATGCTAAGCTGAAGTTTGACAATCCTGATGCTAACTGGGAGATAGAATTTGAGGGGATTGACCTTGCAAAGGCAGTGAATTTCAACATTTCAACAGCACTGAACGTCACTAACAGCTCCGGCAAGACCTATGTGGGCATGCAGAACCAGAAATGGCTTGACATGGCACAGAATTTAGGTGTGGAGTCCATCTCTGTGAAGATTCCTGGCTCCGTTCCAGGAGATCGGCTTGAGAAGTGTGATGAGAACAACCTCTCAAAATGCGTTGACGTCACGTCACAGGCAATCTACAATGCTACCAGCGAGAAATGGACCATCCCGACTTCCTTGGGATTCTCCACATACACTGTCGGAGCGACTACTTATAACCTGAGTTTTGTAAACCTTTCCTCCATCAACCAGACTGGCGAGCCGGGCGCTGTCCTTAACGTGACCCTTAATCTGACGAACTGGGAAAACACGACGAGAGTGTACAATCTAAGTACCAATGTAGGTTCTTTGAATGAGAGTCAGGTCAACCTGTCTGAGAATGAGAGCCAAATAGTCATCCTGAACTATACTAATGTGACAGAAGGCACGAACGCCGCCATCATGACTGCGACGTTGTTTAATGACAGCAGCGTGGCGCTCACAAGCGAAGATGATCTGGGAAGCATCTATTTCAGCATTGTGAACAGTGCACTCTCAGCGAGCGTGATATATCCTGAGAACACGACTTACACAAACAGGACTGTCAACGTGACGATAAGCGCTCCCGGAAACAACACGATCTGGTTTGTGAACGCTTCGGGTGAGAACGAGACTTATGCTGCACCTACAACCACCACATACACGAGCGACGGGTCAAAATCCCTTTTTGCTTATGCCAATGATAGCTATGACAACATAAGGTCTGCCAACGTGACTTTCGTAGTTGATACTTCTGCGCCTAACGTGACGGCCACTTCACCCTCGGGAAGCCAGGCTAGCGCCACGTCGGCGACCTTGTCGGTCACGACGGATGAGAACGCGACTTGCAGGTATAGCGCAACAGACGTTGATTATGACAACATGACGAGCAACTTTACGGATAGTGTTACCTCGCATACGGCTTCTGTTAGCGTGACTTCCGGATCATCTTACACGTACTATGTCAGATGCGCTGATGCTTACAACCACACCATGAACTCGTCATCCACCATAAGCTTTAGCATCGCCACGGCATCGCCAACCCGCGGTGGCGGTGGTGGAGGTGGAGGTGCCATCCCTACAAGCTCTGCTTCAGACGTCATAAAAGTCCAGAGAATGTGGATCATCATACCTCCTGGTGTCGAGCAGAAGCTATCGATATCAGAGGACGAGATGGAGCTCACCTCTATTGAGTTCACAGTCTCTTCAGAATTGGCAAGTGCAGAGCTAGTGGTAAATGCATATCATGACATGCCATCGGCCGTTACCAAGGCGGCTGGCAGCAAGGTATACCAGTACCTCAGGTTGACAAAAACAGGCCTTGATGACTCTGTTCTTTCAGGAAATGTCAAGATGAGGTTCAGGATTAGTAGGGATTGGATATTGGACAACGACATAAACCTCTCGACAATCATGCTGAAGAGGGAGGTCAACGGCACTTGGACCGAACTGTTCACAAGGAAGACTTCTGAGGATTCAGACTACCTATACTTCCTCGCTGAGACGCCTGGCTTTAGCTACTTTGCCATAAGCGCAGAGCCTAATCTGGATGCGACTACTGCGCCTGCAGATGAAGTAGTGGAGGACGCCACTCAAGAGCTTGAGTCAACCGTTACGAACGAAGGGCCTGCTGCAGAGGCAGCTACACAATCTCAGGGTGAAGAGACTGACGCGGATGATGGAGCTGGACGCAGACTCCTAACCGGATTACTTATCGAGGTTGGCGTACTGGTGCTGGTTGCCTTGCTTGTGTTCTTTATAATAAAGCGCATACGTTCCAAGCCTCCTAAGTACGCGGATGAGAGTGGAAGCGTCGAGGGGAAGATTGAAGCGATGAACAGGGAATCTGCTGGTCTTGGACTAGAGCATCAAGAGCATCATCCTCCTCATCATGAGGTTCATCATGAAGGCCATGCGCATCATCCTCATGAGCACGTGCACCACGACTCTGCGCATCATAGGAAAGAATAAGCACGCGATGACTTCCTAGAGATGGAGGAGAATGTGGGTGAGTTGGTGTTTTAATTTTTTTTTTAACTTTCTTTTATATGGATTATTTGGATTGGGAGTGATTATCGCATTCAGAGTCCCAGCTTCTCATCAATGTTCTTGGCGACTCCCCTTATCCTATCCCATGCCTCGTCAGCGTCCCGCTTCAGGTAGTCGACCATCTCCTCTAAAGAGTCCATCCTTAAGAAATACTTGTTCCTGTCCATCCTCACGATTCCAGAATCCATGAGGTTGTTCAGGTGATGGACAATGGTCCCTCTCGTCAAGCCCGTCCTGGCCGCGATCTCATCAGACGACAGCCTCTCGCCTGCCTTCAGGCTCTTGAGCAGGGTTATGAATATTCGGAAGCAGCTCTTGTCCTTGTCTCGCAAGCCGAACAATCCAAGCGAACCAGCAAACCATTGCAGCTCCTGGTTGATATCGCTCCTCTCAGGCTTTGATCCAAGGATGACTGTTATCTTGGTGTATCGCAATTCCGTCCCCTCTTTAGGGCCAGTTAGCTCTTCCGGCTTAATAAAATTTTTGAAATTTCCACGAATCGTCATCTTTCATAACCTTTTTAAAACATCCATCCTCTTTTCATCCCTAAATTGACAGAAACAAGCATCCCAAGGCACGTAGTCTTTGTGCCCGACGGCAACAGGAGATGGGCAAAGGCACGAGGAAAGATGGCGGCAGACGGCCACCGGGCCGGCGCTGACGTCTTCAAGAACCTTCTTGGCTGGTGCAAGGAAGCAGGAATAAAAGAAGTCTCTTTCTGGGGCTTGAGCACTGAGAATCTGAAGCGCTCGAAGATCGAGCTTGAGTTCCTGTTCAAGCTCTTCGAGGAGCTTTGTGATGAGATAATCAAGAATTATAAGGCCGACTCATCAAAGGATCGCGTGCGCGTCAAGTTCTGCGGGGAAATCAATCGCTTGCCAGAATGGCTCGTGAAGAAGATGCGCGAAGCAGAAGAGGTCACAAAGGACTTCGAAGATTACAAGCTGAACCTTTTAGTGGCTTACGGAGGCCGATATGAGATCCTCCAGGCCGTGAAGTCAATTGCCAAGGATGCAAAGGAAGGAAAGATAGACCCGGAATTCCTAACAGACGACGCTATCAGGAGCCGCCTCCACGTCCAGTCAGACCCAGACCTCATAGTGAGGACCGGCCACGCCTGCTTATCAGGGCTGTTGCCCTGGCAAGGCACTTATGCCGAAATAATATTCCTGGACAAGTTCTGGCCTGACTTCTCAAAAGAAGACCTACAAGCCTGCCTGGATGAGTTTTCCAAGAGAAAAAGAAACTTTGGGAAATAAAAACAATCTAATCACTTCTCATCTTCTTTCTTCAGCAGCAGGTGGTCTTCTGGAGTCCACCCGGGCTCAGAGTATACATTCACTCGAGTCCAGTCACCAACGGCATAATGCGCTTGAGGCGGCTTAACAACCGCGCCGCCCCCTGCTCCTATGGCTCCTTCAACAAGCCTCCTCTCTACTCCATCCACAAAAAATGAGAGTTCGCCTCTCTCGACCTCGTAGAACTCTGTTGTCTTCTGGTGATGATGGGGCTCAGATCTTCTGATATATGCTATTGCCTCGCTCCAGTCAGGGTGTTCGCTCGTAGGCTTGACCTCGCAGATGATCTCGTCTTTCAATACGACGATCCTTTTCCCTGGGAATTCGCGCTTCAGCAATTCGACAATGGTTTCCTTTTCCCTTTCCATCTTTATCAGTCCTCTTCAGAGAACACTTCTGCGCTGAACCTAAGTATCTTGTTCTCC
>JAFGBP010000031.1 GCA_016933095.1 Candidatus Woesearchaeota archaeon | reverse complement strand
TAATATATAAATCTTTTCAAAAATGGAACAATGTTCCAAAAATGGAAAGAATTATTTATCGACGGAAAAAACAGAACATAACAGAAAGAAAGGTGCAGATAACAGAAATTCACATCAAATATCCAGAGCAATCTTGTGTTGGCCGCGAACGCCTATCAAAGGAATAACCCAGCTCGTGGCTCCCTACCACACGATTTCCAAGCCCGGCCTTCATCATATCATCATCATACTTTCGATCTGTCTTCCATCTATAACCGGCCTTAATACTCATAGCAGCCACCAGAGACCTGACATCCGCATACAATGCGTACGCCTTCGCCTGATGAGGTCTATGAAGATGTACCTCATCTCCACTAGAAAGGTGAGATAGCTCAGCCGCCAGCCCAGCCATGTAATTCTTAGGCAGATGACTAAGATAAGCATCATCAATAACCAAAATCCTTCTCTCCAGATCTCTTTTTGCCATTTTTGACCCCCATTAGTGAAGATAAATATAAATATTTTCCCATTATTTTAATTCTATGCCAATTAAGGAGTAATCATCAGCCAGAGAGTAACCCCTGCTTAGATCCGAATACGCCTGTTTATTAATATCCTGGATAATGTCCTGCAAAGAAAGAGAAGCCGCCATTTTGCCATGAACATAGCTAAGCCTCTGCTCCTCGTCAGATCCTTCAGAGAAACCAATAACTCCATCACTACACAAAAAAACCCTATCACCAGACTTCAAATTCATCTTATAAGGCCTAAGAACATTAAGAATCTGATTAACCGAACCCATTGTTAATTTCAGCAACCCTATCTTGCCATGAGATAACTCTTCTGAATTATCACATAATTTGCCATCTGAATATATTATAATCCGGTTTTCGCCCTCGTTTAGATAACAAATCGAGCCATCGGAAAGCACCCTAACAAATGACAATGAAAAAAGATCCATGGAAGTACAATCGGCTTTTTGATCCATACTAATTATCTCCTTAACAAAATTATCTATATTATACTCACTAGAAACAGCTAATTGGGATAAGTGCTCAAGATCATGCAAGAAAGGAAGTATTTTCTTACGATCTTCAGAACCATGCCCTTGCATATCTCCAACAAGAGAAACAGAGACTGAGTCCTTAGCTCGAATAACGAAGGTATCCGCGCCCAGATCACCGTTAAATGGAAGATAAAATACTGCGCCTTTAACTATTGAAGTCTCAAACATATAAGGAGCGTCCAACATAGAAGTTTGAGGTTTGAAACCTCCTTGCGTCTCTGTTATAAATATCTCTGCCATGGAAAAAAGTAGTTTTATTATGTTTATAAATACTCTCATAAGAAACGTAGAAAATCCAGACCTATCTTGCCCTCTGGGTAAAATAAAGCTCCTCAACAAGCCCTAGGTCAGACACATCCTTCAAGCCCTTATCATCCCTGAGCCTGATCACCCTGGGGAATCTAAGGGCATAGCCGCTCGAATAGCTAGGGCTCTTCTGGATCTCCTCAAAGTTAATCTCCAATATGACGCTAGGCTTGATCTTCACATCGCGCCCTTTCTGCTCCTCGATGAGAGACTTGAGAAGCTCAGTCACCTCACCGAAGCTCAGGCCTTCCTCAGGCAACTCTTTCAGGCCCGTCCCGACCCTGCCGATCTCCAGAAAATCATCACCCTTGCGGCAAGCCAAGACAAGGCTGGTTATCCAGCCGCTCCTCTTGCCAGTACCCCACTCACCACCCACAACAACCAAGTCCAGGGACTCCATGACAGGCTTGACCTTGACCCCGAAACCTACCCTACTTCCTGGCTGATAGACTCCGTCAAGATTCTTGACCATGACCCCTTCCTGGCTCGCGGCAAGAGCCTCCTCATAGAACTCACCAGCCTCGTTGATGTCAGAAGTCACGATCTGCCTTGCAACCACGAGCTCCTTAGGCTTAGCCTTGACTATGCGCTTAATCTCTGCCCTGCGCTCCTTGTAAGGAACATTCAGCATATCCTTGCCGTTCAGGAAAAGGACGTCGAAGACGTTGAGTTCCACTGGAAACTCTTTTGCCATCTTATCAATGTCATACTTCCTGCGGATACGCTGGCTTATGGATTGGAAAGGCAAGTACTTGCTGGTCTTGGGATTAAAGCCCACAGCCTCGCCGTCCAGGATGAAAGAATCCGCCTCAACATAGTCCTTCACAAAACCAACGACTTCAGGGAACTGCTTTGAGACATCCTCCATGCGCCTAGTATATATAGTAATCTTTCCGTCCTTCTTATCCTTATGAATCTCCATCCTGAAACCATCATACTTGTACTCAAGCGCGGCGGGCGTGCCGACCCGCTCAAACGCGTCCTCCATACCCTTGGCCTTCTGGTAGAGCATCACGTTCACTGGCTTACCGGCCGAGAGCGCAAGCTCCTCGAACGCCTTCTCGCCGTCTTTCATTATGAGCCGGGCCACCTCTCCGAAATCAGCCTTCAGATCAAAAGCCCGCTGGACAGAATCCACAAGGCGCTTGTACTCCTCCCGGTTCTCAGGATCAATTGATTTCTTCTCATCATCATAGTTTATCTTAGCCTGGTCGCCAAAGTACGCCCAGACTATCGCGTCCCTGATGCTGCCAGTCCCAACGCCCACACGCAGGTCCTCGAGGACTGTGCGCACGACGTACCTTGCTTCGATCGGCTTGGCACTTGACAGGAGCTCGGCAATCATCTTGACCTTGTGGTCGACCGAGCCCTGGCCCTCGATCCCGGCAAGGGTCTTGATGTTGTCAAAAACCTTCTTGACAGTCAGGTCCTTGGAAAACAAGGTGGCTTGGCTCTTCTTCTCGACCAGTTTCTCAGCGACCCGGCCTAAGTCGCCTATGCTCTTCCACTCCTTCTCAATCTTCTCGCCAGGAGTGCCGGTGGCAGTCGTTATGGCCTTGATAACAAGGCGCTCAGACACGCCGAGCTTGGTCTCGTCCCAAAGCGGGAAGACCCTGCCCTGAAGAAGGAGGATGATCTGGTCGATGTCATCCTCATGCGTGTCCTTGAGCAGCACGGATATCATATAGGTCTTCTCAAGGCGCTTGGAAGTTGATTCAAGCGCGTCGTAGATCTTTGCCAAGGACGAGTATTTCATAAGAAAAAGTTCTATTCCCTACTTTAAAAATTTAACCCCAAAGTTTAAATAAACTCAGCAGATACCCAATCAACGAACATGGAAAAGAACCTTGTTGAAATCCTAAGCCAGATTCCTCTTGAAACCCCACATGGGATAGAGTCCTGGAAAAAAGACCACGTGCTCTTTCTTGGAGAAAGGATATCAGTTACTGAAGGAAAATCTTTTAACCTGCCCGCGAATGCATATCCTGAGCTAATAGAAAGGGCAGCTGGAACTATAGGATTTGCTTTCTTTCACTATTGGAATTACCATAATGTCTTTGAAGTAATTTCCCTAGGCGTAGAGCCTGAATATGAAGGACAGGGCTACTGTTCAAAGATGATTGCCTGGAGCGAAGAGGCAGCCAGGAGGCTTGGATGCAATTCCATCCAGTTCAGGCAAGTAAAAAACCAGAAAGTTGCTGAGATGCTTAGACGAAGAGATTATCTGCACTATTTGCCAAGCGATTACTGGACCAAACCCGCCCTGAGAAAAAGATAAAATATAATAGATAGTAATGGTCTTTGCGTAATGCTTCCTCCTTTGAACTAATTTTTCCGTTTTCTTTTCAAAAACTATATAAACCATTCTCTTATATCCCCAACCCATGGGTTTGTTCGATAACGTTTTGGGTGGGGGCGAGAGCCTTATCAGGAACGAGGACGCGCTTGACTTCGAGTTCCTGCCGAAGGTATTGCCTCACAGGGAGAAGGAGCAGAAGAGCATTGCCGAGTGCATGAAGCCTTTGTTCCAGGGCCGCAACGGCAAGAACATAGTGATGCACGGGCCTCCTGGCATCGGCAAGACTGCGGCTGCAAGGCACGTCCTGAAGGAAGTCGAGGAGAAGACTGACGACATCCATCCTATATATATCAACTGCTGGCAGTGCAACAGCTCTTACCAGATCATAGTTGAGATCTGCGACCAGCTGGGCTACAGGCTTGTGCAGAACAAGAAGACGACTGACCTGTACAAGGTCGTGGCGAGCATGCTCAACAAGGATGGCAAGAGCGCTGCCTTCATATTCGACGAGATCGACAAGGCAGAGGAGTACGACTTCCTCTATTTCATATTGAATGACGTGTACAGGAAGAGTGTCTGCCTGATAACCAACTTCGACACGTGGCTCATGAGCCTTGACCACAGGATCAAGTCCAGGATGATGCCCCAGACCATGGCGTTTAAGCAGTACGACGAGAAAGAGACGAGGGATATCATGAAGCAGAGGATGGGCTATGCCTTCCCGCCGGGTGTGTGGGAGGAAAAGGCCTTTGACAAGGTCGCGTCGAAGACTTTCGAGCTTAAGGATATAAGGACTGGCTTGTTCATCATGAGGGAGTCTGCGCTTGTTGCAGAGTCTCAGAGCAAGAAGAGGATCGAGGTCCCGGACGTCGACAAGGCGTTGGAGAACGTGGAGAACTTCTCTGTCAAGAAGAAAGAGGACTTGGACGAGCCGTCTCAGGAGATTCTCTCCCTTGTGAAGGATCACTCAGGACTCAAGATCGGAGATCTCTACAAGATCTATGAGGAGAAAGGCGGCAAGTACACTTACAAGACCTTCCAGCGCAAGATTGCAGAGCTTGACCAGAACAGCTTCATATCGACTAAGAGGCTGAAGGGCGACGGCGGCAACACAACGGTCGTCGAGAAGAAGCTGACGGACTTTCAGGATAAAGGGTGATGTAAAAATGCCAGATTACAAGGAACTAGCGTTAAAGATGCATGAGGAGAATAAAGGAAAGTTGGAAGTCATCTCCAAAGTGCCTTTGAAGTCAAAGGATGACTTATCTACTGCTTATACTCCAGGAGTTGCAGAGCCTTGCCTGCGCATTGCAAAGAACAAGGATGACGTCTACAAGTACACGACCAAAGGCAACATGGTGGCGGTAGTGTCTGATGGCAGCGCAGTCTTGGGCCTAGGCAACATCGGGCCGGAAGCCGCACTTCCTGTGATGGAGGGCAAAGCAATCCTGTTCAAGGAGTTCGGAGGAGTGGATTCCTTTCCAATAGTCCTCGCTACGCAGGACGTCGAAGAGATCGTGCAGGCGGTTAAGATGATAGCACCTGGCCTTGGCGGCATAAACCTCGAGGACATATCGTCTCCAAGGTGCTTCGAGGTGGAGGAGCGGCTCAAGAAGGAGCTTGACATCCCAGTGTTCCACGACGACCAGCACGGCACTGCCGTGGTTGTGCTCGCCGGTTTGACCAACGCATTGAAGCTTGCGGGCAAGAAGTTCTCTGACATAAAGATTGTTTTCAGCGGTGCAGGCGCCGCGGGGATCGCAATAATAAAGCTTCTCTTATCACGCGGCGTGTCGAACGTCATTGCGACTGACAGGGCAGGCGCAATCTATGAAGGCCGTCAGGAGAATATGAACCATGAAAAGGAGATGCTCGCTAAGATAACGAATAAGGAGAAGCTCAAAGGATCGCTGGGGGATGTCATCAAAGGGGCTGACGTCTTCATAGGCGTGAGCAGCGCAGGTCTCCTAAAGCCTGAGATGGTGAAGAGCATGGCTGACAAGGCAATCATATTCGCAATGGCCAACCCTAATCCTGAGATACTGCCTGACGAGGCAAAGGCTGCCGGCGCTTTCATAGTCGCGACTGGTAGAAGTGACCATCCCAACCAGGTGAACAACGTGCTAGCGTTCCCAGGCATATTCAGGGGAGCGTTGGATGTCAGGGCTCGTGAGATCAACGAGGAGATGAAGATCGCGGCGGCAGATGCGATTGCTAAGGCTGTCGATAAGCCGACATGCGAAAATATAATCCCCTACGCGCTCATGCCCGGATTATCAGGAAAGGTCGCAGAGGCTGTGAAGGCGGCTGCGAGGAAGAGCGGCGTAAACCGGATTTAGACAAACTTTATAACTCATAATGCTCATTCGTTCCAGGAGAATGGCTCAGAGAAGATACTCAAAGAAGCCTGGGAAGGAGAAGCTTGTTGCCAAGGAGCGGATAGAGGTCTTGTTCTCGCTGGCCGCAGAGGCTTTTTGGAAGAGCAGGAGCTTGTGCAATAGGTACGTCTCGTTGGCGCGCAAGATCGCGATGAAGTACAAGGTCAGCATCCGGCCGGAGCTCAAGCGTCGGTTCTGCAAGCATTGCTACAAGTACTTGATGCCTGGCGTGAACGTCCGCGTGCGCACGACTGAGGGTCACGTGACGTATTATTGTCTTGAGTGCAAGAAGTTCATGAGGTTCCCTTATAAGAAGGGGAGACCTGTCAGTAGAAGGATTAAAAGGATTAAATCTCAGAAGTTGTAGAAATAGTTTTTCTCGTAGTTCTTTGCAGGGATTTGAATCAGCCGGGGCGTGTGTTTGCCATGCCAATTTTAGGGGCTCATTTAGCCAGGCATAACGGCAAGACACAGGGGTTCAGGTTCGCCGTCACGCCCGGGCTAAATGAGAGTGAATGTATTCTTAGAGGGTGATTCCTGTTCTTTTTTTCGTCTCACGGAATAATGCTATTAGGTCGTGCCTTCAGATAATGCTTGTTTTGTCTTGTTTGAATATTATTGTTTCCTTTAAGTGTAAAAAAGCATTTTAATTCGTTAAAAGACAAAAAAAGAATAGTTAACTACTCGAGAGTGGCTACAAAATCGAAAGATTTATAAATGGAATCGGAAGAAACAAAGGAAAATGGAACCACACTACAACCTAACAAGAACAAGTTCACTGAAGATACCGACAGGAGGCAGGCTTCCAATACAGACATTCGGGTCGATACTGCCTCAGATCATGGAAGCGGCCCGAGCCCAGGGAGCAGACCCAATCCTATTCTACAAAGGCATCGCCCAAGAAGAAAGAAAGCTATTGCAACAGCAAAGAAGCTATATGCGATAAAAAAAGAGAAAGGGAAAATCCGAATGAAAAGATCTACCATCGCCATCACTCTCGCTACAGGAGCCGTGGGACTAGCATCAATCGTGGGACTATACCACGGGCGAGACACAAACGATGACATCAAGGATGTCGTCACAGCACTGTACGAGAAGATGGACCGCGAAGGGACTCCGACAGCAAGCTTCACCACGTATCAAGACGAGGTCGAGCTCACCGCCACGAAAAAGCCCAAGGAATACCTCACAATAAGAAGGACACTCGACCGACACCTGTGCCAAGGCACAGTCTTTGAATACGTCGGCGACGACACCATCTTCCTGCAAAAAGAGCTCGGAAGCGCAGAAGTCCTGGACGATGGAAACACAGTGTGCAGCTTAGGGGAAGTGACCGTGGCGACCGAAGAAGAAAAGAGGAAAGCAGAAGAAGCGCTCCGCCAAGTAATGTATAATCTTCACTAACAAGACAAGGGTGAAAACCAATGAGAGAATTTGCATATGACGACGAAGAAGGCCTCCTAGATGAAATAAGGCATGAAGAAGAGCCTGAAAGCCTCAGGAGCATCCTCAACAAGAAGAAGCTCTCCCGATGGGAGATGGATGAGGCCTTCCGAGGCGAAATCTAGATGACTCAAGCTTTCACAAGAGTTTTCGATCTGACAGACCTAATAACGAGCCCCGAAGATTTCAAGGATCCGAGGGCCAGGCAGATATTCCAGGACAACAATCTTGATCTGAGTATGATATGCCCGGCATTCAGAGAGCTCCTATACGACGGCATCATACAGGAGCACAGAGTAAAACTCAACATCAACCTGACAGACTCCAAGACTCCCCTGAACGTGTTCTCAAGCTACCACGAGAAGCTAGCATATGCAGCAGTCGCAGCCTATGAGCTGACAAGAAGGCCCAGCCTGCGCCTGCAATTCATGACAGACCAACTGGCCCTGGACTCTAACGCATACTACCTGGAGAAACTTGGAAGAAGCTGCGAATACGTCATGCAAAGGCTAAGGGAAGACCAGGTTCAGTATATTAAGAGAATAATCCGGGAAAGCGAAGAGAAAAATGAGTGAACAATAAAATATTAAAATCATGTCTCTCACATCCATTCCATGAAGTCCCGGATCAGAGAGAGCTATAACAAGCATTGTAAGGAATACCACCAAAAGATGCAGGATCCAAAGACTAGCTTCTGGAATCGATATGTAGAATGGCCCGCCCTAAGAAGCCTTCTCAAGCCTGTCGTAAAGAACAAGAAGATAGCCGATATAGGATGCGGTTCTGGAATCCACACCAGAAAGATAATTGCGCTGGGAGGAAAGGTCAAAGGCATCGACCTCTCAGAGGCCATGATAAAGACAGCCCGACAAGAGAACCCGAAAATAGAGTTCCACGTCGGAAGCGTGGAGAAGACACCTTTCCAGAACAACGAATTCGATGTAGCGGTGAGCGGACTCGTAGCTCACTACATCAAGAACCTCAAACCCTTCTTCAAAGAAGCCCATAGGATTCTTAAGAGAGGAGGATTGTTCGTCTTCTCAATGCACCACCCGTCTTCTGAGGTGTTCAAGAAGATCACCATAGCTAGGAAGAAAGAGAAACTGTTCGGGGATTACTTCCACAATCAGAGCTATGAATGGAATATGCTCGGCGGGATGGATCTTATAAGCTATCACCACACCTTTGAGAACATCATCAACAGCCTAAATGACTGCGGGTTTACTACTGAGAGAATAATTGAAGCCAGAGCTTGCAAGGGGTCAAGAACACATGATCCTGGGTCTTATGACAAATCCCACAAGCACCCTTTTTTTCTGATAGTAAAAGCGAGAAAACTTTAAAAAAGGCCACGCACCCTTCTAATGCATGGAAGAGATGAAGGAAATAGCCAGGGGAGCAGAGGCAGTACTCTACGAGAAGGACGGAAAGATCATAAAAGACCGATTAGCAAAGAGCTATCGCCACCCAGATCTTGATTCGGAACTCAGGCGCCAGAGGACCAGGAGGGAGGCAAAGCTTCTCAAAGACCTGAAGGTGCCGCATCCAGCCTTGATCGAGAGCGATAATTCTAAGAAGATAGTGATGGAGAAGATAGAAGGCGCGAAGGTGCGTGAAATCCTGGACAAGGATCCTACGCTTGCCCAGCAGATCGGGGAGATTGTGGCAGACCTGCACAACTCAGACTGGGTGCACGGAGACCTGACTACGAGCAACATCATACTCCGAAAAGAAGGACTTGGCAACCAAAGGAAAGGCGGCAAGGGCGAAGATGAAATCGTACTGATAGACTTCGGCCTGTCGTTCCAGACCCACAAGGTGGAGGACAAGGCTGTCGACATCCACCTGTTCAAGCAGGCCTTGGAGAGCAAGCACTTCAAGGTGTACGACGAGGCCCTGGCAGCATTCCTCCAAGGGTACAGGAAAGCAAAGGATTATAAGGAAGTCCTCAAGAGGATTGAGGAAGTCGAGGCCAGGGGACGGTACAGGAAGGGATAGGAGAATCCATTACATGGCAAGAAGATTATTCGGAGCAGGACTGGCAGCATTGATGGTAGTTTGCATCGCCTTCACCTTGATAGCAGCGCATCCTGCCAGCGCAAGGAATTATGACATGACACTTCTCACCGTAGGCGAGTCAGGAGATGAGGAAGTCGGGGGCACTGCCAAGGCTTACCTTGAGATAATGCCCGGTTCAGGAAGGATATTCCTTGACTCGTTCCCGTTGACAAAACTCGACACGCAGATAAGCACGAGGTACGCGAACCAGATCGCGTGCGACTACCTCGAGATGGATTGCAGCAAGAAGGATTTCTTCTACACCATAAGGGCTGACTCGACAATCGTCGGGGGGCCAAGCGCGAGCGCGTCCCTCACAGTGCTCACGATCGCTGCCCTCAAAGGATTGGAGCTGAAGAACGATACTGTAATGACGGGTACGATCAACTCGGGCGGAAGCATAGGCCCTGTCGGCGGCATAAGCCAGAAGACACTGGCGGCGCAGGAAGCAGGTTTCACGAGAGTCCTTATTCCCAAGTTCTCGATCCCTGAAGAGCAGAACGATTCGGAGTCCAACGACAGCAACCCGATCATCAAGTCGATCCAGATCACGACGACAAAAAACTCCACGGCCAACCAGAGCGATGTGAGCATCATAGTAATCAACCAGAGCACAGGAGAGAACATTAACATTAATAACATCAATATCAGCGAGAATCCTATCTTCAACGGCAGCAATGACGGCGGAGAGGCTGAAGTAAACCAGTCTCTGGAGGTCGACCTTTCAAACCTTACTATAGAGGTCATCCCTGTAACCAGTCTGGAAGAGGCCCTTTTGTATTTCTTCGATTCCGACCTCTCGATGGAGGATGGCGGCATAATAGTTCCTGAGGAGTACACTGCGACCATGAGGGGAGTGGCAGAGTCCCTCTGCCAGAAGGCATACAGCCTCAAATCAAGGGTCAGCCTTGATGAGGAGGCGCAGAACATGACGCTTGACTTCGAGAGGAAGATCAACTCGAGCTTTGCTGTCGCAGACTACTATTCTGCTGCGAGCTTTTGCTTCAACCTAGGGGTTAATCTCAGGAAGATCAACATCCACGAAGTTGAGGAATCCCATCCAGAGAGGCTTGATATTATCAGGGCTAAGACGCTTGAAGCAGTCCTTACAATGGATGGGAATCTTGAGAATAGGTCTATAAGCACTTTATCAGAGCTTGAGAGCTACATTATCGTCAAGGAGAGGGTTATCGAGTCCAAGAACCTCCTGGAGGAGATGAATGAGAACATAAGCGCAGATGACCTCGCATATGCGATCGAGCGCTACTACAGTGCAGTCTACTGGTCTAAGTTCTTCGATCTTGAGGGGAAGCCTGTCAAGCTGGAGCAGAGCTATCTGGAAGAAGCTTGCGTAAAGAAGATATCAGAGGCTGAGGAGCGCCTCAAATATGCAAACATCTACCTGCCACTGATCCTAAGGGCTACCAGGAATGATGTCGACGCGGCTTATGAATATGCGCGCGAGGACAATTTCAAGATGTGCCTGTTCAAGGCGAGTTATGCAAAGGCAGAGGCCAACCTCCTCTTGTCCAGCATGTCATTGGGGACGGGCAGGGTAAGCGATCTCGCCCAGGAAAAGCTCAAGGCCGCAGAGAAGGTCATAGCCAAGGAGTCGAGAAGGGGATTCTTCCCGATAATGGGTTACAGCTATTACGAGTACGCCAACTCGCTGAACGCGAACAAGGATGCTGTGTCTAGTCTTATCTTCTCCGAGTATACCTTGGAGCTTAGCAATCTGGAGATGTATTTCCCTAAGAAAGAGACATTCACGATTAGGATAAGGTTTGATTTGCTTGTTCCGGTACTGTTCTCTTTCATCGTGGGACTGCTGGTAGGGCTAGCGATCATGTCGAGGTCTTCCAGGAAGAGACGCGTAGCCGCAAGCCAAGCAAGGCCCCTGAAGAAGAGCGCAAGGAAGAGAAAGCGATAGTGCTTCTGCTGATCAATATAAACCCAAAGAAGACCTCAGTACGAGGTCTTCCCGGGAAAAAGAGGTGAGCATCATACTCCTGTGGAAGAAATTTCTTCTCTCACCTCTTCTCTCGAGAAACTCTTCTCACAGCTTTTTCTTGATTTTCAGGAATAGCACTCAAGTATTTAAACTTTGCGTTGGAGCACCACTACGGAATGGAGACAAAAAAGCATGATTTTCCAATCTGAGGAAATATTTCCCACACAAACGAATTTTTCCGAAAAAAGAAGCGCGCGCTATATTAAAGAGTGAAAAAAACTCTGCCGAATGGAAGAAAAAAGAAAAAAAAGGCACCTCCCCGACGCAAAGCAAGCATTCGAGATAATCCTATTCGGATCACTCATCTTCCTCATCGCATGCACATACCAGACAGGAGAAGGCCATGCAGGAAACAGCAATAGCGCCGTCATCCAAGAGAACGGGACGATCGGCACGTGCTTCACGATGCAGGAAGACTGCGAACAGACTCTCGCAGCACTCATATCATCCTCCGCGTCTGTTCAGGCAGCGCTCTACGACCTAGACGCGCCCGAGATCCTGGACGCGCTAAAAAAGAAAGGAGAGAACGTCGACATCCTAGTCTACGAGAAGAACCACGGCGGATACGGGACAGCAGTCGCGAGCACAGACCAGGAGAACCCGGGACTCATGCACGACAAGATATTCATCCTCAGGAACGTGTCTAGCGCAGGAGGAGAAGACCTGGTCGTCACAGGATCGACTAACCCGACGAAGAATGGCTTTGAGAAGAACGCCAACAACATGCTGATCATAAGATCGCCCACGCTCGTCTCCAATTATGAGAAGGAATGGGATGAGATAAGAGAAGGAAAGAAGAATGTGCCGACAAGAAAGACAAGCATCATCTTCAACAGCCAAGAGCTCGAGAACTACTTCTGCCCCGAAGACGGCTGCGAAAGCCAAGTTATGAAAGAGCTAAGAAAAGCGGATGAGAGCGTTTACTTCATGACGTTCAGCTTCACGTCAGACCAGATAGGAAAGGAACTCATAAGAATGGCAAGAGAAGACTGCATCGAGGTCAAAGGAGTGTTCGACAAGAGCCAAGTCGCTTCCAACAGGGAATACTCAGAATACCCCTGGATGAAGAGCGCGGGGATGGACGTCAAGACAGCCGCAGGAAAGGACGGGAAAGGCAAGATGCACCACAAAGTCTTCATAATCGACAACGAGACAGTCATCACCGGCAGCTACAACCCCACAGAGTCAGGCAACGAGAGGAACGACGAGAACCTGCTGATAATAAGGGAGCCTGCGACAGTCGAAGAGTACATCAGAGAGTTCGAGAGGATATGGAAGGGAATATAAGAAAGACCCGAGATCATATCTTCTCAAGAGAATACTCCTGCTTGCCCATGCCCTGCCTCTCAGCCTCCTTCGTCGAGAGATAAGGGTCGTGATGGTGCAGCAGCTTGAAGAAATTCTTCCCCTCCTGCTTATTCGAGAGGTCAAGGCTAGCCTGGTCAATCGCCACGATGTCCTTTGAAAGCAAAACTCCGACGTCCTTAGCAACCGGATCGCCAGGGAACGGGAAGCAGTCGCAGTGCTTTGTGATGTTCCTCACATCATTCAGGAAGAAGACAGGCTTCTTATCAAAAGGCTGGAGGGCAGCGGCGGCAGCCTCGCAGAGAAGAGCCTCGAAAGACACCTTGATGTCAAGCGCCCCATGAGGGCAGTTGTAATGGCAGGTGTCGCAGCCCATGCACCTAGAATAAGAGATGTGGCACTTATCAGACACCTTGATAGCATGGAACGGGCACACCTTCTCGCATATGCCGCAGGCAATGCAGTTGTCATTGACGACCGGCTGGCCAAGGGAGTGCTGGTCACGCTTGGTCTTAGGGCTCGCGCACCCCATGCCCAGGTTCTTGATGCTGCCTCCAAAAGACGCGCAGTCATGGCCCTTGAAATGAGTGAGTACAAGCATGGCATCAGCGCCAGCCATTTCCTTCGACACCTCAGCCTCCATGTGAGCAGTCTTGACAAGGACGAACTCGTCAGAGATAACGACCGGACAACCGATCTTCTTCTCAGTGAAGCCGTGAAGCATGGCATTGGCCTTATAACCAGCCTTGATATGCCTAGGCCCAGGATACATCACGATAGTGTCAAACAGGAACGGCTTGCAGCCGATCTTCAAAAGGACACTGACAGCCCTCTTGGCAATCTCAGGACGGAACATGCCCTTGCCCTCACCCATGTGAAGCTTGACAGCGACAGTCATCCCGCGCTTGAAACCGGCCTCTTCAAGACCCGACTCCAGAGCCTCCTCAAGCTTGCTTGATTCGGCATCCTCTAAGTAGTGCACTTCTGGCATGGAAGAAAAACAAGAAAGCGGGTTTAAATATTTTTGGAAAGACACGAGCTCTCTTAAAAAAGGCAAAGGCAAAAAGAATCCCCCGCACAAACCAGAATAGTAAGTTTTAAAAAGGACCTGGCTTTCACGGATTCCCAACAACAAGAAAAAGATTTTCAAGATTTACGTGAGGTGCATGATTTATGGCAGTAATCGGATTCAGTTTCACAAAAATGATCGTTGAGAGATTCAGCCCTGTAAAAGGGAAGATAAGCATCAACAACAACGTCGGAGTGACAAGCCTTGAAGAGACCAAGCTCGACATCAACACCGACAAGAAAAGCCTCAAGCTGTCCTTTGAATTCACATCAGCCTACGAGCCGAAGATCGCCAAGATCCTATTGCAGGGAGAAGTCATATACCTTATAGACAAGGACAAGGCAGCAGACGTCATAGCGAATTGGAAGAAGAACAAGAAGCTCGACAACAGCATACTCGAACAAGTATTGAACAACGTTCTCGCGAAATGCAACGTGGAAGCGCTCATCCTGTCGAAAGACATGAACCTTCCGCCGCCCATGGCACTGCCGAAAGTCGGCATAAAGCAATAAGGCAGCAAAGAGCAGGCAAGCGAACAAGCTCTACAAAATATTAATTATTTCTCTTTTTCAGGCAAACAAATATAAAGCGGCGCAGTACCAGAAAGCAAGCCGGAACAAGCGCCGACTTAAGCCCTTCACAAAGAAATATTTATATATGACGAGAACTCAAAGGAAGCCATGGTGAGCTGAGAGAATGAGCTGGATGGGAAGTTTGTTCTGGAAAATTGTAAAGGGCGAACACGCTCTTGAGCGCGCAGAGCCGCATACAGACTGCCGAAAGCTTCGAAGGACCCTTAGGAAGCTTGAGAGGAACCAAGTAATGCTTCGGCAGGTTAAGGTCCTCCTGGAGGGCAACCTGCGAAATCCGACAAACATCACAAGTATCAAAGAACAGCAGAAAAGGTTCTTCATGCTATTTGAGCACCAGCTAAAGTTCATAGAGATCGTGAGCCTTCGGATTGTCTTCCTGTCCAAAGATGTCCTGATGCATCTGAAGCATGTCCAGGACGCGGTGGAGAGCGCCAAGGGAAGGTACGTGCATCATCCGGAAGGAAAAGCGAGATGGGAAGAGACCAAACGATTCATTGAGGAGAAAGAGAGGGCGGTCACAAGAGAGACCATTCAGGTGCTAAAGGATTTCTCGTTGCAGGAATTCCATCACTCTGACAAGTCATTGCGGCATGCCAAGAGCAGGGCAAGCGACCAGCAGCTTGAAAGGGAGATGAAGCTTGAAGTAAACAGTTTCTGGAACCAGTTCAACAGTTGCATCCCTTTGGTCAACAGCACCAAGAAAGGGATCAGAGAAGATAATGCCAACCTCATCAAGCAGTCCTGGCATCTATTGCTAAAATCTGTGGAAGCTCAAACTACCGTTTTAAGAAGGATCATACAGCGCAGGCACAAGATAATAGAGCACAGCTATGCAATGATGGAAGATGTAGAAGACCTCACAAATAAGATTGATTTGTCAAGATTCATCAATGAACGGATTCCGGGGCAGAGCAAGAAAGAGATTGATGCATTGCAGAGTGAGATGAAAAGGAAGATGAAAGAGTTGAGGCAGAGGTTTCATGATTTTGTGGACCAGAGCCTTAAGGACGCCGACAATCTTGAATATATCTCTAAGTTCGTATAGTTGTGGTGACAGTGAACACTGCGCAAAGCATCCTCTCCGAGTATTCTATAGCATCGCAATCTATTTAAACCCCTCTAGATTGTCGAAGCCCATGACTAAGCACGAGATCAAGCTTAAGGTGGCGGAGGCGATCCAGGAAGACGTCAACAAGGGCATAGTCCGTATAGACAGCACTTTCCTGAAGCAGATTGACGTCCGGCCTGGCAGCATCGTCGAGATCGAAGGCGAGAGGACTACCGTCGGCATAGCTGACCGCGCCTTGCCTGGCGACATGGGCCTTAACATAATCAGGACTGACCCTCTTATCAGGAGGAACGCCAAGACGAGCATAGGCGACGTGGTCACCATAAGGAAGGCTGATGTCAAGGAGGCTAAGAGTGTCACAATCGCGCCTGCAAGAGAGGGTGTCATGATAAAGGCGAGCCCTGACATATTCAAGAGGGGTCTTCTCGGAAGGCCTGTTGTCAAGGGCGACATCGTATCCCTGGGCGGGACCCAGAGGAGAAGGAACACCATGGCCGGCCACCCGTTCTTCGACGAGATGTTCTCGATGCTTAACGAGACGGCCGTTGGCTTCGGCCTCGGAGACTTGAAGTTCATAGTAACACAGTGCGAGCCAAAGCAGGCAGTGCTGATAACCGAGAACACGAAGGTAACATACACTACAAAGGCCGTCGAGGCGACGGAAGAGAAGGCCATCGACGTCAGCTACGAGGACATCGGGGGACTGGACGAGGAGCTTAAGAAGGTGCGCGAGATGATCGAGCTGCCTCTAAAGCATCCTGAGATTTTCGACAGGTTGGGTATCGAGGCTCCTAAAGGAGTTCTCTTGCACGGGCCGCCTGGCACTGGAAAGACACTCCTTGCAAAGGCAGTGGCTAACGAGACAAACGCCAACTTCATTCTCATAAACGGTCCTGAGATCATGAGCAAATTCTACGGCCAGTCAGAGGAGAACTTAAGGAATACTTTCAAGGAAGCAGAGGAGAAAGCTCCGAGCATCATATTTATCGACGAGATAGATGCTATCGCTTCCAAGCGCGAGGAAAGCAAGGGAGAGGTCGAGAAGCGAGTTGTAGCGCAGCTCCTAGCATTAATGGATGGCCTGAAGACCAGAGGAAAGGTCATTGTCATAGCAGCAACCAACATCCCCAACGTGCTAGATCCTGCTCTTAGGAGACCTGGAAGGTTTGACAGGGAACTCGAGATCGGAGTGCCTAACGAGAAGGGAAGGCTCTCGATCCTTAAGGTCCACACGAGGAACATGCCGATCCTTCCGACATATGACCTGATACAGGCAAGGAAGCACATCGAGAGGAAGCTCGACAGCCTGTTCGAGGAGATGAGATCATTATCATCCAAGAAGCCTAACGAATCGATCGAAGCGCTTATCAAGAACAAGAAAGAAGAGCAGGACGTCCTGAAGAAGGCTCTTGAGAAGCTGTTGAAGATCAAACACATCGACTTCGAGAAGACGATGAACGATGAGAAGAGCCCATTGCTTCCAGATGAGAGGAACAGGGTTAGAGACATACTCTTAGAGGAGTTCCTGAAGAAGATCGCGAGCACAACCTACGGATTCGTAGGCGCGGACTTGTCAAGCCTTGCAAGAGAGGCTGCGATGACCGTCCTGAGGAGAGTGCTCTCCGAAGTAACCTTGAAGGAGAACGAGCCGTTGCCGCAGGAAGTACTGGAGAAGCTCGTCCTAAAGGAGACTGACTTCCACGAAGCACTCAAGGTCGTCCGGCCAAGCGCGATGAGAGAAGTCCTTGTAGAGATCCCGAACGTCAAGTGGGACGATATCGGAGGCTTGGAGAACATCAAGCAAGAGCTAAAAGAAGCTGTGGAGTGGCCTCTTCAGAACAAGGATTCTTTCAGGAGGCTTGGAGTCAAGCCGCCAAAGGGAGTCTTGCTGTACGGCGCTCCCGGAACTGGGAAGACCATGCTTGCAAAGGCAGTCGCAACAGAATCGAAAGCCAACTTCATACTCGTAAAAGGGCCGGAGCTCCTGAGCAAGTGGGTCGGCGAATCAGAGAAGGCCGTCAGGAAGATATTCGAGAAGGCGCGCCAGACCAGCCCTACGATCATATTCTTCGACGAGATAGACTCTCTCGCGCCAAGGCGTGGAGGAAGCGGAGACGACCACGTGACCGAGAGAGTCGTCAACCAATTATTGACAGAGATCGACGGATTGCAGAGCCTGAACGACATCGTGATCATTGGAGCCACGAACCGGCCCGACATCATGGACACAGCGCTTTTGAGACCTGGAAGGTTCGACAGGATCGTCCTAGTACCGGCCCCAGAGCAGGAGTCAAGAGTCGAGATATTCAAGGTTCACACGAGAGGCATGCCTCTTGACAAGGATGTCACCATAGACGAGCTCGTGGCAAAGAGCGAAGGATACGTCGGCGCAGACATCGAGTCGATCTGCCGCGAAGCAGCGATCTTCGCCCTCCGTGAAGACATGGAAGCCAAGACCATCAAGATGAAGCACTTCGAGATGGCCATGGACAAGGTAAAGCCCTCATCCACCAAGGAAGTCGAGGAAGCCTACGCAGAGCTCGAGAACAATTTCAGGGCGGCCCGGGGCAAGGAGATGAAGGACAGCAGACCTAGCTACTATGGGTGATATCAATGAATGCAGGAAAGAAGATGGTTGCAGGAAGAACAGAAGAAAAAATACAGATACCTCTTCATCTCAGAGTGGAAGAGACAATGATAAAGTACTGCGGAATCCTGGCACAAAAAAACTTGCGCTATGACTTTCACGTCGCGGCCCTTCATTCTCCTGACGGCAAGACCCATAACTTCGAGATCAACGCGAGGCACCCTAACACGAACACAGTGCTCCCCCAGAGAGGACGAGTGACTCCAGGCAGGGTCTCTGTGCACAGAGGATACGTAGGTATCGAGAGCCTAATAGGTGCTGTAAACGGCGACCTTAAAGACTATCTCATTAAAAAAGTCCCCGGAGTCAGGTTCAGTAAGTTCGTAGACTACGTCGCATGAACCCGAACATAACAAGAGACGGCAAGCTTATTCTCAACGGCTCTGAGCAACATTTGCAACAGGCTTCTCAAGTATGGTCCTAGCCTGCACTGCGCACACGACAAGAGAAGCGACTGCACAGATCAAGAACAAAGACCTGATCCCGAAAGCGACGGCGATGAACCCTGAGACTAGGCTGAACGCGAAGTGCCCGACCTTCGCAAGGGAAGAGTAGCTCCCGACGACCACTCCCTCGAACTTGTTTCGCTCACCGATTTCCGCCATGTAAGTGACGGCCGAGACGTTCCAGAAAGACTCGGCGACGGCCTCGAGAACAAGCGCGAATATAAGCGCGTAGAGCGAGAAGGCAAAGCCAGCGATCATGTATGCCGCCGAAGCCCCGAGCACAGAGATGATTATTATCAGAGCGCTTCCCTTCTTGTCAACGACCTTCCCGGCAGGCATCTGGATCAGGTGCGCGACGTTGACAAGGAAGAACACGATACCGACCTCTTTCACCCCATAACCAAGTTCCAAGACGAGCAGGGGGATGAAGATCTTGAAGACCGGCAGGCGCATGTGCATGGACATGCCCAGGTAAGCGATTGCACGCAGCTTCCTGACAGACATGAACATCCCGATAGTGGCCAAAGGGTTGAAATCCCTCTTCTTTAAGGCAGGCTTATGATGGCTCTTCCACAAGACAAGCCAGATGATCATGAATATGAGCCCGAAGAATGCCAGTATGAAAGGCATCCTAAGAGAGTACTTGTCAGCGAAGTAAGCTCCGACAATAGGTCCTATGAGGAGGCCGATGTACGATACTGCAAGGAAAAGGCCCATGTAGGAGCCTCGCTCACCGTCCTTCACCTTATCCTCGACCTTCGCTAGCAGTATGTAAGAGAAAGCAGCCCAGCCAATCCCCGATAGGATCCTGGCCAGGATTATCATCGGTATTGTAGGAAGCCAGATGTAGATGGCGACAGACAGCGTCTCAGCCACAGCCCCAGCGTATATAACCCTCTTCCGCCCGACGTGATCAGATATTATCCCGACAACAGGTGAGAACAGTATCAAAGAGAGCGGTAGGAACGAGAAGATGACCCCGAGCCACTGCTCCTCGATACCCACGCTCTGGAAGTAGATTGCAAGCACAGGCAGCATGAGGTTTGTCAGGAGATTAAAAACAGGATTCACTATCATAGGCACGCGAAGCTCCTTGCGGGAATCGAAAAAGTGCATGAGACCAATATTAAAAAAAAGGATTTAAAAAGGTTATGAGAACGTACGACTCGCAACCTTTAAAAACCTGTTTCTCCAGAGACATCTAAAATAGTCTCAAATCATGAAAAGGTGATCCCATGGGCATAAAGAAGAAAGTTCTAGGCGTCGCAGCGATTGCAGCGATAGCGACTATCAAGGCAGGGGCGACCACGCTCCACAAGCACGGCTATGACAAGAAGGCGCTCATGCTGCTTCGCGGATTCGCGAACAGGGTCGCGACCGAAGCCTACAAGGTGGAGAAAGCGGCTGATCGTAGGATCCGGAGCGCATCTGCCAAGAAGGCGAAGCCAAAGGCCAAGCCAAAGCCTAAGAAGAAGCGATAGGGAGCAGAGTTCTCGCACAGGTTCGTAAACTATAAAAAGCCCTTGTCCCGTCCTAGAAGGATAAGGGTGATTATTTGAGCTTGAAGCAGGGCGATGCAATATCTGTAAAGACCGACTCGCTTCTTCACGAGGGAGTGTTTGTCAAGGAAGACAATAAGTTTATTTTCCTGAAGCTGAAGTCAGGCTACAACATCGGGGTGAACAAGCAGTCCATATCTGAGATCAAGACCCTTGCGGAGAAAAAGGATAAGGAGGCAAGCGTCAAGGTCGCAAAGCCAGACAAGAAGCTGCCATTAGTCTCGCTCCTCCACACAGGAGGCACGATAGCCTCGAAAGTCGATTATTCTACAGGCGCAGTCGTCGCCAAGTTCACACCCGAAGAAATCATACAGACCTTTCCAGAGCTGTTAGAGCTCGCTAACATCAAGTCCCAGCTGATCTCGAACATCATGAGCGAGAACATGCGATTCCACCACTACAACCTGATAGCCCGGGCAGTGGAGAAGGAGATAAAGGCAGGTGCCCAGGGTGTCATAGTAACGCACGGCACAGACACCCTGCACTACACTGCAGCGGCGCTTAGTTTCATGCTGAAGAATGTTCCTGTACCAGTCATGCTTATCGGAAGCCAGAGGTCAAGCGACAGGCCCAGCACAGACTCTGCAGTCAACCTGCTAAGCGCGGTCACGTTCATCACGCACGCAGGGATGAAGGGAGTGTTCATATGCATGCACGAGAACCTAGACGACGAGACCTGCCTCGTGATCGAAGGAGTGAATGCCCGCAAGATGCACTCTAGCAGGAGAGACGCATTCAGGCCCATCAACAAGACGCCGATAGCAAAGGTCGACTACAAGAAGAAGCAAGTCAAGATCATGAGGGAAGTGCCGCAGCCAGAAGACGAGTTCAAGGTCAAGCTGTTCGATGAGAAAATAAAGGTCGGTATCGTCAAGATGCACCCCCAGATGTACGCCTCAGAGCTCGCAGGATACGAGCAGTTCAACGGCCTCATAATTGAAGGGACTGGCCTTGGACACGCATCCATCATCAAGGGGGATGACGAGAGCGAAGAGAACGACCTTATCAAGAGCGAAATCCGAAGGCTCGCAGGCAAGATGCCCATAGTCATGACGACCCAGACCATCTACGGACGAGTCAACATGAACGTCTACAGCCCGGGCCGAGACCTTCTAGAGATCGGGCTCCTGGGCAACTATTGCGACATGACACCGGAGACAGCGTTCATAAAGCTCGCGTGGCTTCTATCGACCAACTCAGGACAGAAGGCATCGGAACTCTTCGGCAAGAACCTGCGAGGAGAGCTGAGCGAGAGAAGCGAGAAAGAGACATTCTTGATATAGAATACAAGAGAGGTTAACAGGATATGAATAAGATAAAAGTCAACTACATCGTAGACGCAATCCTAGGATTATCATTCATAGTCACTGCAGTGACGGGAATGTTGTTATTCATCTTCATGCCAAGCGGCGTGAGGCAAGGAAGGCTCCAGGAATTCCTCGGAGTAACCAAGGAAACATGGACCTTCTACCACGATTGGGCGGGAATCATAATGATAGCGCTTGCCCTGGTCCATCTGATACTGCACTGGAATTGGATTGTATGCATGACGAAGTCGTTCTTCAAGAAAAATGCTGCAGGAGACTCCTGCGAGACCAGCGATGCGCCTAAGAAGAAGAGATGATCACATGTCGCACTCAGAATTAGATTATGAAAAGCTCGGTTTCAAGTGCGGGATCGAGATACACCAGCAGCTTGAAGGCAAGAAGCTCTTCTGCAACTGCCCCACCGAGATCAGGCGCGACAAGCCAGACTTCGAGATCGTGAGGCGGCTTAGAGCCAGCGCCGGAGAGAGCGGCAAGGTAGACGCAGCTGCGCTTCATGAGCAGAAGAAGCAGAAATACTTCATCTATCAAGGATATGACGACATCACGTGCGGCGTGGAGATCGACGAGGAGCCTCCGATGCCTGCCAACAAGGACGCACTTCGGACCGCCCTCCTCGTATCGAG
>JAFGBP010000030.1 GCA_016933095.1 Candidatus Woesearchaeota archaeon | reverse complement strand
GAAATGCCATACGGTCAGACTAGACTCGGCTAAAGGACGTTATTAATAAGCGGTCGCAGCGGGCTACGAAAGATTTTGAACAGAGCCCGAATAATCAGAAAAATTTTTAAATGTCAATCCAAATGGGTAATGACTATGGAGCTTCATGGCTTAAACATCATCTATGCTAATCCAAAAAACCTCCACGAGAGGTACGTCTCTCTCATTAATAAACTCACAGTCAGGAACCAGTCTTCGGGAACTATCATCAACTTCAAATATCCCTCGATTAATGACAAGAGCGTCCTTGGGCGCGAAGGCGTAGACATAGGAAAGCTGCATTTTATCGACGGAATAACCCTTATCGCGGATCTCATCCCGAAAGAGGAGGACATATACGTCCTGCTAAACCTTGAGGACTTAAGCGGGATCACTACAGGGATAAACACCATCCTCAAGAAGAATCCGGACATGGGATTCATGGTAATCGACATCCTGGATGCGCTACAATTCTACAACTCAATACAGAAGATCCAGACCCTTATGACAGACTTGAGGAAGATATGCATGGAGAACCATTTCCCCGCATTCATCTTTGTGAACGAAGCCAACTCGACCCTGATAGAGGGCCTTACTTCCATCGTTGACCACCAGTTCGCTACAGTGCCCGACTTTGAGATTGAGACCAAGAAGGACGAGAGCTCCGGAAGCGGAAGCAAACAGGCAGTCGTCTTGGATGAGAAGATATCGCTGAGCGCCATGGAAGTGGATGCATTGAAAGAAATCGGCAACATCGGATCGGGAAACGCGTCTACCCAACTTAGCAACATAATCTCGCAGAAGGTCGAGATGGAGCTGACGAACCTGCAGATCATCCCAACTGAGGATTTCTTCAACCAATACCAGAATCAGGAGCAGGACCACGTCGTGTCGACGTTCCTGAGGGTTGAGGGAGATATCTCTGGGAGCATAGTGACTATGTTCAACAGGGAGAACGCGACAAAGCTTGTTGACATTATAAAGAACCAGCCTCCAGGCACTCTTCAGGAGATAAATGAGGAGAGTAAGGAATACGTGACGAAGATCGGGAAGGAGGTCACAGACTCATACCTTAAGTCCCTCACTGACTTCCTTGGCATACAGGCGGGTTTGCAGGACCCGATATTCGCTGTCAACAAGAAGAATGTTATCCTTAGCTTCATGGTGAGGCTCATCAAATCAAATCTCAACAAAGACATCCTCATGATTAACACGCGATTCTCAGTGCCTTCCCAAGGATTGAAAGGAGAATTCCTCCTGTTATTCGGCTTGGGATCTCTGAAGAAGTTCCAAGAGCTCATCAGGCAGAAGCTCGGGCTTCCAACTCAGTAAACAACAGATAATATGTAAGAGATAATATGAAAGAAAAAAAATAAGACATCAGAAATAAGCGCGCCGTTCTTCCGTTCTTAATCCTTCTTCCTGACAAGCTCAGTCAGCTTTGAGAGCTTTGCGCGCAGGCCTTGCTTCTCGCGGTCAATCTTCTTCAGCTTCTCGTTCAAGGTCTTGATGTGCTTCTTGACGTCGCTGCTCTTGATAGAAAGGTTAAATTTCTTCGCCGTTTCGATCAATCCCTTGAGCTCGGTCTCTATACTGGCCTTATCCTTCTCGATCGTCGTCAGCAAGCCCTCAATGTTAGCTCTTCTCTCGAAGAAAGACTTAAGCTTCTCTGCAGCCTCTGTGCTCTTGAGCTTGTACTTGTCAATCTCCTTGTGTTTCGCAACTATCTTTTGCAGGATGGAACTCTGGACTGCGAGTATCCTCTCCTCGTTGTCCTTCACCTTCTTCATGATAGGCTCGACCTCGAGCTCTATTTTCGATTTCATCTGCTCTTTCAGCTTCTCAGAATCCGCTATCTTCGTCTGGATTGTCTCCAACGACTGGTTAAGCGTAAACCTCTGCTGGTCAAGGTCTTCCTGGACGCTCTTCATTATCGCCTGGAGGGCCTCGAATCTCTTCTGAAGGGTCTCCTGCTTCTTCTGCAGGAAGTTAAGCTCAACATTAACTTCTTCTATCCTGCCTTTCTCGTTCCCGACAGTATCGAGAAATGATTCGTAGAGCTTCTTCTCCTCTGTTATCTTGCGGCGGACCTTGTCTATCATCGCTTGGTAGTCAAGCCTCTGCTGCAACACTTCCTTGTCGATGTTCTTCTTTAGATCCTCATAGTGACGGAGTTCAGCCAGCTCCTCCTTAACCATGTCGATGTCGCCGCCAATGGCATCTTTCAGCTTCTCAAATTCCTGCTTTATGCGGCCAAGGCCGTCAGATTCCTTCTCAAGAGATGTTATGGCAGTCTCTACCTTCCTGACAAAGGCATCTTTCTTAGAAGAGTATTCCTTGGTCTTCTTCTCAACCTCTCCCTTGGACAGCTTCCGCTCGCAAAGGTAAGTCTTGCTCAGCCGGTCTTCGACTGAGATCAGGCCCTCGTCCTCAAGGAAATCAGCCCATTCCTGCACCACTTCGTTGCTTATTCCCAACTCCTTTGCAGCATCCCTCAGAGCGATCTTCTTTTTCCTGTTGACAAGCTCAACCAGCTTGTCTACTCCCGTCTCTATGCTTTTTCCTTCTGCCAAGTTAGTTACATCCTCTTTTTTACGTTAATCTCTGAAATCGTGGATATAAATACTTTTCTATGCACCATGCATCTTCCGACAGAAACGCTGGGCGGATCATGGCCATTGCCCATTCCCGCGCCCTTCACCGAGCCTTCTGCTAAAGACCGTTTATCTCGATTTCATCCCCTAGCCCTGTCTGTCCGAGTACTCCGGCAGGGAATTCCAGTATGAAAGATGCCTTGTTCTTAGGGGTGTAGTGGGTGAAGGGCCTAAAGTCCTTCTTTATATCCACCACTTTCTTGTGCTCGTCAAGGAACAACACGTCAACGGGAAAGAAGACGAACCACATAGTAAGAGCTACTTTCTTGGAATTTTTGAAAGGAAATATAAGGCAGTAATCCGGCCTGCTCCTAAACATCAGCCCCAATCCTTTCCTCAGGATATTCCTTGCTATCTTCTGGTTGGCAATTATCGTGAACCCTTTCGTCTTGTTATGTATCATCCCCTATCCTCTATTACCACGGCCTTATCAGCCGCCATCAAACCCAAATCCTTATCGCTGGAACCTATCGCTGGAACCTATTGCTGGAACCTATCGCTGAAACCTAATAAACGCCCTTCAGCACGTCGTGAAGTTCAGGTCATCTACCTCATAGTCCGAGGTGTGATTTAAATCTATCGTGAACCAGGCAGGCATGTTCTGCACATTGCAGGCCCTGGCAGAGTAACCTGTGATGTTAGTGAAAAAAATGTAGTCCACTATGCTCTTGTCAGAGGAGTAGCTTACTTCCTGCACGTCTAGCTCTGGCACATAGACTAAGCTCTCGATCCCATAAGGAGAGGGGGAAAAGTTCCCTGAAAGCCTCATTATGAAGCTCGGGGCCTTGGTGTTCTCCATGTAATAGCTATTGTTCAGGTGGAGCTGCAGGACGGTCGTGTCGTTGTCGCTTGAATCCACGAAGTCAGTGCCGTTCGGCATCCTGATGGTGTTCGGAACCTTTCCATAAGTCCCAACGCTGTATATAGGATCTCTTATGTTTTGCAAAGGGACAGTCGTGGTATAATTCTTCTGAAACACCCACTCAGCCAACCCCCTAGTATCGTTTACATACACATCCGAGAATATGACTATCTTGATGCTCCAGGGAGAGTCATGATATAGCATGATGTTAGTCACGTTTACGTCTATGTCAATGCCAATCCTCTGAGCCAGCACCTTGAGCCTTACAAGGTAATCCGAATAGCTGGAGTTAAGCAGCACGTCTACTTGGGTTCCGTTGACTGTGCCGTTGAAGAAAGCAACCCTAAAGAGCTCTTCAGTGTCATTCAAGTAAGATCCTTTCTGGGAGATGTAATCTTCCAGCGCTATTAGGGAGCGGAATCCGGCAACGTACATCACCCTCTTAGAGTCGAACTCAATGTCCTTAAGGAAGTCGTTTATGGCTAGGACTCGCGTCTCCATGATGTCTTGTCGGTCTGTGAACTTATACTCCCCGGATATGAAGAACACGGACATGATGATAAGCAGAAACAAGGATGATACGTATATGTAGAAAAGGCCTCGCTTTCCCATCCCTCGCTTTCCCATCAATACTCTCTTTCTCATCATTCCTCTATTACAGTCTCCAGTCATTGGCATTCTCCAATCATTGGCAGTCTCCAGTCATTGCATCACATCATTTTATCTCCAAATCATAGCCCTCATGAGGCTTGGCCCCCACAAGTAGGGAACTGAGGAGATTGTGGTGATTACAATCTCTATGTCCTCTGCATCAAGATTCACAAATACCTTGCCGTTATTGTCGAAGTCCAGCGCCTTTAGAAGATCATATACCGCGATGTCATAGGCGTCCACTGGATTATACGCTCCCTGTGCCAAGGTATTGTTGGTCTCGATGTAATGGCAGGCATTAGGTCCATCATAGCCTGCCGGTATAGTCTTGGTGCTGAACGTGTCATCCTCAAATTGGATTGTCCAGTTGCATCCCTCTGTCAGTTCGACGACGTCTGACCTGGTAGTCGTCGATGGGACGAGGGCGGTGTAGATGAATGTATTGTTGTCGCTGCAGCCAGTGTCGTTAGTCGGAGAATCGCCTGTCGATATATACATTGTGTTGGACCCATTCTGTATGAGCGAAGCAGGAACATGCACGAGATAAGGGTCTCCGAGGAAGATGTAATCGTTGTTGTAGTTTGACAGGTTGAATACGTGTTGTCCATTCACTAACACTTCCTTGGTCCAGTGGGATCCTGAATAGCTCGTCAGCTTGGCATCCGCTACCCTTATCCCTGGAGGGATGGTTATCGTAGGATTGCAAGAGTTGAAAGGCTCAGTCTGCATCTCCACGCTTATCTCGTTGGGCTGTGGGTCATTAATGACAGGATCATATTCGTAGTAGATATTGCTGGCCGCGTAAAGGTTGCTGTAAGATAGGCTTCCTGAGTCAAATATCACGGTCTGGCTCCTGATAGTAGCGGATATTATGTTAATAACCACCTCATTGTAGAAGTCTGAGAGGGCAGAGGTGTTGTCGCTCATAGTGTAGATTCCTTCGCCGCATTCTGCGATTCCCTGAATGGTTCCCAGCTCTGCCTCTGTGCTGAAACCCACGGCAAATACTTGTATGCCCCAATCCTCTCTGGCATCGCATGCAGCCTTCACAGCGTCATCCCCGCCTTCATCAGCAGTGCCGTCGTTATCAAGGTCTCCTGTCGTGCCCTGCTCGGAACATTCCCTATTGGCCTGCCCGTCAGTCATGACGAGCATGGCTCCGAGCTGTGACTGGTCCACTCCTATAAGCTCAAGGTCAAACTTTGCATCCCCTCCTTCATTGATAAGATCGACGGCCACGACATTGTCTCCAAGCCTAAAGTTACCCGGGGCAATGTATACTCCTCTCTTATCCCAATAAGTGCCGTCAGTTGCATTGGTTTGATGGTAGATCTCATTCCCATTGAGGTATATTGTCACTAAGTCATCGCTCAGGAGGTTAAAGAAGCCCCTCCTGACATCATCAAGGTCTGATATCGTGAAGTGCTTCCTAAAGTAATAATGGTCTGTGTGGTTAGACACCTTGATCTGGATGTCGTCAAAATAGATGTCTCCCCACTCGTCGTCATCGCTGGCGCGAAGCTTTCCTCCCAAGTCCAAATAGTATAACCCTGCCGAATCGATCCAGTCTGTTAGGTCGTAGAGCCCATATCCTGAGAAGTCCTGGTCAGGATTGTCGACAGCCCATATCTCAGGGTCTGAGTCTGAAGCATAGTGCGAATCATCAAGGTCTGAGCCGAGCCAATGCTCAGTCCCATCGGGCTCGATGAACTTCCCCTTGATCCACACCTGGTCAAATGTATTGAAAGGATAATTGTTCCCATCCCACTCATAATAGAAGTGAAGCATTGCCGAACCGTTGTTGTTCAGGCGCATTATCATAGAGTCTGTTATATTCACGGTTATCGCATAGGAACCTGAGCAGTCGTAGTTGTTGCAGTTGTTCTCATCTCCAGGGCTTGTGCGGAAGTCCATATCGAGCCTTCCTCCTGCGGCTCCGTTGAAATCTACGTCCGTGTCATAGCCATAAGTCCCTGCGTCCCAGTCCCAACCGTCATTGGCTGCAGCGTAGCCGTACGTGTTAGCAGTGCTGTTGAGAGTGGCTGATGTGAAATCGTTTGGTGGTCCTGAAGTGTCTCCAGCATATTCCCATAAGTCGACATATTCTATATTGGTTGGGATTGCGCTTTCTCCCAAATCTGTTGTCACACCGCCACCGCCCGAGTCGAATCCGATTATGGCAGCGCCGCTTCCCCAGGAAGAGTCATCAAAATCGACTTCGTACCAAGCGTCCCCTTCAGAATCGTTCTGCGGAGCTCCTGTGAAGTTCGTAGTGTTGTAAAGCCAGGTCGCACCTGCTGAGATGAAGGTCGTCGCCGTGGCTCCGCTTACAAGCTCGTCGCGGGCGCTGTTTATCCCGCAGCATATGCAAGTGTAGACATCTGTGCTGTATCCTGTCTCAGGGTCTGCAGTCCCTATTGTATCTTCCAGAAGGGTGTCGTTGGTGGTCAGAGGCACGGTCCATGCATCTATGGTAGTCGTGGAGTAAGCCACGAGACCTAAGGTGTTCCCAGTTATGTTAAGGACATTCTGAGAAAACTCCTTGTCAAGGCACTTGGCGACACTTAACCTAGTAGTGTCACTGTTGTTGACGCTGGGGTTGTCGCAGTTCCTCGCAGTCCCTGTACTGCTGCTTCCCATCTGACTGTCCATGCTTCCGCTGACATCTGTGATCAGCATGACTTGGGAATTCCCGAGAAGGTTGGAGGAGTAAGTGACGTTCTCGAATCCCATCCTAAGAGGCACGGTCTTCCCGCTTATCTCAGAATAGTTCATAAGTCCTGTCAGCACAGGGTTGTCTATGGTCACGGTCTGCTCCGTCGTGGAATCCAAGTCAGCGAATACAGTGTCATTCCCGATGGTGAGGTAGAACGTACTGTTGAAGGCCTGGACGCTGTGGTTGGCCAGGTAATGCAGGTATATTCTCATGTAAGTCAGGTTGCCTGGTATGTAGAACGCGTCATAGAAATTGACAAGCCCTCTTATCTCAGGGAAGTTGTACGTGTCATTGGTTATGGCGATCCCCTGGTGCAGCTCATCGGTCTTGTAGTCTACGCGTATGTATCCTCCGACGAGATAGGCATCGTCCACGTCGCTATATGAGAGCGAGATATTATTCGTCCCTGGAGTGATGGAGGCGTTGCAGCCTGTTATGTCCCAGATATCCGGAGCCATTGATTGGTTGGAAGTGTTAAGTTGCGTGCAATAAACCCCATTTATGCGAAGCTCGAAGTCTCCTCCGGACTCTGCCTCCAAGATCATGCTTGATATATCGCTGCTTGAGACGTCTGAAGGAACGTCTTCAAGGAAGAACGTTAGGTTCCCTTGGCCTACGAAACCTCCAAAGTAGGCGTAGCTGCTCGTTCTCTTGTCAGTTATCTTCCTAAGATAGGCCGAGGATGTCGATCCTTCCAAAGGAGAGCCTTGCAGCACTCCTGTTATCATCCTGTCCGCGGCATAGAGCTCTAGGTTGGCCGATCCGTTCTGGATGTAGAACGTATCCGACCCCATCTCCAGCTCGAATCCAGTGCTATTTGGAAGCAAGCCTGCGAGAAAGCGGTCTGCCAGGCTCTCCGCAAGCGTCGTCTGGTTAGCAGCCCAGTAAGTCCCTATCTGCTCAAGTATTGACATGTCATATCCTGTATAGATGCTTGTGGAGTTATAATAATTGAACGTGGCGGCGTCAAGGTCGCTCATCCTTATTTCGGAGAGCGCAGTGAGCAGGTCTACGGTCACGTATTGCATGCTCTCTTTAGGCGGCTCGTTCACTGCGTATTGAGCTATGAGCACGAGCCCTCCTACGAGAAGGGCTGCCGCCAGGAATGCATCCATGGTGAATATGAACCCTTGTTTCATGCGCCTTCCGGCAATCCTGTCAGTCATGATTCATTCCTCTTATTAACGTACTTTACAACACAATATGATTCCGTGCTTGTTCCTAACTCAATCCCACACATACACGACCATCCTCACTATGTCTGATGACAGCACTGCAAACCTGTTAATGACCACCAGGTTCGTGTATGTCGTCGTAGTGAAGTTGACAGAGGTGCAGTTCACAGGCGAGGTCAGGTTGCCTTCTATCTTCACGTTCGGGTCGCCGAAGACGCAGTAGTCCCCGAAATCCACGACGTCACCGGAATAGTTCTCGAATACCACGAGGAAATCATAGTTTGTCTGCAGTCTTGACTTCATGACGGCATAGCTGGCATTCGTGAAGTTCATGCCCAGGATGATCTTCGTCGCGTTCAGGCGGCCACCCGTGACAAAGCCAGGCCTTATCATGGTCGAGGCATTCCAATTCTCCGGCACCCCTTCGGAAAGCAAGTACTCGCTTATCTTCGAGGCATCCTCCTTAATGTGATCAAAGTCGGTGTTCGATGCCATGCTGTTCAGTATTATATTGAATGATATTATCGCGGCGGCAGCGAAGAGTATGAGGCTTAGCGCAGCGTCCATTATCCACATCTGCCCTCGCTTGTACCCTCTCTTATCCATCTTCACACTCATCCAATAAACATCCAATAAATCTCACTGGTCATTGCGCCTTTCCGCACAGCCATGACATGCCCCACAGGGAATCATTGCGCTGATCCATCAAGGTCATTCAATCGTCAGCGTCCCGTCCGCATTCTTCTTCAGGAGGTTGTATCCTGTAGCAAATGACCCGGTCACGTTCGGTATCAGGAAGAGCATGTCATCTCCTTTATAGGATATGATTATCTCGTTTTCGGTTCCGCTGATGTTGACCGCGGCGCCCTTCACCTCTTCAGGGACGGTGATGTTACGCTGGTATCCTGGCTCCACAACAGATGCAAGTATCACCTCGTTCTGTAGCGAATATCCTAAGTCCTGCATGCCCGTCTGGACATCCTCCTCAGAGTATCCTGCATATAGGTAGTAAGCAGTCCATGCAAAAGACGTGACCACCACCAGTATCATAATGAGGATGAACACGAACTCTAGAGCTATTTGTCCCCTTGCCATTATTACATTCCCCTTTCCCTTGAAAAGCATGTGAATGAGACGACTCCTCAGAGTCAATGATGTCAATAGTCTGACACGTCGACCTGGAACGTCTGGGCTTCCAAGACTATGTTCTTGACGCCCGGGCCAGGGCTTATCTCGCTTGCGCTGGTAAAATTAGCAGCGCTCCACTTAACGACCTCGTAGTTCCCGTTAGGAGAGGTCACGTTGAAGATGATCTTGTTATCCATGATAGTGATGTTCAGCACGTTCTTTGGCATGTAAATCTTCAATGTCTTCTTGCTGGGCGCGCCCAGATAATAGACCTCGTCGGCCGCGTCCCTAATCGTGTTCGCGATCTTGTCGACCTGGCTCTCAGCTACCTCAGTGTTGAGCGTCTCTGACTGCTTGTAGAAGATGAAAATGAGAGGCAGGCTCATCAGCAGAGCAAAGCCTATCACGAGCAGGAATTCCAAGCTAACCTGCGCTCTAGTTCGGACCGGTTTCTTATGTCTGATCCTCTTTACCTCTTTTTTACCCTTATAGGCTGTTTTCAGGAGTTGGAGTATATAAAGTTAATCGTAGATGGAACGGATATTCTCGTCCTTATACGGACACGTCCTGCATTGATCAAATTAGAAAACGCGGGTTCATCCGATGTAGCTCGTGTCGTGATGGTGGCCTTCCTGTTCCTGTTCGATGAGCTCTTGCTGCCTTGCTTTCGGCTTGAGCTCTGTCTCTAGGCGGCTTATGTCTTTCTCGTATCGGTCAAGATTCACTCCTAGCCTGTATCTCTTGATGAGCATCTTCATGAGCCCTCGAGCTTCCTGGAGTCCTATGTGCATCGGCCCCGCATAGGTCTCTGCGAGGAGGGCGGCTGATTTCATCCCGTAGTTTGCGCTTAGCCCGAGGAGCAGCCCTGTAACGCCCATTATCGGCCCTACGACGCCGTAGAGCTTGGTGTTTGCTCCCAGCTTTTCGAATGTCTTGGCGAATGCCTTGTCGTTGCCTATGCAGTAGACTTGGCTGTCCATGGGCTCCTCCTGAAGGCCAATGCCACCAAGGCCTATAACCTCTTTTATCTTAAAGCTCTTCGCAGTCTTCAGCACGGCTTCTGTGAACATGTAGTTGTCCTCTTCCTTCATAGGCTGAACGTCTCCCAGGAGGAAGAAGAAGTCGCGCCCCTTGACCTTCTTGTAATAGAGGTCTATCTTAGGCAGCTCGACAGTGTTGTCTTCCTGGACAAAGACAGAGTTCGGGAGGCAGTAAGAGAAGAATGTGGCGACGCAAACTGCCTTCAATTGCTCTGCAAGCACGTCTGCAGCAATCTTCCCCACGTTGCCTATGCCTGGCATGCCTTCGAACATGACAGCGTTCTTGCTGGCTACCTTCTTATGGATAGTAATCTTCCATTCGGCTGTCATCATCATTCACTCTCTTTTTCTCAGTGCCGCGCTCAGTATGAACATGAACACGCTCTCTTTTCCTTATGTCCTCGACTCTTCCATCTGCTCTTTATATTTCCTTCGGTAGTCTCCGTACTTGTCATCATGGCTGTACTTAGGAGGCTTTGGCTTGTGCCGCGTGCCGCCGCAAGAACACTTATTAGAAAGGCCGTAAGAGCCGCACTTCTCACATTTTAGGATGTGCATCATTTTTCTTGTACTGCCGGTTCTTTGACTTGACCTAAACAGCCTCGACTTGGCCACTACAGGATCATCTAGCTACAGGATCATCTATCCTCTATACTTCCTGTCGGACAAAGCTTATCTCGCCCTTCTTCTGGAAGGTCTTCTCCATCCTGTTCTTGACTTCAGAAATTATGTTTTCAGCCTTCTTGTAATCCTTGGCTGTTATGAGTATCCTGTAGTTCCCGCCGCCGAGATAAGACGCTTGGAGGCTCTCATCGACCTGCTGGGCCTTTGCAAATCCCTCTTTTATAAGCGCAAGCCCGTCTTCCACATAAGTCTTTATGGCGACCTTCTCTATAAGGTGAACTTGCTTCGGCTTGATCTTGTCAATAATCATGGCTTCAAGCTCTTCTGCAATCTTCTTCTCGACCCCGAGGCTTTCCAGGGATTTCTTCTCCTCGACCACTGCCTCGAATGCCTGGAAGAGCCACGGGTAATGCTCGAGTATCTTTGGCGCTATCTTGCCGTAGAGTTCTGGCACTGGCTGCTTCAGCTTCTCGCTTAAAGAATGAATTATCTTCTCGGCTTTCTGCTCCTGCTTAATGGCGTCGGCTTTTGTCCTCTTCTGGGACTCGTTGACCCTTCTTAGGGAGACGTCTATCTGCCCCCTTTCAGAGTCACACTTGATGACCTTGCAGACGATCTTCTTGTTCTCTTGGACAAAGTCCCTTATGTTCCTGATCCTTCCGGGGCTGACCTCGCTTATAGGGATGAGTCCCTGCTTGTCATACTCGTCAAGGTGGACAGTGACTGCATGGTATTGCACTTTCGTGACTGTGCAGAACACGAGTTCTCCTTCCTCAGGATAACCTTCTCGTCTTAAGAGCATTTTATTGCAATACCTCTAGGACGCGCGCCTTTACCTTTGCCTTTCCGCCGCTAGGCTCTGCTATGACCTTGTCGCACACCAGGCATTTGACGCTCGTAGCGCATTTTCCGAACACTATCTGCTCGTTCTTGCACTTTGGGCATCTGAGCTTGATGAACTTGCTCTCAGGCTCTCTTACTGCATTCATAGTAATCTTCCTCCATCAAAATAATGCACGTGAAAACAGCCCAGGGGACTGAAATCCGCCTTAAAAACCCATGAATCCAGAAGTGTTTATAAAGCTTGCTACTGAATGACGGGCGGAACAAGTGCCCCCTAGCAAATTCTACGCGCATCTGATAAGAAGAAGTGAAGAATCGGTTAAGCAGCCTATAAACTTGAGACACGAAGCGAGGCACGCGTAGATTTAATGATCAAGCACCCTTTGCTTTGACCGAAACAGCCGTCTTCTTGGCCTTTGGCGCCGCCTTCCTCTTAGGCGCAGATGATGATACGGTTGCAGGAGCATTTGCGATGGCAGCCGCGTCGGAGCTCGAAGGCTCAGCTGATATTGCAGGTGCAGCAGAAGGCGTCGAAGCCGTTGCAAGCTTTGCCGAAGCAGCTTCAGGGACCTTGGTTATCTTGGCAACCTTGGCAGCTTTTGCCTTTCCCTTCTTGCCCTTGACCTTCTTAACAGCCTTTTCAGGCTTGTTCCCTGCTGCCTTCTCCAGCCTCTCCTTGTCCATGTCAAGCTGGAGTGTCATGGCCATCATCTTGTCCTGGATCTTGGACATCTCTGTTATCTTCTCATTTAGCTTGGTGAGCATTATGTTGAAGGATCCTGCAAGGCTTCCAATCTCATCCTTGCGATCCAACAGGTTCTCGCTCACTTTCGACTCCAAATGCCCTTTTGAGATGTCCTCTGCAAGCGAGGAAAGGTTCGCCAGTGGCGTGCTTATCTTGTTGGAGAACATGAATGCAAGCAGGAGGCATCCAAGAGTGATGATGACTATCAACGAAGTCCCTATGACCCAAGTCGCCTTTTGCATGCTTTCAATCTGTTGTTGGAGTACTTTTGCGTATTTGAGTTCCTGCATGAGCAAGGCGGCCGTGTTCTCCTTGACGTATTGCTCGTTCCTTGTTATCTGGTCGTAGAGGACTGCGCTCTTGGAGAAATCTCTCTTCTGTGTCATTGCAATACCTTCATCAGTGTCTTCCTTGATGCTCTCGACCGTGTTCTTCAGCTTTGCATAAACAGGCTTGCTGTCAGCAAATAATATCTGCGGATCCAGGGTCTCAAATATCAAGTGAAGGTCATCATAGAGGGCGTTGTATTGTGAATGGAATCCTGTGTTCTCAATGTCTTGTATCAAAGAGACGTATACCGCCACAAGGTCTGTCGTGGTCTCTGCAATACTGTATTCAAGGACCATGTTATTGGTTATCTCTTGGTATTGCTCCTGGACCTTCAAGTTCATGAAATTGAAGAAGAGAGTGAGAAAAAGCATCAATACAATCACGGTGATGAACGAAGCCAATAATGTAGTCCTTATCTTTGTCATGTTCCGCCTCTTTTTTACCTATGCCCACAGCATAAGCCCTCAGGAAAATGAGGAAAATGAAACAATAATAATAGGGTGTCCAAAAAAAATAAAATCCAAAAAATAAAAAATTTAATTAAAAGAGTTTAAGACATTCAAACCCTGCTTATTCCAGGCTCCAGACAGTCGTGAACTGGCTTGCGCTCGCTTGAGCAGCTGCTGCAAGCGCGCTTGCCGCCTTTGACACGTCCTTGTCCTTCACGAATGCAGGAACGACCTCATTCAGCTTGGCCTTGAAGTCGTTAGGTGCCCCGCTCCCGTGCACAATGCTTGGGAACATGTTAGGCAGTGTCTTGAAGTCAGTGATGGCTGCCTTTTGGTAGTCATCGTACTTTGTCAGGTCAGCATCGCTTCTTGCCGCGATCGAACCCTTCTTTGGGTTGAAAGCGTCCTGCCCGTCCTTGGAAGCCACGACGCCAAGCCACCTCTCTGAGTTGGTTGGGTGCGCGACTCCTTTTGGGTGCTGGAAGGTGTCTATGCATAGTCCGTACATATCCTGCGTCCCTGGCACTCCGATTGTGCCGTAGTCCTTGCCATAAACCATTCCTACGAGCTTGAACTCTCCATTAGCCCAGTCTCCCATGACGTTGAATGCGCTCTCTCCTGAGATTATCCTCTTGGTTGCAGCGTCCCATCCAAGACCCTCGTAGTCAGGGTTGACGTATGTCAGGTACTTCTTGAAAGTCTCAAGGGCAGCGACTAGCTTAGGATCGCTTGCTGAAGTGATCTTTCCGTTCACCAAGTCTTGGTAGAAGTCTATTCCCTCGCTTGCCAGGATCTGTTCGAAGGTATGTGCCTGGGTCCATGACTCTCCGAGTTGGATTGGATACTCGACTCCAGCTGCCTTGAGCTTGTCACAAGCTGCGAAGAAAGCATCCCATGTCGTAAGGCTTGCAGGATTAATATTATTATCGTCAAGCAGCTTCTTGTTATACCATATAACGTTGACTCTGTGTACGTTCACCGGGACTGCGTAGTAGTTCCCGTCAAACTTGCACATGTCCTGGACGACCTTGGGAATTACTGCCTCGAGCCCTTCTGATTTCCAGAGAGAGTCGATTGGCTCCAATAGTCCTGCGTCGTAGTATGGCTTAGCCTCGTATCCAGCGTGCATCTGGAAAGCGTCAGGAGCTTCTCCTGCGAGTACGAGCGGCTTTATGAGCCCAAGCATAGAGTATCCTGCTCCGCCGACTACAGGCGCTGGCATGACTGCAGTATCAGGATATTTAGAAGTGAATACTCCGATAAGCGCGTTTATAGAGGCAGCCTCTGATGCTGATGTCCACCAATGGTAGAAAACTAGCGCATTTACTTCTTGTTTAGGCTGCTCCTGCGGTGGAGGAGTCTCTGTCGTTGGCGGCGCTGCGGGTGGTGCTGCACATCCGACCAGCAATACAAGCATTAGGCTTAATGCCACAAGACAAGTTATTAATTTCATTCGTTTCACAAGTTTCACCTCTGAAAAAGTCCATTCTTTTTGTTCTAGAATCCCGCACATATAGGGACAAGTCATTCCCTGGAAGAAGTAGTTTATAAAGTTTTCTCATGAAATGGCTCAGTCCTAAGAATAGCACCCAGCGTAGTTCATGGGTCGAGATGGCATACGATATAGCATACAAATACGCAACAAAAACAGAAACATAAGAAAACAATGCGCGCTTAGACGAGCTCGAGCTTCTTGGCCCTGAAACCTATTCGCTGGGTGAGCGTCTTGCTGCACTCCTTGCAGGTGTATCGAAGGTCAGTCTTCTTGCTCATCTTCTTGCCTGACATCTTAGGCTTTGGAGGCTTTGAGTACCTGCCAAGGTTTCCTGCGCCTCTCCTAAGGCCTCTCTTGCGGACCCTTATGGTGCTTCCCCTGCTCTGGGGGTGCGCGGCGTTCCTGCCCTTCTTCTTTGACTGGCTCACCTTCTGCTCGGTGTGCTTCTTGCAAAATGGGCAATACCTCTTGACTGTCTTTCTGACCTTCATGTTGCTCTGGAAATATGGCCTATTTATAAAGCTTACGCTGGATCGTCTTTGGCTATAAAGTAGGTTAGCAGCCTCGGGTCGAGCATGTAGCAATGCTTGGTCAAAGCTGACAAGAGGGTCGGCTCCCTCGGAGAATGTCAGCTTTCCAAAATAGGAGATTGATGCGAGAAGCTGCTAACCCGAAGCAAAG
>JAFGBP010000029.1 GCA_016933095.1 Candidatus Woesearchaeota archaeon | reverse complement strand
TGTAATATAATGGTGGATTCAAAAGACGAAAAGATCCTAGAGGCACTCGAAGAGAATCCTAAGCGCAGCATATCAAGCCTGGCTTTGCGCATCCGCTCAAGCAAAGCCGTCGCAGAGTACAGGCTTCGGCGCCTGGAGAAGAACGGGGTAATAAGCCACTTCGGGACCGTGTTCAACCCTGCCATCGTAGGCTACGAGCAGTACAGAGTCTTCTTCTCTTTCAATAGCATCAGCGAATCTGAAAAAGAGCGCATCCTCGCGTTCCTGCGCAAGCAGTCCTGCATCTACTGGGCGGCGCTCATAGGATTCAAGTGGGACTTGCTCACAGTCGTTTACGTCGAGGACTACACGACTTTTGAGAGGTTCATGGAGTCCGTATTCGCAGAATTCCCCAAGGAAATCAAGTCTTACGACGCGGCCTACACCTTGGAGCATGAATTCTACTCTCATAAGTTTCTGGAAAAGAAGAGCAGAGGCAGAGTTCCTGCTTCCACAGTGTCCATTGACTCATCATCAGTGAAGCAAGTCATCCCCCTGGACAAGCTCGACCTTGACATAATTGACCTAATAATGAAGGATGCGCGGGCGTCCAGCCTTAGTATCGCGTCCCGCTGCAGAGTCAACTATAAGACTGTTCAAAACAGGATCAAGAGGATGGAGAACTGCGGGCTCATCTGCGGCTATAGGACTTTCCTGAACTCGGAAAAGCTAGGATTTAGGCCTTACTTGGTTTTAGTATCTTTCCACGGGTATGCCAAGCTAAAGGAAAAGCAAGTCTTGGCATATGCCAAGGCCCATCCCCTGATCACCCAGACGACGAGGCTCTTCGGGAAGTGGAATCTTCTGCTGCATTTCAGGGTGAAGGACGAAAGCGAGCTGCAACGCACACTGTCAGAACTCAAGAGCAGGTTTGATGTCATAGGCGACTGCGAGGTGGTCAGGATATTCAGCAACGTCTGGATTGAGCATTTCCCCATAAGGAACATCGAGCTCCGAAAGGCGAGAAAGTTGTCTTGATACGCTGTTTGGAACGATCCTGGTTTCAAGACCCAGAGTTCAAAATCCAAGATTTCTTTTAAAAAGGTTATGAAAATCAGATCAGTATTTCCTCTTCACAGGGTATTAATAAAGGCTCTGCCATAAACAGGGTCATGAGAAGCGGAAATGATTCATGGCAGGCCTGCACCGACGATGGCTGCGGGGACCTACAGACTGAAGGCCGGCTTGACAGCCTGTTCTCTGGATCCTCTTCCGATTCCATGACCTTTGATGATGATTGCTGTCTTCATCAATTTCCAACCAAAACCTCTATGAAGCCGATGGTGGACGAGGCTAATGGAGAAGACCCGCGCCTAACGGGCCTGAGCGACTTCGAAAAACTATTTCTTCAACAGAAGAGAAGAAAATCCGTTGCAAGGAGCTCTTCAAAACCCTATAAGTTCGACCCTTATGCTTAAAACCCCTGATTTTTCGAAGTCCGACCATTAGCCTCGCATCAAGAGGCTTACGATGAACTTGTATATCATCAGTCCGAAGAACAGGAATACGAGCGGCGTTTTGAGTCCTATCATGACGAGCAGCAAGTAGATGCCTGCTATGAAGTCTAGCACGCTCAGGAAGCTTCCCCTGAAAAGGATGGACTTTCCTATCAAGAAGAAAGACCCTCCTATGGCCAGGCGCCAACTCACTCCCACGTCGAAGTGGGCGAGCAGCATCATGACTCCGATGAGCAGGTCTATGAAGCTGAGGAAAAGGAAAAATGCCATTTTCTAGGGCGGGAGAATTTATTGGTGGTTAAAAGGGTTGCGGAAAAATTACTTCAACAGTGGATAATTGCGTTTCAGGAAATCAAGCGCCTGTCTCGCATATTCCTCGTCAAGTATTTTTCCGTAGTATTTTATGCCGTTCCGGTAATATCTCAACTCATCCATAAACTTGATGTCCGCCTCATTCCAGCTTAAGTTATTGAGGTAAGCTACCTCCACCTCATGCGAGCCTCGGAAGAGTCTAAGTGGATTCTCGAACAGGCATATAAGCCCATCTTCAAGGGATTAGTCGAGTCCAAGTTCCTTTCCACAGCCAATGGCAAGTATTGGCTTTCCGAAACAGCAGTCTTGAATGATGATATGAACAGGCAACGCCAAATCTGGCCGCAATTCAGATATGATTTTGCTAAAGGCAGATTCGGATTGACCTATCTTGCAAATGCCGGAGAAATCCTGAAGAACATCATGGCCGTCTATCTTGACTAAGATACTCTGGCCACGCATTCTTGTTATTCCTTGACTTCGAACGAGAAATGTTTCCTCTTCCACCCCCTGTAGTAGTCGAACACGATTTCTTCTCCGGGCTCGATGTCCCTCGTCGCCTTGACCAGCATATGGTCCCACTTGAATCCTTTGAGCTTGTGCCAGGGTGAGACGTTCCCTTTTTTGGAGTAATTGTAGAATGAAGGGTATCCTGTGGCCCAGGCCGCGCGCTTTCCGCTCTTGCCCCATGAGTAGACGTAATTTTGCGCCTTGGTGTATTGTATAAGCACGGCTTCGTTCAGCGAGCAGGAATTGACGTAGCACACCTCGACAGCATCTCCTCGCTTGAAGTGCTTTGTGGCGAATGTCCCGAATCCCCTGCCCGGGCTTAGCTTCACTTCCAGCCCGGAAGAAGTCACTGGCGGATGGCAGAAGTCAGGATTGAGAATTCCGAACTCACCATACGTTTTCTTGAACAGCCCCGGATCATTTTTTCGCATCTCTCTTTTCTTCGCGATCGCTTCAAGCCCGTCCTTCCTGCTGCCCGTGCAGATGTCCTGCGCCTTAACAAGGTATTCGACATCGCCATAACACCTGCGGAACAGTATCGGATGCCCTCGCGATATGTTCCTCATTGCAACGATCTCCATCGTTCGTTCTTCAGGATTGATCTTGGCACATGCATTATTGTCTTCTCCAGGAAGGTAGAGCGGACCATATCCTCCAGGTATGAATGTCCTCGAGCCGAGGGGGAAGCTATAATGGCATAATGGAGTCTCTGAGAGAAATAGGGTGTCCTTCCTGCTGAAGATGACTAAGGGGCAGGCCTCGATCAATTCCCCCTTTTGCAGGTCCCTCTTGGCCGCGACATACGGCAAGTCCCGGGATGACACTATGATCTCGACGTTGTCAGTGTTCATCCTGGCAGATGCGAATCTTCCCATTGCTAACCATTCGTGGGAAATCAGAAGTCTTTTTTAAATTTTATCTCCGGTTGGCAAAGCCCATATGGCCTACTCCTCGATCCCTTTCCTCGCTCCGACTCCTTTCTCGTACGGGTGCTTGATGTTCCTTATCTCGCTTACGTAGTCGCCCAGCTTGAGGATATCTTGCGGGAATCCGCGCCCTGTAAGGACGAGTTCGAGCTTCTCGGGTTTGTTCTTTATAAGTTCAGACGCTTCTTCCTCGCTTATCCAGCCTGCTGATAGCGCAGGCCCGAGTTCGTCAATCACCAGCATGTCGTACTGCCCGCGCTCTGCCTCTGCGAATGCGTCTTTCACAAATGCGAGGCAGCCGCCCTTGCTGGCATCAAGCTCCTCGTCCCCGTACTTCTTGAAGTAGGGGTGCTTTGCAGAGTAGCCCATATACTTGATGCCTAGCTTCTTCAGCTGCTTGGTCTCGCTCGCCTCTTCCTTGAAGAGCTGAGCGTAGAAGACCTTCATGCCAAAGCCGACAGCCCTGACAGCCAGGCCTACTGAGGCTGTCGTCTTCCCCTTTCCATCGCCTGTTATGACGTGGAGATATCCTTTTTTCATCTTTATCCACCGGCGCAGTATCGAACTGCATCGAGTTAGCGACGCTCTAGATATTTAAATCAAAACAAAAAATCTTTTCAAAATAAAAATAGTTTGCAAATCCCTGACGGGATTTGGTTTATGACTGTAACTGATTCAGCTGCACTTGCTGTATCCGCAGTCAAAGCACGTCGGCTCTGAGCACCCAGACACCATCTCGACGTTCGTCGAGAAGCACTTCGGGCAGAACAGGGTGCTGGATGACGCTGCGCTCTTCTCCTCAGCAGCCACCGGGCTCGGTGTTATCAGCTTTGCAGGTGATGAGGCTGGCTTTGTGCTCAGCACTGTCTGGCCTCCACCGTTCATTCCATTCATGCCTTCGAACTTTCCGGTCATGACGAGGTGGTCTTTCAGTACCTTTGAGAGCCCGTGCGCTATCGAGTCGACTCTCTTCGGGCCGAATCCGAATGGCTTGTCGCCCTTGATGCTATTCAAGTGCTTAAGCAGCCTATTGGGGTTTCCTCCCTGCTCAAAGTATTTCGAGATGAGTATCCCCAGGGCAGTGGCCATTCCTGAGATCTCAGTCCCTGTCGGGCTCAGGTTGGCAAACAGCTGCAAAGGCCCTTCGTCGTCATAGTTGATGTGTATATGAAGCGGTCCTTGCCCTGTATTGATGAGCGCGTAGGTGCTCTTGTCAGGCACTCGCTCGCGAGGAGGATCTTGTTGCTTTGATTCCTTGCTTTCCTCATTCTTCTTTGAACCCGTGTTCAGGATCTGGAACTGCTTGCACCCGTCCCGGTAGATAGTCACTCCTTTTGCTCCGAGCTCATAGGCTTGGAGATAGACTTCCCTCACATCCTCTACGGTCGCCTCGTTCTTAAGATTGACTGTCTTTGACACTGCGTTATTAGTGTATTTCTGGAACGCAACCTGCATCTTGAGGTGGTCGACCGGCGCTATGTCGTGGCTTGTCAGGAAAAGGCGCTGTAGGTTATCGGGAATCTCAGGCATTCCAAGCAGGCTCTTGTGGTTTTCCTCTATCTTTTTGTAGAGCTCATCTTCCTGTAAGCCGAAGAAACCCTTGGCCGCGGCAATCTTTTTGAAGAGAGGATTCACTTCAAAGAATGTGTCCTTCTCGGCAGGAGTCTCTCCCTTCTTCAAAGCGTCTATGCCGGCTGCATTGTACCTTACGTAAGCGATTGCAAAGAAAGGCTCTATGCCTGCACCCTGCAGGCCGGCCGTGATCCCTATCGTGCCCGTAGGCGCAATCGTTGTTATGGCGCTGTTTCGGCACCTGCTCTCCTTGCCTCTGAAGTGCTTGCTCTCAGGATCGTATATGCTCCCCAGCCAACTTGCGAACAAGCCTCTTTCTTTCGCCAGGTTCTCGCTCGCCGCCCTTGACTCAGAATCTATGAATCCCATCACTTCCTCGGCTTTTCTCAAAGCAGCGTTTGAGTTGTATGGAAGCCCAAGCAATACCAGGCTTTCAGCCCACCCCATCACTCCAAGCCCTATCCTTCGACTAAGCTTTGCCATGTACTCGATCTTTGGCAAGGGATAATTGTTTATGTCTATCACGTTGTCCAGGAAAGCCACGGAGTCATGCACGCACTCCTTGAGCCTTGCCCAGTCAAAGTCGTGCCCGTCATCATCGACGAACTTGAAAAGGTTTATGCTCCCAAGGTTGCAAGGCTCGTATGGCAAAAGAGGTTGCTCCCCACAAGGGTTAGTCGACTCTATCTGGCCCAGGTTGGGTGTTGGGTTGCTCTCAGTGCGGTTTATCCTGTCAATTATTACAATTCCTGGGTCTCCGCTTTTCCAGGCGCTTTCGATGATCTCGTCAAAGAGTTCTCGTGCGTTGAATGTCCCGGCTGTCTTTCCATCCCTTGGGTTGATGAAGTTTAATTCTTCCCCTGCCCTTGCGGCATTCATGAACTTATCATCGATAGCAACGCTTATGTTGAAGTTCTCAAATGAGTTGTTACCGTCCTTGCAGTGGATAAACTCTCTAATGTCAGGATGGTCATAGCGCAGAATGCCCATGTTGGCCCCGCGCCTCGTACCTCCTTGCTTCACGACGTCTGTTGACTTGTCGAACAGGCTCATAAATGATACTGGGCCTGATGATACTCCTCTCGTCGTCTTTACAGGATCATTTTTGGGCCGAAGCTTGGAAAAGGAGAATCCTGTGCCTCCGCCGCTCTTGTGGACGAGAGCCATGTTCTTCGTGGCATCGTAGATCTCTTCTATGGAGTCTCCGACTGGCAGCACGTAGCAGGCCGAGAGTTGCTGGAGCGGCCTGCCCGCATTCATGAGTGTCGGGCTGTTGGGGAGAAACTCAAATGAAGCCATCCTTTTATAGAAACGCCTGGCTGTTGCCGTTATCTTCTCTGCCACGGCTCTGTTCTCCTGGCTTGCTAAATCTAGGTTTTTTATGAACTTTTTGAAGTTGGCATCCCACTCGTTGTAGAAATGAAATCCTTGGTGAAGGAGCAGTATCTTCGTTTTGTGCCCGGAGAGTGTTTCGTGGGTTTCATAGGAGTATTTTATTCCTTTCAACACGTCTTCTTCGCGCACTTCTTTCATGTAGAGTGCGTCTGCCATGGCGATGTTCATGGCTATGTTCCACAGCCAGCTTTCAGGGGTAGGCGCATCCTTGAGGTACTTGTCTTTTATGACTTTCTCCTGATTTTCTGTCAGCACAATCCTTGGCAGGTCACCCGGGACCTTTTTTCCATTATACTCGACCATCTTCTCAAACCTCACACATCCTCACTATTCATCTTAATATTTTATCTGAAGCTCTCTTTTATCTGAAGCTCTCGCTTACCATACTCTTATTTGCCGAGCTGGCTCAATACTTTCTTGAAGTCGTCCGCATCCTCGAATTTCTTGTAGACTGACGCGAACCTGATGTAGGCGACTGAGTCAAGTTTTTTAAGTTTACTCATCGCCAGCTCCCCTATCTCCGAGCTCTTGACGTCGGGCTTGCCTTTGCTTCTTAGCTTTCCCTCAATCTCATCTAGTATCTTGTCGATCTGGTCTGAAGTGACGGGCCTTTTCTCGCATGCAAGCAGAAAACCTCTTTTTAGCTTTTCCCTGTTGAACAGCTCTCGGTTGCCGTCTCGCTTTATCACGCGCAGGTGGGTGTGCTCGACGCGCTCGTAGGTCGTGAACCTTTTCTCGCACTTTAGGCATTCCCTTCTTCTTCGGGTCATGTCTTCGGCGCTCTCGCGGGTCTCTATCACTTGGGTTTCTGCGTGCCTGCAAAATGGGCAGTTCATCCTTTATCGACCTCATCCATATGAAAAGATTTTCTTTATTTTCTTTCGACGTGAAGGCACAAAAAAAACACCAGATGTAGTGTCTTCACCTCACATCCAACCCTAGATGTTGCGTAAAGTGAGAAGAGGTTATTTATATAGTTTATCGTTTTCCAATATATAGATTTCCAAAGGATTTTTAGAAATAAGACGTTCCAAAACAAGCATCCAAGAACAACAAGATAAACAGAAACAAAAGAACAAAGCCTCAAACTATCACTTATGACTCTCACTTATTCAGAAGCATGTCAAGAAGCGCCATCCGCACGTACACCCCGCACTTCCTCGCCTGGTCAAAATACCTTGCCCTGGGATTGGAATCGACATCCAGCGTGATCTCATCCACCCTAGGAAGAGGATGCATTATAACCGCGCCCTTCTTCATCACGTCAACCTTGGAGCTGTCAAGGACGTAGACGCCCTTGCTCTTCAGATACTCTGCCTCAGAAGCAAAGCGCTCCTTCTGAATCCTAGTCATGTACAGGACGTCGACAACAGGCAAGACCTCCTCCATCTTCTCAGTCTCATGGAACAAGAAACCCCTCTCCCGCAAGAGATCCTTGATATCTTCTCCCACGGCCAGGTTAGGAGGCGCGACAAAGAAAATCTCGGCGCCTTTGTAATGCGCCAGGAGCTGGGCCAGGGACCGAACCGTCCTCCCGTACTTCAGGTCGCCGACAAAAGCAACCTTCTTCCCTTCAATCTCCCCAAACTCCCTCTTGATGGTGTAGAGGTCGAGAAGCGCCTGGGTCGGATGCTCTCCAGGGCCATCACCTGCATTGATGACAGGGACTCCTGAGACCTCGGCAGCCTTTGCAGCAGCTCCCTTCTCATAATGCCTCATGACGATGATATCACAGTAGCCGTTCAAGACCCTAATCGTATCCTGAAGGGTCTCGCCCTTGGAAGCGCTTGAGAACTCCTTAGCGTTCTCAGTCCCTATTACAGACCCGCCGAGCCTAAGCATGGATGACTCGAACGAGAGCCTCGTCCTTGTCGACGGCTCATAGAAGAGAGTCGCCATGATCTTTCCCCGAAGGGCAGAGGATCCTCCCTTTGACTCCATGAGAGATTCCATCTCAGCAGCCTTTGAGAGAATTGTATCAAGTGTCGGCTTTGTGAACTGCTTTGCGCTTAAGATGTGAGAAAACGGAAGTGAATAGGGGTGTGCATGAGAAGCTTTTCCCGCAGGAAAACCCTTTGTCAATCTCCACCTCCAATCTCTATACAATCCAATCGACATGATAAATTATACAATCAATATTATGTGATCTTCATATTATTTTGTTGCCGCCTTCATCTGTAAGATGGATGGCATTTACAGGGCAGACTTCAGCAGCGCCCTTAGCCTCGTCAACATTCTCAGTCTCAGGCTTCTTTGGAGTCGCCTTATGTCCCTTGTCAGTCTCCTTCATCTCGAACAAGTCCGAGCAGGTAGCAGCGCAAGCACCGCATCCTATGCAAGTATCAGCATCGATCTCAATTTTCACTTTTGCCATTGTAAAACTCCAGGATAGATAATCGTTTATAAAGTTTTGCTAAAAGCCACTGCTCTGTTCAAAATCTTTCGTAGCCCGCTGCGACTGCTTATTAATAACATCCTTTTGCCGAGTCTAGGTTAATCGCTTTCCGACTCT
>JAFGBP010000028.1 GCA_016933095.1 Candidatus Woesearchaeota archaeon | reverse complement strand
ATGATATTATATGCGGAACCTCTAGAATCGGACAACAATTACAGGTCTAGGCGAACGGAGCGCGGCACAAAAGATTTTGAACGGTTCCGGAAAAGTTCAGCACGACATCAAACCCAGAAAAGCTTATATAATCAAGCCCACCGCAAGACTATAAGATCAACATGAAGGTTAGCCGACTGAGCATAGGAGTCTTCGCAGCATACTTTGGAATTGCAGGCCTAGCAGGACTTCCAAGAGCAAACGCAGGGACTCTTAACATGATACCTTCTTCTAGGAGTACAATCCAAGCCAACATAGACCACGCCGTCCAAGACGCACTTGATAAAGGCCTCATGCCCGAGCAGATAAGCCTGCAGAACATAAACGTCATCCCAGGATGCAAAGGGCCAGGATGCCTCGTAGAGAGGGATTACCAGTTCAGAGAGCTGGACAACACTTTCTGCCAACCACCAATACACCCCGGCCAAGGATTCGGAATCCAGCACTGCGTCGAGATGAAGCCAGGATTCAAATATGAGAAGGACATCACCAGCACCAGGAAAGCAAGCCTTCACAGGAAGACCCTAATCACCAGCCTCAACATCATGCAGTTCCGAGGCCCATACACAAAAGACGCGCTCTTATCCATCGACAGGAGAGGCAACTGGACCGAAGAGGTAGTGAACCTTGGAAGCCTCAACGCGACCCTCTACAAGCGAAACGGCGTCAAGGACTCGACATTTCAAGTCGGGGCAGGAGACTGCATAGCCGCCGACTGGAAACTGGAGATAGAAGGCAACTCCTTAGGCATCCGCTACATAAGATGCTTCCTGCCAGAAGACAAGAAATATGAGAGCTGGTACATGCCCGGAAGGGAATCCGTCCCGCGTCTGGATGATAGCAACAAAGAGCGATACTTGCTGATCTTTAACAAGAGCAGCGCAATAATTGAGGGAATAAACAAGAACTACCCAAAGCTCTTTGACTATGATAATCCTGAGAATCAGATGCGCGCTATGGAAAAGTTCCTGCAGCACATCCGAGGCAGGGTGAACCACTACTTCAAGGAGACCCCTGAAGCCCAAGGATTGCTTGAAAGATTCATCGAGGACGCACATAGCACGCCACGCGACGCTTACAACAAGCAACATTAGAGATAAGAGTAGAATTCTTAGTGCAAGACACCAGCTCCCCTCCTTCGCCCCCTGTTTTAGCAATCTTTTTAAAACCGCATCCTCACTATAAGCTGGATGGGGAAGAGGAAGGGAGCGGAAAGAGCCAAGAGTGCCGAGAAAATAGAGAAGATAGACCTAAAACTGCACGACAAGCCGCCTTCCAGTGAGGAGAAGCACAGCAAGAGCGAGGCCAGGATCAAGAGGGAAAAGAAGAAGCGGCTTGACAAAATCACTCGCTGGACCCTACGCACACTTATCGGGGCTGCGATACTCCTAGTCCTTACAGCCGCGGGATTCGTGATATTCTCAAAAGTGATAATAACGATCGATGACGAACTGACCTTGGAGATCATCCCTCCCCAGCAGAGCATGATATTGGAGAATGAGGAAGAAGCCCAAATTAATCTCGAAATCCAAAACAACAACTTCTGGCAATGCAACGTGAGATGCAACTTCACACTCGTTGATCTAAGGAACAACACCATAATTCAGAGCGAAACAGACATCCTCAAGCACAACGAGAAGGTGAAGAAGAGCTTTGACGTTACGGCTCCAAGAAGGGGGTCTGGCCAGATCCTCTACTCCTTTCAAGCTGAATGCAATAACATCAAGAGCGTGATTTGCCTCACAGCAGAGGCAAAGAGGTTTGAGCAAGCGATAGCCGCGATCAATTACGAGCTTTCAGGAGAGGACCAAGCCACAAAGACCGAGCTCAAGCCAAGGCTTGAGGTGCTCTTGACAAACCTTAACAGGGCAGAGGAGATTGCCAAGGACGCGCAAGAAAAGAACCTTAGGCTGCCAGAGGGCGCAAGCGAGTCAGAAGAGATAAACGCGCTCTTCTCATCAGAAGACGCTCGTCTAGAGGAGATTTCCCAGAGGGCGCATGGTCTCAAGCAGTATTGGGACGTCGAGGATTACGAGAGCCTGCGGGAAGAGTATTCGGAGGATGACCTTCACAACCTCACAGATGCCATAGGAAAGATAACTTTCCTGCGGGAGAAAGCTGTCAAGATAATGGAGTTCAGGAATGACAACATCGATTTCCTTGTGGGAATGGAACGACAGAAGCCGAGGCTCAGGCGTTTCATGGACGATTATGCTGTAGAGCCAAGCCAGGCAAAGGCCCAGAAGGCGTTGGAGCTGGAGAACGCGGCAGAGAACATCCATAACGAATACCTACTGCTCTCGCTGCAGGCAGTCCATTCGGTAGAGACAAGCCATAACACAATAATATCAAGCGCGGGCCAGGTCCAGAAGGTCCTTGACTCCTGGGAGCTTGGCGCCGCAAATGCTACTTTCTTATCCATACTCGCGAAGAACACTCTCATGATAAAGGAATATGAAGGCCTGGAAGACATGAACGACACAAGCCTCCTCGGATGCGAAGGCCTTAGGACGTATTCCAGCATGATAGATCAAAGCAACCTGCTAAGCAGCCTCATCTACGAGGCCTCACCCTCCTCATCAGACACTGGCTCCAATGAGAGCAATGAGAACAACACGAGCCCTCCATCGCAGACCGTCCCCCCTGATGAGGTAAGGAACGCTGAGGCTTACATATTATCAGAGGCCTTGAAGGCTTCCATCGCAGAGATCATGTCGGCGGAACTTGACAGTAAGGCCTTGGTGATGCAGGTCGCTAAGGGATTCGAGGTTTCGGACGACGCCTTGATTACGGTCCCAAGCCCTGAAGCGTTGAGCCTTGCACTTATTGATAACGCAGCCCACAAGGATGCGTTGGCGAGAGAATGCCGCGACGACGCCTTCAATAATTCCATCATAAGATTCGAGTCCACCACAAACTTACTTGACGTCAACTTCACAAAGCTTGAGAGCAAGAAGATCAATATCCTGCCTATCAACGACAGCAGGCTCGAGAACCTGACAGTGACTCTTAGGAACAATAGCGCGATGTGCTGCGAGCTCGGCAACTGTGCCCCTTGCTGCGACTTAAAGGATGATAAATGCAAGCAAGAGGATTATCCAGTACTATTGATACACGGCCATGCATTCAACAAGGACACGCATCCAAACGCGGCGTTGAACGTGTTCGATGAGATGGAGCAGGAGATGGCGGGAGATGGCTTCATCTCACTTGGCCAGCTGGACCTAGAATACCATCCGGAAGATAGGATAGCTGGGGTTTGGGGCCGACCTAGAGAGCCTGTCGTCACAAAGGCGAGCTACTATTTCATCACCTACTACAGCCTAGGGGATTATTCTCTCGGCATCAAGAAGGATGAGAGCATAGAGAACTACGCGATAAGGCTCAAGGAGATAATAGACGTCGTCCAGGAGAAGACCGGCAAGGATAAGGTTGACTTGGTGGCCCATTCCATGGGAGGATTGGTCGCCCGCGAGTACATCAACCTCTTCGGGGATGCAAACGTCCACAAGCTGATTACGGTGAACACCCCAAATAATGGCGTGAGCGGTCGCGTGAAGGAGTGGTGCACGCTCTTCGGATCGAAGAAGGAGTGCGATGACTTGAGCGAAGGAAGCATCTTCTTAACTAGGCTGAATGCTAGAGACCAAGTGTCGGGCATCGACGCTTATGCCATAAGGAGCACTGGCTGCCCGATGGATGGCGGGAAGAATGGCGATGGCGTGGTAACCAATGAGAGCGCATACCTTCCTGGCGCAAAGAACTATGAGATAAAGGGCATATGCACGGATACCTTGAAGTCTGACCTTCACATGAATGCGATGGATCCGCGGTTCTATCCTGAGGTGTATGACTTGATTCTTGAGATCCTTAAAGGCTGAACCCAAAGCCAGTGTAGTTTAACGCGCAAACGAAAGATTTATGAAGCAAGCCATTTTTTGAATCCACAAGTCGGAGGGGATTCTGCATGGAGAAGCTAAAAAAGAGGACAATCATAGCCCCTGTAGGTGACTACATGGACGACTTGTTTGTCGGCGTACGGGAGTTCCCGACAGAAAAAGTCATACTCATCTCGCCAAAAGAAAGGGCCAAAGAGACAGCAAAAACAAAGAAGAACCTTGAAAAGTTTAGGATACCAGTCCAGGTGATAAACATAGATGGCTTCATCTGGGAGGAGATCTTCAAGGCAGTCGCCGAGATAAGGAAGATCGAAGGAGACGAGGTCCTGATTAACGTATCCACTGGAGACCGGGAGAGCAGATGTGCAGCTACGAGCGCAGCCTTTGTTAACGGCCTCAAAGCATTCGCGATAAAGGACAACGAGCCAATGATGCTTCCGGTACTGAAGTTCTCATACTACACGCTTCTCACCAACAAGAAGATGGAGATACTTAAGACTCTCTACCGGAAGAAGCAGTGCTGCGCAAGCCTCGAGGAGCTCAGCAAGGAGACCAACATGAGCCTACCGCTCGTCTCATATCACATCAACGGGACCCTCAAGAGCGAAGGGCTCAAGCAGATGGGGCTCATAGAGACTGAGGAGATCAAAGGCAAGATCAAGGTCAACCTCACATTCCTTGGAAGGATGCTGGTCAAAGGATACATTCAATAAGCAATAAGCGCTTTGATCTGCAGCGGCACGCCGCGGCCGGAGAACAGCTTGTTCAAATCATCGCGGCGCTCCCCAAAAAAAATCAATAACCAAAAGGATAAAGAAAGAGAAGAGAACAAGAATAGGAAAAACCAAAAAAGAAAACAAAAGAAAAAATAAAAACAAAGAGAGAAAAAAAAAAGAAAAAAAATGCGCGATAAAACTCGGCTCAAATTTTTAAATGGGATATTCCGCCATCGAAGTATATTGACGACAAAATTCGATACACGCTATATATACATAAATTCGCTAAACGTGTTGTGTTCAGCAATCAGCGTTCGTTCGAATGGACGACGGTGGTAAAGGTACGGCAAAATTGTATACGATAGCTGCAGAGTCGCGCGACGTAAGAAAAAGAGGAGAAAAAAACACAACACAACACACATATACACCATAAATAGCTCTTGTGTATCAGCGCTTAAGATCGGTGTACACAAAAACCGGTTTGTATCTCTCGTTTTTTATTTTGCTTTTTTTTCGTGGAGATTTCTTCAACCTTTTTCCCTACGTTCCTTATCTCGCTCTCTCGGTGTGGAGTGTGTGCTTTTTTTTATATTCACATCATTTTGTTATTTTCTCTCTGTTGCTGCAGTAAGCCGAAGTGTTCATTAATTTAGGAGCCTATTCCGTATGTTACAGTTTTTTTTCTCTCATTTTCAGGCAAAACCTTTACTAAATTTTTCTTGCTTTTCAGATAGCTCATGGTTGTTGTTGTTGTTGTTGCTGTT
>JAFGBP010000027.1 GCA_016933095.1 Candidatus Woesearchaeota archaeon | reverse complement strand
GAATACATCCGCGGCTGGTACGGGTTGATCCTTTGGGACAATGGTCGAGGTCACCCCGGTAAACTGCTCTCCAATTCCTATTCTATGATCAGGCATGCCAGCCACCAGATTTCCGGAATTATCCCTGTAAAGTACAGATCCATCATCAAATCTTCCCATAACCTCTCCAGGTTCTCCTCCTGTGAGTGTCGGGGCTCCCTCTGTCGTCAAATACCGCGATGCCTCAGTCTCCGGTCCAGTCCCTCCTGCTGCAGCTGGGGTGTGAGGATTATCTGACGGATTCCCTGTGGGTCCAGTCCCTCCTGCTGCAGCTGCGCTGTGCGGATCCATATTGGACGTGTCTCCCTCTTCTGTTCCTTTATCTTCTGCCTTTGGTTGATTATCGCGGTCATCACGGAGAGAATGCGCTGCAAAGCTCATCCCAATACTGGTCCAAGTGTTCATGTCATAAAGCTTACAATTATATACTGTGCACGTGTATTTCACGATGAAACCGGGCCCATTGATTCCGGTTGGCACCCATCCTATCGGCCACAAAAACGTCTCAACTTTTGACTTGAACTGCGCCGCGATATATGAATAAGCACTCCATATAGCCTTTCCAATGGCCTTGGTGTAAGGAATCTGATACAAGACCAGGCTCACCGCGTACATTATCGGCTGCAAGCCTTGGATTATGTTGTTGATCGCGCCAAGCCTCTCTGCATTGTCGCAGATCGTGCCCATATACCGGTCTATTCCATGATACCTGTCGATTTTCTGGTCAAGGGCTCTCAGCTGGGCCCTGATCTCCCTCGTCTTCCTGGTGAAGCTCTCGTCTAGAGTGCCTAAGGGCTGGTTGAACATGGACAGGTTAGCAGGTATGGGCTGGACTTCAGGATTGCTGTATCTTACGTTGCCATGCCTTATCATGAACTCTTGGGAGCAGTTCAGATCCAAAATATCTCCCATCTCATCCCAGTCCTCTACGTAGTGCAATGACACCATCATTATCGGAGTCATGCTCTCATCGTTTATCAGGTAAGCCTCCCTTGCTCCAGGGGTCTGTGAGCAGCTCACTTGGCTCCTCTCGAGGATGTAGGTCTGGCCGTCTGCGAGCGTCATCTGCAAGCCGATAGGGACTTTCAAGTTAAAACCGCTCTTGCTAGCCACCTTCTTATCTATCCTTGGCATCGTTCCCCTAGGCAGGAATGAACTTATGAAGTCAGGCACCGCGTCTGACATCACGCAGATGCTGACAGGGATGCCTTGTTTCACCTGGTTGCCTGCCAAGTCTTCGATTATTATCTCGATGTTGGTGTTGATCTGCTGGTCTTTCAGGCCAGAGACTGACAATACGCATTCATATTCATCACGATCACTAATTTGAGTGCAAGGAGCAGTTGTCTCGTTCACCTCGCTGATAGGGGCGGTGTTGGCCTTGATATACACCATCGGGCTCGTGCTCTCACTCACGTTGACGTATACCATCAAGGATTCTGAGCTCGTAGGGCAGTCAGGCATTGAGACTAAATCAGAATCCAGACTTGGGGCATCGCTGTCGACTACGAACTTGACAGCACCAGAGCCCTCGATAGGAAGGTGGAGGTCATCCTCTCCCTTCAAAGTCACCTTGGTCGATCCTGGAATGGTCGCGTTGCACTCCCAAACTCCTCCGACCTGTGAACAAGCCGCCTTCACGCCGTTTATCGCGACGTTGCTCTCGTTGAACATGCTTGCAGTGTTGATCATCGCAGTCATGGGGTTGCTTTTTGGGTTCAAGTAACAGATGTCTCCGTAACACCTCTCAGGAAGCGTCGAGATCGTATTTACAGTACCGGCCTCTAATATCACGTTAAATTGAGTCGTGGCCAAGATCGTTGCCTTGCCGCCAGCCTCATCCACGACTGATAAATTGACTTTAGGAGCAGAATTCTTAGCCCTGATGCCGACCGAGCTGAATGCGCACCTGAAATTCTTCTCATCAACCCTCTCGCAAGAACCGTCAGCTATCAAAGATCCTGCGATAGTAGTGCTATTGGTGACTGTGCTGTTTGTTGTAGTCGTGCTGTTGGTCGAGTTGCCATCGTCAGGAATAATGTCTGAGACGACCTCTCCAAGATCCTTCAAGTCAGCTTCTATGGATATGATGTCAAACGCGCTGTCATAAGTGAGGTCAGCGTAAAGATCGACCTGGTAAGGCCGGGTGGCGTTCTCGCCAGGCACCTTAGAGACGTTCTCAAGCGTCCCTGGCTTCGTGGCGAAGAGCCTCGCAGTCACCTTAGGCTGCTGCATCTTGATAAGTAGGGAAGCTGCCAGGTTAGCCTCATTTCCAGCCTTGTCCTGGACATAGAATGTAACCTTTGGATTGGACTTCGTAAGCTTCAAAGGAGCTTTAGCGAACGTGCAGATGTACGTAGTGTTCTCCTGCAAGGCGCAAGAAGTGCCTGGGAAGTGAGCGTCACCGCCAATCTCAGTCAGATCAGCCCAGTACTCGCCGATCTCCTTCTCATCAACACTGATCTTGAAATCTACGGTTACAGAAGCATCCGGCGGAAGAGTCGTGATCTTAAGGTCCGTCCCTGCCTTGTAAACGTCGACCTTGCTGTTAATCTTGGGTGGAAAACCCTCGACATAGAAAGGGCCCCCGCCAATGTTGGACTTGGCGTTCTTGAAACCCATGTAATCCTCTATCATGATGGCAGAAGAATTGACCTGGCCCTCATAGTTTGGTATGGCGCCCCGGATCGTGCCGTTCACCTTGCACACGCCAGGCTCGTGATACTTTGTGGCCACAATCTTCCCGTCAAGTATCAAGTCGACTTTCTTGATGCCAGAGCACTTGCCAGTCGCCTCGAAATTAGCCTTGTCAGTCAGCTTGTACTCTACCAATACGCCCTTGTTGGGGTTCGTGAACGTGGCAGAGTCAATCGTCGGTCCGATCTCATCAAGATAGACAGTGAGCTCCTTAGTCTCAAGCGTCCCCATCTCCCGGACCTTGGAGATATGCCTATATATTATATCCGTAACCATCCCAGAGTATGAGCACTCAACAGGGATGTTCTCATCACACGTCATGGGAACGTAATGGCCAGTGTCATTGAAGTCGACAGTCATGAGAAGAAGGCTTTTGGTGATGATAGTCAGCGTGTCATTCATCCGGATCGCGCCTGGAGCCTCGTCCTGGCCGTATATCTCAACGCTGTAGATCTCGGCATTGATGAAAGGAAGAAAGCTAAGAGAGACTATAAGATATACCATTAACAAGGATATCTGCTTATGTAATCCCACTTTTTTTCCTCAAACCCTTAATTCCCTGATTTTTATGAACAAAGTATATAAAGGTTTTCATTTAGAAAAACAGCTTCATAAGGGCCGCCTCGCAAAATCTGATGATATGATGCGCGGTAAAATATAACTCGGAGAACAAGAAGCAATCTGTTCGAATGGAGCGCGGCACGAAAGGCCATCACTGGTTGACTTCATTAAGGGCGCTTATCTTACCCGCCCTTCAACATCCCGCTCAACAAATACGTCTTCCATCCCAGAAACTAGCTTGTGGCCTTCGCAAAGCCCTTTACCACCCTTAGCCTCGAGCTTCACTGTCACGAAATCGTCAATGGATATCTCAGAATCATTAGGCTCAACACCCTGGACCAACACTTGGCTTCCAGGCTTTGAGTGCTTGACGCTCAGAAGACCGAGCTTGCCTTCATTATCCATTGCGGCGAGCAACATGCCATTACTCACTTCCCCGCGAAGCTTAGCAGGCTTCAGGTTCGAGACTATGATTATCTTCTTCCCCGGAAGCTCATCTATATTATAATAGGCTTTGATGCCAGCCACTATCTGGCGCTCCTCGCTTCCAAGGTCAAGCTTTAGGATGACTAGCTTGTCAGCCTGCGAGTGAGCCTTTGCCTCTTTTATCTGCGCGACTTTCAAGTTCAGTAGAGCTGCACCAGTTTTCTTCACACCCTTAGCGAATGCTTGTTTCTCACCAGTCTCGTCCTTCTGATCCTTCTTCTCGCCGAACTGCACCTTGAACCTCTTGCGATCCTCATCGAGGAGCTTGGCGAAAAGTGCCTCGGGCTCGCCGAGCTTATGACCTGGCTTAATGCTCTGATTTCCTAAGTCATCCCACTTCTTAGGATCAAGGGCGAGCTGCTTGAAGATCCTCTCAGCAGTATGCGGCAGGAAAGGCTCTGCAAGGATGGCCAAGTCCTTCACAAAGTTGACAAGCACGAGCATTGTCGCCGCAGCCTGCTCTTTATCCTCCTGCACTGCCTTCCATGGAGCAGAGTCCTGGAAATACTTGTTGCCGACAGCGCTCAGGTTCATGACTTCTCGAAGCGCGTCCTTAAGCTTGACCTTGTGCATAAGATCAGATATCTTCTGCTCATAAGCCTTGACCTCCTCAACAAGTGCCTCCTCGGCCGGACCTAGTTTTGCCTTCGGCACAGCGGATGAATAGTACTTTTTCAGGAATACGAGGGTCCTGTTGACGAGGTTCGCGTAGTTCGCGATGAGCTCCGCGTTCAGTTTGTCCTGGAAATCCTCCCAGGAAAAGACAGTGTCAGCCTTCTCAGGCCTGTTGATCAAGAGATAATACCTAAACGAGTCGGCAGGAAGCCCTGACTTCATGGCATCGTCGCCGAACACGCCAGTACCGCGGCTCTTGCTGAACTTCGAATCCTCATAATTAAGGAACTCAGTAGTATTGATATGATGCACGAGGGTGTACTTGTCCTTTGTGCCAAGAAGGGTTCCTGGGAAGAGAATCGTGTGAAAAGGCACGTTGTCCTTACCCATGAACTGATATAAGTCTACGTGCTCAGGATTCTTCCACCAATCCTTCCAATCATTGAACTTATGAGCCGTGATGCTCAGATATCCAATTGGAGCGTCAAACCAGACATAGAAGACCATGTCCTCAAAACCCTTCAAAGGAATAGGCACGCCCCACTTAAGCTTCCTAGAGATGCACCTCTTCTTAAGACCCTCATGAAGCCAAGACCTAGTGTACTGGATGGTGTTGTCACTCCAATCGCCAACCTTGCTCTGCTTATCAACCCAAGCCTCTATCTGAGGCTGAAGCTTCACAAGATCAACGAACAAGTGTTTAGTGCTCTTCTTCACAGGAACAGAGCCGCAAACCTTGCACTTAGGGCCTTTCAGCTCGAAAGGATTAAGCATGTGACCACACTTATCGCACTGGTCACCCCTAGCGCCTTCATAACCGCAATGAGGACAAGTACCCTCGACAAACCTGTCAGCCAAGCTCTTCTTGCACTTCTCGCAATAAAGCTCGTCAAGGAAATCCTCCACTATGTAGCCATTCTCCTTGAGCTTTAAGAAAATCTCCTGGGTAAACTTTTTTTGGGTGTCAGTACTAGTCCTGCCGAAGGCGTCGAACTGGATTCCAAACCACTCGTACACCTGCTTGTGGAGCCTGAAATACTTGTCACATACCTCCTGCGGAGTCAAACCCTCCTCCAAAGCCTTGACTTCAGTAGTCGTGCCGTGCTCGTCAGTGCCGCAGACATACCTTGTTTGATATCCCTTAGACCTGCAGAACCTTGCGAACACGTCAGCCGACAGCACGCAGCCTATGAGCGTACCGAGGTGCGGAAGCGCATTCACGTAAGGAAGCGCGCTGGTTATGAGTATCTTGTTCATTACAAGGGAGAAAATAAGGGGGTTATTTAAAAAAGTTTGCTAAAAAAAGAGACTGGGCTGATAATCAAGGATTCACGCGAACCGCATAGGTCGCATCAAGGATTGCCACACCTGCAATGCTTATTCTAATGCGCAATATATCCTGCAAGAAGATGCAAGGATACCTGATCGTAATAATCCTTGATCCTAGGATCCTGGAAAGTCTTCATGACAGGAGTAAGGTCACGATGCTGCAGGAACAGCACATCATCCCTTATATCAGCGTAGAAACCTCTCTCCAAAGCAAGATGAAGCTGCGACCCCTGATAGAAACCTTTCTCATTCTCGGCCTTGAAACCGATATCATACTGGTATTGGTGCTTCTCGAGCGACTTCATCACGTCATCCAAGGTGATGCTCTCAGCAGCCTCATGGCAGGCCTTATAATAATCCTGCTCCACCTTCATCATCCTGGATTTCAAGTCAAAAAACACATCTGCCATTATGATAACCTCGCAATGCTCATTCAATGCACAGTATACCCTCGAACAGAATCAGACTTCCTTTGGCTGGATGGGTATCGAAAATCAATATTAGGATGAGTCAATCCCATCAAGTACTCTCTGGCCTTGTTTGCAATCTCCAGATGAGGAGTTAAGTCATAAGTCAGCATCCCTTCTAAAACATCTTCAGGTATGAAATTCAAGCAGGCATCAGAAGGACCTCCGGTCAACGACATCTTGTAGAGCCTGCAGCGCTTCGCATTCCTCAACAGCATCCTGTGATCATCAAAATAGAAAAGCGCTTCAGGACTGACATGCACTTCAAAATCAGGAGTTACGCGCATCTTCTCAGAGTGCAGATCCAATCCCAGACCCATAGGATGAGGACGGATTATCGAAGGACCTGTATGGTATCTGATGACTCCAAGATCGACCAAGCCGATCTCATCAGCTGAAGGCACTCCCTGAGTCCAGCCAGCAGCCTTTGGACTGCCAATTAATCCATCATTTATAATGCGCCGATGATAATATGCTATCAGCTCCACTATGTGATCCGGGTCCCTTGCAAAGAACTGCGCCTTATCATGAGGGAATGCTAACCTGTATATTGCCATGACTGAGAGGGAATCCTGTAGAATATATAAAAATTGTCCTTTATCGATGAGATGTTGAAGCCTCAGGCCGCGCTCCGTAATAATGAGATATCTCTTGTTTAGCCGAGTCTAGAGATGCCGCGTATTTCACTGGCAGACTCCGCTAGGCGGCCTTTCTGACGTAGAACACACTACTCGTCATCATCATCTTCTGATCCGCCCTTGCTCTTGCCGCTCTTCATCTTCTTGGTGAGGCCTATCTTCTTCTTGCAAGCCTCGCAGATGAAGACGTAAGCCTTGACGCCGTCCCAAGAAACCCTCTTGTAAGGAGTCGTAGCATCTCCTTTATGGCCGCAGAAAGGACAAGTGTAGATGACCTCTACAGTCAATGACTCTTCATGCTCCTGCTTAGGCTCAGAGAAGTGACATTCAGGGCACTCGTAAGTGTCGGCCCTGATCTTAGGCCTCTTAGTCTTCGGGTCAAGGGGCTTGCCCATCGAAGCCTTGGCGCACTTCGGGCACGGCTTCTTCTTCACCCAAGCTATCGCTTTCCCATTATTATCAAAAGCTCTTCTAGTAAAATATATGCACTCATCCATGCTATTTGGCATAACCAATCCCATAACCAATCACCTTCAATGCTCTATAAACGATCGTGGCCTCACCGGCAAAGATAGTTATTCCTGGACCAAGTTTTTAAAACTATCGGCGCCCGAGGAGCTGTTCAAGAAGTGCTGCTTTGTAGAACCTGCCAGACCATTCAGTCAGTTATGCACGCCAAGCCCGCCAAGATCATCCCCAAAGGCGCGAACAACAATATCATCTGAAGGGCTGTGGGCAAGGGAATGAAAGGTAATACAATCAGCACCCTTAATACTGCTAAGCCCGCGTAGATTCCTTTTTGTATAGGCCCTTCTGCAAGGAAGAAGAATACTGCGCCAGCGGCTAGCATTACCAGCAGCAAGCCAGGCCAAAAAAGCGCGAACATAAAGATTACAGCGAGGTCAAGTACCAAACCGAAAGAGACCTTCCAAGAGTCCTTGATGAAATCCACGAGCAGGGCAACCAGCAGGATGAGGGCAAAAGGCAGCAACAGTACTAGGAAGAGCAATAGCGGATTCTCTGTTAACCATGCGGAAAGGAAATTCGTCTCACCCAAATAAGACACGACTATCGGGAGGACGTTCTCCCGCATCAACTCTGCTACCGGCTCTAACAATTCACTTCAGCCTCTTAACCTCAAAGCACACGGCCTGGTCCTTGATCCTAATATCCCTAGGGCAAAGCGTGAACTCGACCTTGCTATCAGAAGCGATGTTTATTAATGTTTCCCTTTGCTTCTCGTCCTCGAACTTCACGATGACGTTGAAACCTTCCTTGTCTGGATGGATAATGCTTTCAGAAAAACCAGGCGTGGCCTTGATGGTCTCGATCAGCTTCTTCCTCTTAGTTGCGAGGAAGACGACGCGCTCATCCAAGTCGCAGAGAGCCTTCTCGAGAGCCTTGAAATCGAGATCCACGGCCTCAGTGCCTTTAGCAAAGTACTCGTTGAAAACGACGTCATTAGACGCGATGAAGCCGCCCCCTCCGAGGTTGACTGGCTTGCCATTGCCGAAGCTGCCAATTATGATATCTCCTACCAACGCCTGCTTAGAGCTGATGCTGCCGCTCACGTCGTTGATAATGAAGATCTTGTTCTTCCTGCAGACCTCGACCAAAGAATCCATGTCTTGGAGTGCAGCGTAGCCTGGCAAAGAGTTTATAAGAAGCACGCTACCTGGGTGCGCCTGCAATGACTTAGGCTCTACGAGGCCGTAATCAGTCGGGATCTCGATGCATGAGAGCTTCTCCTTGCCGCAGAACTGCTTGTAAGTAAGCCAACCGCCCTGGTCCTGGATCAAGACTTCCTTGTAGCCGATCTCCTTGACAAGCTTCAACGCCAAGCGGATGGCGGTGTTGCCCCTCTTGACAATGAGGACGCCGGACTTGCCAGTCAGCTCCTTCAGTTGCTTGATGCACTCTTCCTTGCCCATAATAGAGGGATGGAGACGCCGGATTTTAAAAAACTATTTAAATCGGCCCCGAATTTTGGGTAGAATAATAACCATTAGTGTGGGACTGAGCAAGCTTTGCTTGCGAACGTCGCACATTGCGCGTAAACCGAGCGTAACCGGTTTGCCTCTGTGGCTTAGTGGTATAGCGCCACCTTGGTACCGCAGGCCGAAAGGCCGAGGACGCAAGAAATTCGCAGAATTTCTTCGCGCGCGTCCAGAAAGGTGGAGGTCGAGGGTTCAAATCCCTTCAGAGGCTTCATACTAACTAGCTCTAAAGCCTCGTCATTTTTGGTAGAGGCTTATCATCTATACTTTTGTGCTTAAAAATTCCATTCTGATGGCGGAATTGGCAGTTTAATGACATGAGCCATATCTGAAATTCAAAACATTTATTATATCTGTCTATATTATCGCATATATGAATAAAATAGTTGTGGTGGACTTTTCAGGTACATTAATAAAACCTGATGTTGCAGAAAAAGCAAATCTTCTAAGATATGAAATATTAGGCATCCCAAAACCCAGCGATGAATCTCATAAAAAGCAACATGGAAATAAAGGACACTATGATGTAATTAAACAATTCATTTCCGAGCAATATGGGGTTACCGATAATATGCAAATTAAATTTGTTCAAAACTATGGTGATGAAGTAACTCTTTCTGGAAAAGATGTTAAAACAGTCATTATGACTGATTTGTTTAGAAATGCAATGTATTTAGTTGCAATAAAAGAGGGAAATAATATTTTTCCAAAGGGCATGATAGAAACATTGCTTACAATTCAGAAAAGAGGCTACAAATTAGCAATTGTATCTGGAATAAGAACGGACATAATATCGGGAATGCTAGCAATAAGCGAGTGTCCGCTGAATTTTGATTATATCTTCGGCCAAGATCCGGTACTAAGCAGAGATAGTAACGTTCAGCTTAACCAAGAGTTATCAAAGAAGGGAAAGATTGAATATGTTATCGGAGATAAGCTTGATGACTTCAAACCAGCAAAAAGTTTTCAAGCAAAATCAATTTGGGTGGATTGGGGTCATCCTACTGGCGGGGAACGAGAATACGCAGATTTCTCAGTGCATGACCCAAAAGACCTTGAGAAAATAATCAAATAGAGAATATTGCCATTCTTAATTTCTTCAATTTTATCGTCGGTAAAACCGTGATGTTTATAAGTGCTTTTAGTTTAATAACCTTAGAACAACAAGAATATGCCGATGGTGGTTTGTGGCAGTTTGGTGGCAAGTGGCTTGAGGGGTTTAAACTCCCAGACTCCACTTCGGTGGCGGTTTTTGGCGGGCTTTTAGCTAAGAAAAAACGAAACCAGAAAGGGGCTGTTTTTAAGCGAAGCGTAAGACGGACGAAAGAAGGCTCAGAAACGCGGTGCGTTTCTGTTGTCTTCAGAGGCTTTCTGATTACTCGGAGTAAATACAGCACGTGATGTCAGAATAGCATAGAAGATAACACGTAGCCTGTTGGGATGAGGAACAGTCCGATGAAGGCCGTGATCCCGTTTGCGACGATTGATATCATTGTTGATTTTGGCCAGCCCTGCTTCAGGCCGAACCTTATCGCGACTGTCTCGGCTGCAAATACGGCCATCTCCACTGCCAGCAATATCGGGTATGGGTGAAGGATTAGCTGGTTACGCATGAAGTTGTAGGTCAGGTACGCAATCGGCCAGGTTATCATGTTCATGACAGTTGAGAACAGTAAGAGCTTGCCTGGCTCTTTCCTGATGAAGGCCAGGATGACCAGGAATTCTATTATTATCGTCGGGATGAGTGAGAATATCAGGACGTAGAGCCATAGCGGTATTAGCGCGTGACGGGGCTCTTCAAAGCCTCCTTCTGGCCTCGGGAGCGCAGTTTCCGAGGTGTCGTCATTGTAGAGGTAAATCACAGATTCCTTCTTTAGGTCCAAGGCATCATCATCCACTCCTTGGATCAGGAAAGTCTCTTCTATGCCATCGAGCGGGTCATTCACGTCGGTGTATGATTTAAATGATAGTAAGACGGATGATGGTATTAGCATATGCTTGTTATATAGTTGCTGCGCGTAGTTGCGTCGGCGAGAATAATCGAAAAAATCATCTGTGAGAATCGTCTCGTTCAGGTTCTCCTTATGGACGGCGTAGATTGTCGGGTTAGACGCTTTATAGAAATCGATGCAATCACCGGGATTGATCAGGGTTGGGGTGACATAACCGCCGGACTTACTCGCATAGTTGAATGCCATCAGAAACGAGTATTCAGGGTAATCAGCGATGTTGCCTATCCGGAAGCAATAGCTGAGGCCTTTCGCTCCTGGCGATATCATGTCCGCTGACACATATGGAATAATCAGCATAAGCAACAATAATGCTGCGACAACCCCTGAAGATCTGTTCATTGCTGACTAAAAGCCTCTCTGATATATAAATGTTGGTTTGTGCAATCTTCTAGATACATGGGTGAATGAAGGCTCAAACTTTTGATAAATCATCAGCTCAATGTCTCCATCTTATGGCCATTATCAGGATGCCAATGATGAGCGCAGTCATCCCCAAGATGCCGCCCAGGTCCCCGTTCAGGTATGGGATTGGTGAATATGCGAGCAGGGCGCTCGCCGCGATAGCAATCACGCATATCTTGACGCCGCCTTTTCTTGTAAGCCATCCGGATGAGTTCTTCATGGAAGGCCCGCTCGGTATCGCGATCACCAGCCCGAGGATGAACACCATCAATCCCAGGATGTCGATGTCTATCTCCCACAAGCCGTAAGTCACGATGTTGAGCAGGAAGATGACGATACCGGCCATGCATACGATAAGGCCGTTCTTCCTTGTGATGAATCGCATAACCCTATCTCGGATTACAGAGATTTAAATCTTTTGGAAGAGAAGACTCATCCGCTCTTGGCCTTCTTCTGGAGGTATGTCCTCATCTTCTTTGCCGCTTCCTTCGTCTCTTTGATGTTTTTCTCTGAATTCAGGTTTTCTTTCGCATACTTCCACACGGGCAGCAGGGAGCCAGGTCCGCTGTCAGCGACCTTATCCATCCAAGCGTATCTTGGCATCATCCAGAGATGGAACCCGAAAGGGCTATCTTCTCCTCTGTAGAAATAGACATGTTTTATGTCTAGCGCTTCTCTCATCGCTTTCCTGACCTTCCTGACGAGGAAGATGTACTCTGTCGCTTCTTCATCCGTCAGGTCTTCAACAGATCTTATCCGCGCTTTGTCCTTCGGCGCGACTATGTAGAATCCCGGTATGGCGATCTCCCAGTCCTGCCCCACCGAGAAGTGTTCAGTCTCGATTATGATGTCGTCCTTGAATATCTTCTCCTCATCCCAGACCTGTCTTTCTGCCATACATCCTCCTTTTCAGAATGGGGATTTAAATCTTTTGGAAGAAGCTTAGCAATTTATATAAACGCGACTTGTCTCCTGCTTTCATGGTCGATTCCCGAGAAGTGGGTTATAGTGCGCAGGAGCACACGGATCTTGTTGGGAGCATCCTTGCCGAGTCTGTCCTGAAACCTCATAACATTTTCAGGCACGTCGATGTTGCTGGAAAAAGGGTGATTGACATCGGCTGCGGGGACGGCGCCATGTCTCGCAAGAGCGTAAGGAAGGGGGCGAGCAAGGTTCTTGGTATTGACGGGAAGACTGACATGATAATGATCGCTTTGAAAGAGAATGCTGGTTTTGAGAAGCATATCGATTATATCCTCTCATTCATCGAGGACTTGAAAGGCAATGGCTCATTTGATGTCGCTATATTGTCTTATCTGTTGAACAACGCGAAAAGCTTTGATCAGCTGGCGTCCCAGTGCAGGGTCGCTGCCGAGTTCCTGAAGCCTGGGGGCGTCGCGGTCGTTTATAACAACAATCCTTTCGATACTGTCGGAGGCGACTTCTCAAAGTACGGGTTTCGGAAGAACATGACCGGGCTCGAGCCTGGATCACCAATATTTTATGACTATTGGCCTGCCATTTCAGACATGATAATAAACTATTACTTTGACTCTAAGTCACATGAGGAGGTTCTGTCAAGAGCAGGATTCTCTGAGATTGAATGGAAACCTCTTGAGCTTTATCCCGGGGCTGACGCCGAATTCTGGCACGATTACTTTGATAGGGATCACCTGCCGGTGATTGGATTGGTTGCCAGAAAATGACTTCTTCATATTAAGAATCAGCCGTGTGCTCGACAAGAGGCTGCTGACCTGCTTGTGACCAACGTCCAGAAAGAGGCTCTGTTCAAAGAGTAGCCCCTGGCTGCGCATAAGAGTCGGAAAGCGATTAACCTAGACTCGGCTAAAAGACGTTATTGATAAGCGGTCGCGGCGGGCTACGAGAGACTTTGAACAGAGCCCCGGAAAGAGAAAGGTTTAATAATAACCTAATCAGTGTACTCACGGAAAAATGGGAATAGAGATTCACATTACAAATCCTTCTGAAAATTGTTATTCATTGATGACAGTGCCGACAAACGGCGAAGGCGATCTTCTCAAGGCCGTATTTCCAAGGGGCTATCCGGAAATAACCTATCAAATCGATGGATCGCCGGGGAGCATATGCATAAGATGCACTCCGAAGAATGATGAGGGCTATGATAAACAATATCCGATCAATATCCTGAGCTGCAGGGACTGTCCAAAGAAGATCATGGGACAGGACATGATATTGTTTCTGAACAAGATATACTCCCTTCTCATAGATGAACATTCTAATATTCTAGTAAATGATCTTGTCAGCATAGTTGATGAGACGCCCGAGAAGATCGCTGCGAATTGGCGCCTTAATGAGGCCTACTCCCTATGGAAAGACGTTTCGCCTCCATATTAAGAACTTAATAAAATAGTCTAGAAAAATATTGACAGTCTCATCCTTTCATGCCAGATCAGGTTATGCTCTTGAACATGGGCATCCCGTTCTCTCCGACAGGCACGTAGATCACGTCGTTGTGCTTGTCAAGGTTCTGGATCCAATACCAGGTCAGGTAGCGGTCGTTCAGGCTGTTAGCGATGATCTTGTTCGCGTCAGCGATGCCCTGGGCTTCAATCACCTTCCTGTCGGCCTCCAAACTTTCCTTCTGGATGACGAACTCCATCTTCTCAGCCTCCTGCTTGGCAGAGATCTTAGCCTCGATCTTCTGGACGACACTGTCAGGAAGATCAATGTTCCTTATGAGAATCGCTTTCATGTTGATACCATAAGGCTCAAACTGCTCGCTAAGCTTCCTTGAGAGCTCCATCTGGACCTCATTTCTCTTCGTGGTGTACAAGTCTTCAGCCTTATACTCCGCGATTATATCCCTACCAGCACTCCTGATCCTGCTAGACATCCAGACGTGATAATTCTTGAGCTGGCTGTAAATGCTACTGGCCTTTGCGGGATCAATATTAAACTGAACCGCCAAATCATAAGTTACCTCAAGTCCTTCACTCGTCAAGGCCTTGATCGAGTCAGGGCCTGCCATCTCAACAGTCTGCTCATAAACAGGGATTTTGATAACGCTCGTAATGAACGGGAACACGATATTAAGTCCTGGACCCAATTCAGCATCACTGACTTTACCAAGAATCCTTACAACCCCAACTTCTGTCTGGTCAATGATCCTTACACTGCTAAACAACAGTATCACCACAACCACTATAACTGGCACCATCCATTGTGCTCTTCCTTTCATTTCAACTCCACCCCGCTTTATCGGATTGCCCGGATTAAATGTGTGTATTCTCATAACAAAAAGCCCTGGCGCCTGATGTTTATATAAGTTTGCATAAGGATTTAAATAGCAAAGAAAAATGAGGGAAAATAAAGAATCACATCAGCCGCCGCGATAACCGAGATGCAAGCCGACCACGCGGCGCTCCGAATACTGGCTCTTAAGAAAAGACAGATTATACAAGAAGAACGATAAATAAGAAAAAAACGATAAATAAGAAAAAAAAGAAGAACAAAATAATATGCTGAAAAAGTTTATTCCTCATCCCTACGGATGACCTTGACAGCATCCATCTTCAGAGTCAATGGAATCGGGACTGCTGCCTCGAGCAGCTCGACGACGACCTCTTCCTTGGTCTTGTCGATCCTCGTAATCTTGCACTTCTCCCTCTTGAAAGGTCCTGAGATGATCTCAGCGATGTCATTCTTCTGGATGTT
>JAFGBP010000026.1 GCA_016933095.1 Candidatus Woesearchaeota archaeon | reverse complement strand
TTATTCCCCCCAATATCTATTTTGTAGTTAGTCTAAAACATTTAAGCAAAGCTTAAAGAGAATGAAAAGCAAAAAACCGGAAAATCCAAAGGGGATGACGTCCTAGAACTCCCTCGCGACAAGATGCTTTGTGATCCTTGGATCAATGTTGAGCACGTTCCGCCTCGTCTGGAGGTCCTTGAACTCAGGATCGATTGAAAAAACCAACACGTCATCAACCAGCTCCTTCTGCAAAGGCACTCCCTTGCTCGCCAAGTTAAAAAGATAAAGATTCACCATGTCAGGAGTAAATCCCAAGCGCTTAGAGATCTGCGACAGGCTCATATCCTTAGACACGTAGAGCGCCATGAAGACCTCCTGCTCCCTCGGAGTCAGCTTGATGTTGAAAGAACTATACTTCCTAGGATTGACGACAAGCTCCATCTCATCCACCCTCTCAGTGAGCTTGTCGATCTTATGGTCGATCTCGTTTACAGTCTCGCTAAGCTCGTGCAGGTCAGAACCAGTCTCGTTGATGGCATTCAGATGATCCTCAAGCTCACCCCTCACCTTCCTGAAGGCATGCCTGATGCTCTCTACTAATCCCTTAAGATCAGATGACTTCCTACTGACTAAAAAGTTGAATATCTTACATCAACCCCCCCAAAACCGATTGTGAAAGTGAAACTGGGCTTCTTTAAAAAGTTTTTTAAACTACAGTATCCAGGATTCACAAGGAAGAAAATGTCAGTGAGCGACGGAGAGATAAGGGCTTTCAGGGAACGTGTCATGACCATGAAAGCCAGGATGCAGAAGGTCAAGAAATTCCGCGAGCGGAACATATATGAGAAGCATAAGATACAGGATGAGGCTGTCCAGGAACTCATCCGCATACTCCATCTGGGCGGTGAAATACGTTATGAGACTCTCAAGAAGGAATTTGCCAAGTATTCCGATGAGCTCTACCAGATTGTATTTGATGTTTCAAGATCCTATCATACTGGCTTGCACATATTACAGCACCCCTACCACCTGCCCTTGATAAAGCAATACTACTCTTCTCTAGACCGGATGGTCCAAGTGAGGTACTGGCCTTTATTCCAGCACTTGGAGTTCATCTTCAAGAGATATGCTGCTTTCCTCAAGGATAAGCTGATACCAAACATCGACAAACAGCTCAACGAGCTGGATGGGCATAGGAGCACCAGTGAACTTGGTCACTTCGTTGCATATATCGAGTATAGCAATGAGGAGAAGAGGCTGATGAGGGAGCTGGATGACGAGCTGAGACCTATTGTCGGTTCTTTCCATAAAGTGGTCGGAACGCTGAAAGGGGCGTTGGCAGAGCTCATGGATCAGAGTCCCGTCCATACGGCCCTGGAATTCATCGAAGACCATAAGAAAGCAGTGGCTCTGCTGGTATTAGGGAGTCTCCTAGCATCTTTCATACTGGGTGAATCTGTTCCGGTATTCATAGTGAGCTTCCTGGGGATGAGAGTAGTCCGTTGGAGCAGGTCGGCATTGGAGATATTCGGGGTTACGATGGAATTTGATGATGCAGCAGAGCGGCTAAATACAATATTGCATTAACGGATAGGTTGAAGATGTCAAAGAAAGAACTCGCAATCGCGCTCTCGAAGCTTAAAGTATTCGAGAAACCGAAGATGAAGCTGGAACAGTACCCTACGGATAGCGAGATCGCTGCCGAGATACTCTGGAACGCCTACATGAAAGGTGATATCGAGGGAAAAGAGATTGCTGACCTAGGGGCCGGCACCGGCGTCCTAGGTATGGGAGCCCTGCTGCTCGGTGCAAAGAAAGCGGTGTTCGAGGATATCGATGCAGAAGCGCTCTCTGTAGCCAAAGAGAACCAAGCCTTGATAGAGCAGCAGAACAGCCTGAAGTTGGACGCTGACTTCCGGGTGTGTGATGTAAGGGCTTTTGATGAACACGTCGACACGGTAATCATGAACCCTCCATTCGGGACGAAGAACGAGAACGCAGACACCCTCTTCCTAGAGAAAGCCATGGAGGCGGCCGAAGTCATATACACCTTTCACAAGGCAAGCACCAAGGAATATGTTGATGCTTTTGTCAGGAATCATGGTTTTGCGATAACGGATTATTGGGAGTTTGATTGGCCCTTGAGGAATACTATGGCGCATCATGTGAAAAGAATTGAGAAGATAAAGGTGGGGGCCTGGCGTATTGTGAAGGTGTTTTGATTCTCTAATTTTTCCTTCTGGTTTTCCAGACATTGAATTACCGGTGGCGTCCTTGACTTTTCAGTAGTAAAGAACGAAGTTTTTATAAATCTCTCATTTTTTCGGATTTTTGTATGACTGCCTGTATGGAAAATATTGTAACGACGCCGGGGTTGGAAGACGAGCTGATCCGTCTTTTCATGGAACAGGCAAAACAGCTGGGCAAACCAATAACTTTCTTCCATAACTACGCAGATTATCAAAGAGAGAAACCACGTTATTTTGAAGACGGAAAATATCTGCTTCTGGTGGATGGGAAAAAACACGTCCTCGATATACACTCAGTTATCTACTTCCTGTTCAGAGATGGGACTCAGGAAGTCCAAAGGAATGCTGTGAACCTATACCAGGCGATGGGGAACTGATCTTTATCAGATTCTGAGAGAATAAATATCCCCGCCCCCGGATTTGAACCAGGAACCTTTCGGGTTCAGCTGGCCGACCATCATACATACCAAGCTAGTTGGTTATTGTCAGGCGGCTTCTACAGCCGAACGCTCTGCCGTTGAGCTAGGCGGGGTTCTGCTCTCCTGAAGAAGAGGCTTATTTATAAATCTTTAGGTAGAGAAAAAAGAAAATTATGAAAAAGTTTTAGGACTACTTCTCTTCGTCCTTCTCCTCGAACTTCTGCACGAGGTTGACCTGATTCGAGTATACGACTCGCTCCTTGCCCTTCTTCTCCTCAAACCTTGCCTTGGCACTTGGAATCTTGATTCCTCCGAAGAGCTTGAGCTTGGACTCAATCTTGTAAGCGATGACGCGCTCCTCATAAGGCTCGAGGCTGGCGAACTCCCACCTCGCAATCGTCCCCTTACGTCCCTTGCTCGTATGCACAGGATCCATGGAACCGACGTGAGAAGCCTTCTTCAAGTCAGCGATCGATGGGATAGTATCTGTCAACCTGATGTTCGTGACTGTCTTGTTGGCCCTGTTCTTCAAGTACAACCTGACCTTGACCTCGCTGAGCCCCTCATGCTTCTTCTTGCCGATAGGTTCCCCGCTCTTGTACAGGATGACCGGGCTCCTGAACACGAAGTATAAGACGGTCGCGATTATTATCAGGATGATGAATGCGACGAGCAGCCTGTAATCAGTCACCTCGCTTACCTGCAAGGATTCCTTAGGCCCTAGTTCCTTCGAGACGACGTAATAGACGTTGCCTGCCGCATCCTTGACCTTGGATGCCTCTGGGGTGAAGCTCGTGAACAGCCTCCTCAAGAGGTTCATCTGGAAACTGTGCTCTGCACTCCCCATCTGGTTCCCGTCGTTCACTATGAGGAAAGTGTTCTCTTCACGGAACAAGCTGCTCTTCTTCGAAGAGGTCTCTTTCATCTCTGAGAACCCGAGGATCTCGTACTCCGTCGATGACTCACTGATGGTGTTGTTTTCAAAGACAAGCTTTAACACGAGCGACCTCTTGCCTGGGAGCGTGGATGGGTCGATCCTGAAGAGGATTTCATTCACCTTCTCCTCCAACGGAAGCAGGTGAGTCATGTAGCTCTTGTCCAGTTCAGGCCCGCCTTTCAAGATGACCTCAAGGTCTTCCAGGTCGCGCTGGTTCCTGTTCCTCAAGCTTACACGGACAGAAACGGGCTCTCGAGGGTCGACGACCTTCTCAAGGCTCACACTCGGTGTCACCGTAGGGACGTAGCTCCTGTTAGCTGCGAGGCCCAGGAAGACAACAAAAGACTGTCCTTCCTCCTTGAAACTGCCGGTCTTCTCAGACTTGATCTTGACAGGGATCACGTAGACATTCTCCTCTATAAGAGCGCTCTTCGGCTGGAGCTCGACAGGGAAGGAAGCACTGCTCAAGGCACTTATCTTCTTTGTCGCAGGGTCGCTCTTCAAGACCCAGTTGACATCTCTCGTACTGATAGAAAACTGATCCTCAACTTCCAGAGTGTTCGTCACTGTAACCTGGAAGATCGCAGAGTCGCTCTTGGTGATCGTGTTCTTTACAGGTTCCACGTTATATGTGAATGCGCTCGCGGCAGGCAACACTGCCAAAAAGACTGCCACCAATACAAGCAAAGAGAATAACTTCCTATTTCTATATATCATGCTAACTCGCCTCCACCCATTCCTGATTAATGAAATGCAACTATACTATCAGATAAATGGCCTTCTCTCTTTAAAAACCTTTCTGTTGAGGATTATAAAGCGATTATGAATGGGGCTGTGAACAACAAAACCGCTTCGCGGTTTTGAGCTCTCAGCCCTCATTTCACTTTGTTCAATGGGGCTGCGAAGATTCGAACTCCGGTTGGACGAACCCCAATCGCCAGTGATAGTTACCCGGTAGGGTAACCCCAAAATCTATGATTTTGTTGGTCGCCCGCACTCCAGGCTACACTACAGCCCCACATGATTCTCAAGAACAAGTGTTGCATTTAAATGTTTATCTAAGGCCTAAGGCGACCTTAGGTTTATGCTGACTGCGCCTCTCTGGATGCCCCTAACTTTCAGGACTGCGTCGTCTGCCCCGTCTTTGTTAAGGTCGAGAACATACTCTTCTCCTTCTTGGAGCCTTATTCTCTGGCTGCCTGGAGATACTAGGATGTTCACGTACTCCAGTCCAAGGTCGTAATTCTGATATATGTGTATCACTGTGATCCCGTAGGTGTTATCCTCATCCTTGAAATAAACTATGCTTCCAAGCCCTAAATCGTTGATGTTTACGTTCATAGGCCCTTTGAATGGCAGGAATACCTGCTTGGCGTCGTCAGCCGCGTTTATGATCTCCTCGACAAAGTGCTCTTCAGGAGGCAGCAGGTCAGGGAGCGCGATGGAGTTCCCTGTCACGCTCACGTTCTTGCTTATCACGACAAAGATGACTCCGAACAAGGCTAGTATGAATATCTTGTCAAGCAATGACTTTTTCATTTTCTTCCTTTTCTCCTCTTCGACGTGCTTGTTATCATGTCAAAACTTGGCTTATGGTGGTGTTCATGAGAGTGGCTTTTCTCAGCTTTAGGCTTGATCTCCACCCATTCGCTGTCGTCCTTGAATCCTCTCGCCTTGAAGCCTCCTTTGTTGAGAAGGGTTATTATAATGGCGGCTAGGATTAGGGCGGCAAAGATTATGACGATGCTGTACTTGAGCACCGGGCTTACCTCTTTAGGAGGAATGCTCTCATCATCCTCAGTGGCAATAGGTATGACGTCGGATGCTTCCTCCTCAGGGGATCCTGGCTGGGCTTCGACAGGAGTCTCTTCTGCTGCCGCGCCTTCTTCAGGAGCTGCCGGCTCGTCAATTATATCCTCTTCTGCCGGCGCTTGCTGGGCAGCGCCTTGAGGGAAGCATTCCACTGTAAAGTAAGCCTTGACGTTCCTCTCGACATTGTTGAGCGTTATAACTGCTTCTATTGTGTCATCATCGTTCAGGTTAAAGCTCATGCCTTCCCCTACAAGGATCTTTTGGATCCTGCTCGTGCTTCGGTCCCGAACCTCTACGAAAGGAACGTCGTTCTGCATTCCCATCTTGAGAAGGTCAACGTAGTGGGTCTTCTCAAAGGTCTTGAGCTGAATGTCCTCTCCATTGATCACAGCCGGCAATTCTATTGGACCCTTTCCTTCAATGACTGGGATGACGTAGCTTCGAAGACGATTATTGTTGTATATTATCGTGTAACCCTCGGTGCTTTCCATCTCGACATCTAAAGTGATGGTCCTCTTGTCCGATACCAGCTGAAGGTTGTCAGTGTCATAGCATTCTATATGCCATTCATGCTCTCCTGCAGTGATGGTGTGGGTTATCTTGTTGTTGTTCATGTTGAAGAGCGACCCTCTGACAGTCTGGTATTTTCCGTCAATGTACAAAGAGCAGTTAATGATGCTGGGGATGTTGTCGAAGCTGTAGATGAACTCTACCTTCGGGTCTTTCACTACGACCCCGTCGCCAGGTCCGTTAAGAAGCAAGTTTAGCTGCGCGCTTGCAAGGCTAGCGCAAAAGATTGTGATGATGACAAGACTCAAGCTTAATTTCTCAAAGTTCATTTCCAAACCCACCTTTCTGTCCTTTAAAGGATTATTAATTATGTTGCTTTTCATTATGTTCATAGTATATAAAGGTTTTGTTGAAGAATAGAATTTTTGCTGAATCTGGAGTGAAGAGGGATTGTTTCCTGTATTGCATTTCATTGCCAAAAGAGCAGCCTTACGAGCTTACCTTGCTCACGTGGTTTTGCTTGCTAATCCTGACCACGCTGTCAACGAACCCTTCCATCTTGGCCTCGTGGCTCACGATTATGGTCTGGAGCATGTTGGCCTGGTCAAGCACTTCGCGAACCCTGTCAAGCTGCTCTGAAGAAAAACCCTCTGTGGGCTCATCCAAGATTATGATATCCCGTGTCCTGATGTTGCTCAGGAAGTCGTTAATCACGCGGTTCAATGCCAGGCGGTATGAGAGTGCCACGCTCGTCTTCTCTCCTCCCGAGAGGTTTTCAAGGTAAGTCTCATACCCGTTTTGCTCAATGACCGGGGAGAAGTAGTCATCAAGCCTTACCTTTATCGTATCATCCTCGAGGAGCGTGTTGAACCATTCCTGGAAGAAGCCGTTGAACTCAGTGTAAATCTTTGCAAGGACGTTCTTCTCTATAAGGTCGACCAGGCTTATGAATTCTTTCTCGATCCAGAACTTTCGGGCCTTGAGGCTGTTTAGCTTGGCTTCTTCATCCTTCATGGACCCGAGCTCTTTCTTTAGCTTCTCGATGATCTTCCAGAGGCTGTCGGCCTGGGACTTGGCCTCGACCACCTTTCGGTGGGCGCTCTCCTTTGCATTCCTCTTTTGGTCGGCGTCTTTCCTTAAAGATGCCACTTCTTGCTTCAGGGCTTTTGAACAGTCAATCTTCTTCTCCATAGCCTCCAGCTCGTCAAACTCTTTTTGCAACCTCTCTCGCAGCTGTTGGGCTTCCTCATTGATACGTATGCGCTGCCTCTTCTTCTCATCCAAAGCCTCTATCCTTACGCGTTTTACCTCGAACTCTTTTGCTCCTTCAAGCAGGTTGTCGATATCCTTCTGCACGATTTTCTTCTTTGACCTGAACTTCTCATCGTACTCTTCGAGCTTTGAAATGTTTGTCTTGCAGGCATTGATTATAACGTTCTCACGCGTCTGCACCTCTTCGATGTGGTCTGGAGTCACCTTTTGGAGGCAGGTCGGGCACTTGTCCAGCTTCGTGATCTTCTTAAGGATATGTTCAGATGCGTCTTTTCGGGCACGATTCTCAGCAGTCTTTGACAAGACATCCGCTATCCTCTCATCAACCTTCCTCAGCTCTTCGCGCTTCTCCTTAAGCCGTGCACTAGTCTCCTGAGCCTTTGTAATGTCAAACCCTTCAAGTTCCTCCAAGGTCTTGGCAATCTCTTCCTTCAGGCGCTTGGAATCCTTCTCAAGGCGCTCAACCTCCCGCTTGTCAGACGCGAACCTCGTCCTCTTTACCTCGAACTCCTGCTCGAGTCTCCTATATTCCTCGAACTCACCTTCCTTGGACTTCAAGGACTCTGAGCTCCTCTCGAACTCGTCCCTGGCAAGGTTGAACTCTCCCTCGCAATCCTTCAAGTTGACCTGCAGTTTATCCAGCCGCTCCTCATACTCTTCAAGCTCCTGCTTCTTGTCAGGCATGCTGTCTATCTTGCCTTCCAGGAAATTAATCTGGTTTCTCAGTTCGCGGGTGTAATCAAGCGCGTTATCCTTCACCCGCTTGTACTTGTCGATGTTGAAGAGCCTTCGCAGGATGTCAAGGCGGTCATCCCTGCTTTCGTAGAGGATGCGCTTCATCTCCTCCTGCGGCGTGAAGACAGTGTACCTGAAGATGAGCGACTTGGACTTGTTGAGAAGAGACTCGGGATAGCCGAGCAATTCCAGGATGCGGGATTTAAGCTCCTGCGGGGTGCCTGAGAACGAAGTGCCGTTCACTACTAGCATCCCAGGGTCCTGGACAACCCCTGCCTTTGAGCGCTTGAGAAGCCTGCGGATGATTACTGTGTTCTTGCCGATCTCAGCCGAAAGCTCAACCATACCTTGGTTCTCTCCATGGCGGAGCAATGCAGACCCCGAAAGCACCCCTTTCATGATGCCGAAGATGGCGAACTCGACAGCCAATAATATTGTGGTCTTTCCAGAGCCGATGTCTCCTGAGAGGAGCGAGACGCCTCTTGGGAACTCCAACGTCTCATCCACGTAAGAGCGGATGTTCTTCAATCTCAAAGAAACAAGCCTCATCTTCTAACCCTCAAGGTATATGGAAGCCTTGTGCTTTATAAAAACTTTTTCAAAAAGAGACCTTGTCAAAAAAAATCGTTAATTTTAAATATCTCCCAACCAGTAAAACCGTATAAAGAGGTGCGCGATGAATCCCAAGTTGATGCTCGTTGCAGCGATCCTGTTGTCTGCCGTCCTGCTCGTAGGCTGCGGGATCGGAGGATACAAGATGAGCCAGGCGGCAAAAGATGAGCTGGCAACCACGCTCACAGACAAGACGCCGGATAATTCTGTCCTGATCTACGAAGACTGTAAGACCCTGGTCCCCGGAAGCCAGGAAGAATCAGAATGCTTCCTGAGAATCGCCGTCTCCGAATCCTCAATAGAACCATGCTACGACATCGACAAGAACCTCTACCCAGACCTCAAGATAAGATGCTACGGGGAAGTGGCTGGCAAGAAAGGCAACCCAAACGTGTGCGACAGCATGATGCAGACAGAAGGATACGCCGCGGATGCATACAAGAAATGCCTCCAATACATGACAATGAGGCGCAGGAACATACAATCCCAGGACCAAGAGCCGGCAGACGACGAGTTCTTCGACCCGGACGCAGGTCTAGAACCGCTAAGATAATCTAGGATTTCTAAGAGAGTAATACCATCCTGTCATGGCAGAAGTTTTATAAACCCAGTCTGATTTTTCAGATACCAATACGGCCCCGTGGTGTGCGATGACGAAGTCAGCGTGCTCAGGGGGATGGCGATAGACAGCCCCATTGTGTGTGGCAGCAAAGCTGGCATGCTCAGGGGGTGTAGCAGCCCCGTGGTGTAGCGGTCAATCATCCCGGATTTTGGACGCGAAGGCAGGGAATCCTTGAAATCAGAACTGCCCCGCGAGAAAACATCCGGGGACTCAGGTTCGAATCCTGGCGGGGCTATTATCTCGTTACACCTACAAATCTC
>JAFGBP010000025.1 GCA_016933095.1 Candidatus Woesearchaeota archaeon | reverse complement strand
GCCGAGTCTAGGTTAATCGCTTTCTGACTCTTATGCGCAGCCAGGGGCTACTTCTTTCGTAGCCCGCTGCGACCGCTTATTAATAACTTCCTTTGGCCGAGTCTAGTCTGATCGTATGAAATTTCGTATGCGCAGCCAGGGGCTACTCTTTGAACAGAGCCGACTGAGGCGCAATATTTATATAATCACAATCCAAGACTAACCAACATAAGAGGGGTGAGCGAGAAAATGGCAATATCAAGATCAGTGCCGCTGACAAGCACTTTCATGCTGACGAGCATAATAGGATTCCTAGTATCAACAATGTACATAATGAAGCTGAGTGAGACTTGGGGCTTTACCTTTGCCCTGCTCTTCGTCATAATGTTCATATCTGGAGTCATAAGCCTCAGCAACATCGAAGCTGATACGAGGCACGGATGGGAGCGTTTGGCTATCCATGAGAGGCCAAAGCCTGAAAATAAGAAAGTCTCGAAAAAGCGATAAGGACGAAGATGACAAGAGACCAAAGTCATCTGAGAATATTTTCGATTTATGAGGAGGGATTGAAATGAGAATGGCAAATAACATGATCTTTTTTGTGGGAGTAATGCTCCTGCTTGGAATAATAGCAGGGTGCATGCCGGTCGTGAAGACCTATGTGTGCCCCGACGGAAAGCAGGTATCTGACCCATCAATGTGCGTCAACGAAGAAGCTCAGGCTTCTGCGAATTCAGGGAATGGAGAAGAAGACAATGTAAAGACGATCCAGACCTCCAACCCTTCAGCAGAGGAAGTGAATGAAAAGGAAGAGTCCGCCCCGGCGCCGCCAGAGCCCGCCCTTGTAGAGGTTGGATTAAATGTCATTCCTCTAGACCAGAAAGAGCTTGGCGCAAAATTAGTAGACCTTTTGGACCAGAACGCGAAAGTAAAGACGGTGTCATACAACTACTTCTATTCAGAAGTCCCATACACTGATAACCAGTATGACTCATCCGTTGAAAAGCTAAAGATTGAGATCGTGAACAAGAGGAAGTACAATGACGAAGAGCCCTACGACATGATATACATTGACTTCGTCAATAAGATCGCCAAAGGATACTGCGAGACAGAATCCCCAGGTACCTGTGAAGATCGCAACAAGCCATATGCCCTTGATTACGCCACATTCTGGGTGCCTACTCCTTTCGCGTGGGTAGACTGCATAGAATCAGCCGAGCTGACAGGACGCTCAAAGCAGATAGAAGGCAGGCAGGGAAAAGAAGTCACATTCAAGTCAGGCGGAGTGAGCGGCATCATGTGGCTTGACGCGTTCTACGGAATACCCATTGAGGTATCATACGATGGGATCGACTACAAGTACCAGAACTTAAGGGTGAATGATATATCTGCGGACCTACTCGTGCACCAGAAGCTAGCAGATATTCCGTGAATTAATGAATTCCTAAATTATTCTTGTAAATTCTTCTTTTGATTGCTTCTTGTTCATTCTATCACGCATTAAGAGACCGAGTTCAAAATCTTTCGTGCCGCGCTCCGTGCGCCCATAGAAATCATCTATCAGCCGATCCGAGAGCATCCGCACGCAAAGCAGGCAAACTGCGCAGTGCGACCATTCGGGACGCACCCCCTATTAAAAGAAAGCTTTAAATATGTTCATTTCCAGAAGCATGATTATGAATAAAAGAGGTGCCCTATTTGGATTCCTGCCAAGAGGCTGGAAGAACAATAATCCGTACCCTGAACTCTTGAAGTGCCGCGTTCGCGATTATATGACGAAGGATGTCATGACGATAGACCGTCAAAAGAGCTTGATACAGGCCGCGCACACGATGATCGGGGCGCACGTATCCTGCCTGGTAGTTACGGAAGACGCCAAGCCCAAGGGCATCATCACAGAAAGAGACTTTATCAAGAAGCTGCCCATGGAGAAAGAGCCCAAGACAGAGATACTTGTAGATGAGCTGATGACCAAGAAGGTGGTGAGCGTCGACTCAGATGTCGACCTCTTCGAAGCCCAGCGGCTCATGAAAAAGAACGGCTTCAGGAAGCTGGTCGTAGCAGAGAAAGGAGAGCTTGCAGGGATAATCACGCAGACTGATCTTTGCAAGGCAGTTGCAGAGCTTAGAGGTCACCTTCCAGAGCCTCCCATTGTTCAGGACGTAATGACGAAGTCTGCAGTATCAGTATCTTCAGAAGAAGGATTCCTGAAAGTCAAGAGCCTCATGTCCCAGAAAGGCATGGGTTCGGTCATAGTGGCCGACGACGGAGAGATCCAAGGAATGTTTACAGAGTTCGACATCGTCTCGGAATTCTTCATGAATCCGAACAAGCTGAAGAACAGCTGCATGCGGGAACTCATGACATCTCCTGTTGTATGCGTTACCCCCCTCTTTGATCTCGAGTTTGTGAACAAGCTGATGATCCAAAAGAACTTCAGGAGGCTTCCAGTCATGGAAGACGGAAAGATCGTTGGCATCATCACCCAGACAGACGTCGCAAGGAGCCTTTACCAGCACTTCGAGAAGAACAAAGACAAGAAATACCCAAAAAAATGGGGGCCGAAGGACCCTTACTACACGATCATAAAGAAAGGATCGACAATACTCTACAACCTAAAGCAGCCAGCCAAATAGACTCTCATAAAGCAAGATTCTAATAAAGCAAACTCAATTTTCTTGCTCGCTCTTCTCTTCATCCCTAAAGAACTTCTCTTTAGCCTTATTCTCCTTCCAGAAGACGACATGGCTAGCCCTCTTCTCAAAGAGAGCGACTGCGAGATTGACAAGGTCGCTTTGGTGCTCCTCAAAACCCTTACCCATGATGATGTTCCCGGCGTCGCTCAAGCACTCCTTCATCAAGCGCACGTTCTCCTCGCGGCACTCCTGCTCGACCTTCCTCTCCTCGTCCTCAGAGAGGAAGACGTCGTTCCAGTTCGGATAAACGCTCTTGTTGCTCCTCTTAGGGAAACTCTTGCTGAAGACCATGAAAGAGCGAGATGCAGAAGTGATATTTAAAGTTGATTGAAGAAAAATCGGAAAATCGCTGCTTGATTCTCTTCATCCTTTAGTATATGCAGTCAGTCTGCAAAAAGAGCTGTTTGAGATTTCTAGGATTTCTTTATCCTGGAGACAAGTCTTTCATAGTGTTTTCTTAAGAAATAGAGTGGATTGTGCCCTAGTTCTCTTATGGCATATTTCCTCTGCCATTCGGATGAGTGTATTTTATAAACGTCGAATAAGAATTCTCTCGCTTCTGTTGTCCTAAGTTGGCCCAATCCTAGCAAGGCATGGTTTCTTTCTATTAATTGGCTTGCCATGCGCGGATGTTGTTGCTTTAGCCTCTTGTAGAACCCAATTGCGTAGTTGGCTTCCCTTTTGCCAGCAACTTCATACCCGCTTACGTCTATGACTCGCTCATTGTCATACCTGTTGTCAAGAAGCAACGTGGCCGCTTCAATCCCGAATGATATTTCCTGATGGTCAAGCAAGTCCACCAGCAGCTCGTTCACTCCATCACCCCAATGAGAGAACTGTACAAGAGGCTCCAACGCATACATGGCCCTCATGACATCTTCATAATGCTCATCTCCTTTAGTGACTTCCCTGTACTTGATGTCTCCCAGGAAGTGAGAGATCTGTGAAAAGGAAAAACCATGATAATTATCTACCTTTGCGCTATACTGGAGCAGAGTGCTGACTGTTCGCTGGTCTTCTGTTCTCAATCCCTCCGCAACAAGGCCCAATCGTATCCTGAACCCTTGCGCTTGTTTTTCGTCGTCCGGCTCTGGCGTATCCAATGCCTCGCATAGTCTCTCTAATAGGAATTCGTGTGCCTTGGCAGGATTGATTCTTAACAGGCTCTGCACTATTCCGCCATATCTTTCTATCCTGTTGCGTTCACTCAAGGGGTATTGGCGTTCGAGTACCCTGCTGTCTTCCTCAAGCATCTCTGAGAAGTGCGCTATCAACGGTTCGTAGCATCTTTCCTCGCCTATGCGCGCCAAAACTATCAATCCAATCCTCCTCACAGCAGGATTTTTTCCTCTAGCATATTCCATTGCCATGTCAAAATGCGATGCTTCATCAATGACACTCAGTTCCATGAGCGCATCAAACTCATCCCCGCGATGAGAACGATCTCGGGCCCACTCCAGGAAACCCTTCGCCCTCTCATTCTCCCTCTGGGTCGCTTTCATGTAATGCTCGGCTAATTCAGCCCTTAAAAATTTTGGATAACTGTGACTCCTGGCCAATTCCAGCAGTTTCTTAGAATCTTCATTTTTCAGACGCTCTACCAACGTGCCTTTAATGTCTCGGTCATATTTCATGGCAAACCGAGCCAGTTTCAGAAATTTCTCAAGATCCGCATCCTTCAGCTTCTCCACGAGCTCGCTTGGGATGTACATGCCGTAGGTTCCTGCCAACCGCGCCACTTCATCCAATTGTTTCTCAGGACCTGCTTCCTGGAGTCGCTCCACCAGCATGTTTGTGATGGTTATGTGATGGGTTTTGGCAAACATATCTGGGTGGGTTAAACCGTATTCCTGGACAAGCATCTCTAATTCTTTTCTTGCCGGTTCAACTCTTGTTGGATCCGACTCTGTTCTTTCAGGAGTGATAGTAACCAATCTGTGCTCGTATTCAATATCCTTTTCGAAGCAGCACCCTCCGCCCATTTTTTTTGTGACTGCAACCTCTTGAAATTCTTCCTCTGCCGGTATTGTTATAGTCGCGTCTAATTCTCCTTTCAGGTAGCTTATTCTCTTTTCGAGGTCGTTAGCGTCCATAGTTGAGGTAACTGGGGCTGGATTTAAAAATATTTCTGTTATGACTACTGTTAAGTTAATACGTATTCTGTCTGATGCTCAATATTTAAAAACTATCCTGCATTTCCCACTTCCATGATGAGCTTGACGGGCATTTTCGGTATGGAACCCGGCGCATCTTCCAGGAGCAGCCTGGACAGTGCGGGGGCTGACAGGACTGCGGAGGATATCGTTGCCTTAGAGGAGTTCCTGTCTTATGCAAAGAATCCGCTTAGCCGGTCATCCACAGCATCAAGGCATAGCATCAAGAAGAACGTCCTTGAACTGACCCGCTGGGGCTCTCACCATGGAAACGGGCTCCTCATAACCACTAACGGATACTTCCTGACATGCGTGCACTGCGTTGACCCGATGCCGTCCTGGTTGCGGGCTGTGGATTACAAAGGCGGGAAGCACAAGATCGTCAAGATCTGCTCGCTCGTCATGGAGGATGACCTCGCGTTGGCTAAGATAGACCTTGAAGGATTGGCTTTCGGGTGCAGATACCGGGTCCAGGAGAGCGAGACGCAGTCCCTGGGAAAGTCTATTGAGATGTATGCCCGGTGGAACAAGGACCTTAAGTTGAGGGAAGGGATATTGAAGTCTCCTTCATCGCCAAGGCCGGTGTTTGCGACCGGATCATCGAATATGATACATTATTATTTCGACCATGCTTCTGCCAGGCTGGAAGTCATCGGAGGAGACTCCGGAGGCGCCGTGCTGAACAGGCAGGGCGAGCTTCTGGGGCTCGTGTGCTCTGGCGCGCGTTTCTCATCAAGCTACGTGGAATCAGACAACATCATGAGGATGGTCAAGTCCTACGTCTCCAAGCTGAAGCGCGGCGGCCTTGAATGATACAAAAGTCTTTTCCTGCAATGATTCTTCCCATGTCATTTTTCATCCTTTCCGAAACATTTAAAAGTAACTTTTAAGTAACTTATGTTACAAGATGAAACCGATTGTTAACAAAAAGTACCAAAAGTTACTTATTGAAACTGGATTGCAGAAGGTGCTGGAAGTCTTCTATAAGTATCCTGAAAAAGAATTCAGCTTATCAGACCTTGCAAAGGAAGCAAGAATCGCAAAGCCGCACGTAGGCAGGATCCTTGATACCCTCCAGAAACACGACCTGATCGGAATCGTGAAACTATCAAAGATATGGAGAATCAAAGCAAACACGGACAGCTGGATGTTCATAAAGCTAAAGATAGTCTACAACCTGAACTTCATATACCAGTCAGGGATCTTGGAGTACCTAAATGACCATTTCAGGAATCCCCATGCCATAGTGCTCTTCGGAAGCTTCAGGAAAGGGGAGGACGTCTCTACATCCGACATAGACCTGGCTATAGAGGTGGAAGAAGAAGGAGAATATCAATCAGTGCGCCTGACAGAGCTTGAAGGATTCGAAAAGACCATCGGCAGACAGATACAATTACACCTCTTCAACAGAAAAAACGTCGACTTGCACGTATTCAATAATATCGCCAATGGAATGGTCCTACTAGGATTCCTGGAGGTGCAGCCATGAGTCCGGAAACAAAGAAATTGCTCAGGAAAAGGGAACCAGACCGCCAGAAGATAAAATCCCTGATCGAGTCAGCGAAGACAACCATGCGCATCGTGAAGAGCATACCATTAGATGACACGAGCGCGGCTCTAATATTTCGGGAAACCTACGAATCGATAAGGCAGCTCGGGGACGCTGGCTGGTGGATACAAGGCTACGAGACATCAAGCCATGACATAAGCATGCAGAGCCTGACCGGACTTGACATCAAGGAGAAGCTGAAGCTAAACCGTCTGGACAGATTCAGAAGAATACGAAATGACATCAATTACAGAGGATTCAAGGCGACGATAACCCAAGCCAATGAGATACTCGACTTCTGGGACTCCTGCGCAAAGGAGATAATAAAAATTCTTGACAAAAGCAGCACGAGCTGAAGTAGTATGAAGTATATTATTGAACTTACTCGAATATCTTGTCCTTCTTCTGGATGGCACTCGGAGCCTCGCCGCCGTGCCAAGTGAACCTTGGCCTCACCCTCATAGGGAACATCTTCTCGTTCGAGTCATCGAGGACGATGGCAGCTCCCTTCACCCTCGGCAAGTCGTCAAGGTACTTGTCAAGACCGCTTCGAAGATAGCTTTGCATGAGCGCGCCAAGCGCGTCGGTGTCAAGCTTAGAAGTAATCCTGTGCGATATTATAGTATCGCTTTGCGTCATGACGTCAGTGTGGATCTTGCCTGGCTGCTGGGTGGCGAATATGACAGATATCCCGGGCTGACGGCCCTCCCTCATTATGGTCACTAGGGGATCAGTAGCAAGGGTCTTGCCCTCACGCGGCAGGAACTCATGCGCCTCGTCAATCACGAGCCACACCATGGGGAAATCCATCTTCTGGACTTCCTCCTCAGAGAAATAATACACGCTCTTATGCACCTGCTGGTACTCTTCGTTTTTCCTCGACACCATCCTCTGGATGAAGAGCTTCTGGGCGACGAGACCTATGACGAGAGCCTTGATCTCCCAGCCGCCCGGCATGGTGGCGTAGCAGCTCACGTCGAGGATCGTTACCTGGCCTCCCTGGGCGAGCTCGTTGATGCTCGTTCCCTCCTTGTCAAAGAGGCCCCACGTGCGGGCGTTGTCAAAGAGATTCACAGCAGCGTTTATGGTATGTTTCTCAGCGTTGGAATTCTTGAGCCCGTCGACGATCTCATCAAGGTCATAAACAGTCTTGACCTCACGAAGCTCGTTCACCACCTTCTGAATCAATACTCCGATAGGTTCGTTGGAATCAACCTTGAAAGTCATGCACCAATCCTTGCCGTCGAGCTCAGAGGGGCGGATGCTGAAAGGATGGTCAGTCGGGATGCCCTTGTCCCTGTACTCCTTAAAATAACCCTTGGGAGTGTATATGATGACGTCCAAAGGCTTAGGCTCCAAACCCCACTCCTTGAGAAGAAGCTCGTCCTTCTTGTTAGGATACTTCATGGTCCAATACACGCCCATGGTATCAAGCATTATAATAGAGATGTTGTTCTTAACCTCAGGCGGAAGGTCAGCCACTCCCTCGGCGATGACGCCCATCGTGTAGCTGTTATGGACTATTACGTCATTGGCGATGAAATTGTTGGTTTCAGGAACCCTGATATCATATACCTCGAAGCTTCCCTCGATCTTCTCCATCATCATGATCTCATCCCAAAAGATGTCTGACTGCGCGACAAGCCTCAAAGGCTCATCGTTTATTGCTGCCGCGACCTGAAGAAGCTTCTGCCTGGATGGAGAGCAGTTTATGGATGACCTGAAGGATTTTGGAGTCTTATATCCGAGCGCCAGGCCTATCTCGGACCAGCTGGTGATGTTGGCCTGCTTCCAGACTTCAGAGGGGATGACGTCGATGTTTGTGTTTCTTGACAGTTCGGCCATTTCCCTCAATGCAGTCTCTTGCCTCTTTGACTTATCTCCGAAAAAGCCAACCTCTCTCATGAACCTAAGCGCATTTTCGCCTTTTATCACCAGTTCAAAGCTCCTCCTAATCGAACCGTTGTATCGGACATTCTTCTTTCTCAAGACAGACAGGATCTCGAACTTCAACAGCAGGCTTTGGACGCCACGGATAAGCTTCTCAGAAGATGAGGCGTATGAAACGTCCCATATGTTTGATCCTTTAGAGTGTCTGTAGATGCTTCCATCGCAACTAAAAAGCCTGCTTAGGAATGTTGCGAGACAGGGCTTGTCAAGTGAGAACATCTTGTCAGGAATCTTCTTCTCTCTGGCCAGGAATCCGTAAAGCCCGTGATTTTCCAGAAGCGTGCGGACCCTCGTCTTCTCATGCTTGATTGAGCTGCCTTTGCCGAATCTTCCGTCTTTTTCCCTGTTTATGGCGTAATCTACGACTTTTCTGGATCGCTTCGAGCTTAACTTATAGCATCCTCGTCCCATCTTCATCAAATACGCGTCGGAGTCGTATTCCAAGAGCGATTGACTGAAGTCATCCACGATCGCATCATCAAGATTGCTGAACAGGATTGTCTTCTTAGTGTGCCCCTCTGCAATCAGATATGCAAGAAGTTTGATTTCGCAGTCTCTCATCTTCTCGTTTCCGACAGGAGCCCTCCTTGGAGTCGCAATCCTGGTTCCAAGACCGATTTTGTTAGCAGGAATCCACCCGTCAATCGTCAACAGAGGGTGCTCGGGCGTCAATTCAGCCTCCCTCCCGCTCCTAAGTCTGATCTTCAGCAGTTCAGAGACCTCCCGCCTGAAGAAGTCAGACTTCTCAAACCCCCCCATTTTCAGGTCTATCCCAAGACTCGCGACTTTCTTATTGATATTATCAAGATCCTTTATCATCACCCTGGAACCGTCTTCAAGAGTGACCAGGGTATCTCCTGGCAAACACTTACCGCCGCCGCGCTTTCCACAGACAAAGATGACGTGGCTCCTGATGACGTCGAGAAGTAGGCGGTTCGAGAGGCTCGTGTTCCTGCCCATCTTGACGAATGTCTTGCCAAGATAGATGGTGCCGTCGCTGCCGTACTGCTCACGGTCCTTCGCATTCCTGCCTATTATTATGTCATAAGCCAAATTTATCCTCTACCTCTTCCCTTCACCTCTCTTATCCTGTTTAATCCCGATGGGAGTATTTATAATTATTGCTCTTTTATAAGACCAGCCCACTGGGTGCGTCCAGAAAGGCCGCCTAGCGCAGTCTGCCTGTTTTGCACGCGAATGCTCTAGACTCGGTCAAACAGGACTCTTCTGGATCAGTACGGAGCGCGGCCAGGAGATTCTGGACTTGGCCACCAGCCCACCAAAAAGCTTTTAAAAAACCCTCCCTTTACTAACCTCTAAAAGTCACTGCTTTTTTGAATTCCTTTCAAATTGCAGGTTAGCTGTATTCGAGGTGGTTATCTTTGGCAAAAGCTAAAAGGAAGAATAATGGAAATATGACTAGTGCAAAATCTCTTAAGGGATCGAGGAGAAAGCCTTCAAAGATCAGGCTTATACTTGCGATCATAATAATACTGGCTGGCTTAGGGCTTGTCTTCGCGGCCCTTACAAAGCTCGTGCCGGGCCTTCTTGGAGGGGCAAGCCTTTCAGGGCAGCTCGCCGCTACTGTGAATGGCGAGGAGATCACGATGATGGACCTCGACCAGGCATACGACGGCCTCTCAGAGCAATACCAGTACTTCATGACGAAAGAGGATTACCTGTCGCAGATGATAGACCAGGTCCTGCTGAAGCAGGAGGCTGTGAAGCGAGGAGTCACAGTCACAGATGATGAGGCAGACCAGAACCTGAAGAGCTTCCTGCTGCAGAACGGCATCACAGCGGAAGAGCTGACAGAACTCCTGGAGAATCAGAGCATCAACTACGAAGAGCTCATCAGGATCTCGAAGGAACAGCTGCTGATACAGAAGCTCTTTGAGCAGGAGATCAGGCAGAAGGTCAACGTCTCAGACGAAGAGGTATTGGCATACTATGAGAACAACTCGGAACAGTTTATACAAGAGTCTACAACCACCTTGAGGCACATACTCTTCAGCGTCAACTATGATAACAAGACTCTGAGTGAGACTAGAGATATGGCTGAGAGCGTGCTGGACCTGGTCGCGCCTGACAAGTCGAACTTCTGCGACCTCGCAGCCGAGTACAGCGACGATGTTCAGAGCAAGGATGACTGCGGAGAATACGAATTTCCAACAAGCCAGCTTCCCACAGAGTTCCAGGTATGGGCTGAGAACACGAACATGGGTGGAGTCGGGATTGTAGAGACTGACTTCGGGACTCACGTCGTGATGCTAATTGATCAGACAACTGAGCCTGAATCCCTTCCATTCGAGGATGTTAAGGATCAGATCGTGGCTGCATTGAGGAGCCAGAAGGAAAGGGATGCATTTGCAGACTTCCTCTCAGGCGTAAGGGATTCGGCCACCATCGTCAACTATCTTGAAGAGAGGGAAGAAGCTAATGAGTCCGAAGCGATCTCTGGAGATGCTATCTTTGAGTATGAAGAAGTGGCGCCAGTGCCTGAAGGAGTTGAAGAGGAAGCCTCTGAAGTGGCTCCTGAAGAGACTCTCCCTGCCGACGAGGTTGCAGAACCTGTCGTCGAGGAAGAGATCGTCGTGGAGGAGCCTGTGGCAGAGGAGACAGTCGCGGAAGAGATTGTGGTTGAAGAGCCAGTTGTTGAAGAGACTGAAGCCGCTACCAACACAGAGGTGACAATCCTCTCAGACGACGACCTCATAGCATGCCTAGCAGACAAGAAGGCCACGCTCTACGGCGCGGCTTGGGACTCGTCAACCGCAAAGCAGAAAGCGCTCTTCGGAGACGACATCTCGAAGTTCGAGTACGTGGAATGCGCAGACCCGGCAGATTACAGGAAGCAGACAGAGATTTGCGAGACAGCAGGAATACTGGCTTATCCGACGTGGAGGATCGAGGGAGTTAACTACCTCGGCATCTACACTGTGAAGCAGCTCGCTGACCTGGCAGGGTGCTAAGCTGAAGGCGATATTATTTCTTATTTTTTTCATATTATCTTTTTATGGACGTTTTAGGTGGGGGATGGATGTGAAAAAAGGAATCCGTCGATTAGTGGCGCACGCAACGCCGTATATACTGGCGGCTTCCATGATAGGATGCGGATTTGATACCATTTCCCAGCCGACTCCTGACGAGCTTACTTATTTCGAACGAAAAGCAGAGGAATTGGCGGCTTGCCACGGCTTGTATCACGGCATTGGTAAGGTGGCTATTGAGTGGTATCCTACTGCAAGGTTCGACGGTGCAGTTGCTTGGGCCTGCTACCCAGGGCAGACGAGTCCGATCCACCTTTCAAGGGAATGGGTTAATTCTCTTCAAGAGCTTGGCTCTCTCGAATGGACTATAGCGCACGAAGTGTGTCACTGCGCTCATCCTGATTTAAAAGATGGATATTATGATAAAGACGGCACATATCATCCTAACACGATCGACAAATGCCAACAACTGTCTGTTGCCAGATCAGGGTGTGGGAGCTATGTGGCTTCGTTGCCAAGCAGCCGTGTCGAGGAGCTTCGAAGGATGGTGGCGCAGGGGCTAATAAAGTAGGTGGAAGCGTTCATTGGATCTGGTGCTGGCCTGCAGAATCGAAACCAACAATACCAAGTGGTTTTGAGCTGCTCAAAAGCTTTGCTTTTGGTACCGGGTAAGCAAAGCTTACTGGTGCAAAGAGCTTTGCTCTCCTGCACAACGAACACAGTTCGCTTGTTTCGGATTAGAAATCCGAAAGCTTTATAAATGGCTATTTTATCCCTGTTTCTAGGCCCGGCATAGAGTTGCTCGTGCGAGATCGTGCCCCAAAGGCGCTTTTCAGTGAGCTTACGAGAGTTAGTGACGGGCTACAAAACTTTTTGGAAACGAAAAGTTTTGAGTTGACTTTTGTCAACTACAACGTTTTTAACGATTAAGACAAAATTACTTAAAAAAAGACAATAAAAAGATAATAAGTTAAGACAAAACAAATTGATGATCAACGAGAGTATAAGAGGACAAGACAAGGCCTCGATTTCATTCATTGCATTTTCATGAGAAATCCTATGGGAGATTGAAAGTTTTTTTTTGCGAAGCTTACGACTTTGCAACCCATAGCCAAGGCTAAACGCGCTTGTTCTTTGTATAATCATAAAAAGACGAGTTTAAGGGGAGATTCCTCAAGATGTTCACAATCATCCAGGCAGAAGATCACTGCGAGCTTGACAAGAGTCATGAATTTACAAGCCGCTTGCTAGATTACTAAGCAACAATAAGATTGAAGCTTTGGACGGAACAAGGGGATTTCTCAGAAGAACCGTTTTTTGCCAACGTTGATGACAGGAGGAGGATTTAAATGGCAAAAATCGCACAAGTATCAGCAAAGTACATCGTACACGCAGACATCCAGATTGACGGAGTGGTCGACAGGCCCGACGTCATTGGGGCAATCTTCGGCCAGACAGAAGGACTTCTAGGTTCAGACCTCGAGCTGAGAGAGCTCCAGAGATCAGGAAGGATCGGCAGGATAGAGGTCAACGTAGACACGAGAGGCGGAAAGAGCAACGGGGTCATAATAATCCCTAGCAGCCTTGACAAGGCAGAGACTGCCATCGTAGGCGCGTCCTTGGAGATAATCCAGAGGATAGGGCCTTGCAACGCCAAGATAAGGGTCAAGAGCATCGAGGACGTTCGTGTTTCTAAGAGGCAGTTCGTTGTCGACAGGGCAAAGGAGCTCTTGAAGAACCTCATGGACTCTGTGATGCCTGACAGCCAGGAGTTGGCTGATGAGGTCTCTTACTCTGTTAGGGTGATGGAGATTACAGAGTACGGCACAGAGAGGCTGCCTGCAGGACCGGCTGTGGATGAGAGCGACGAGGTCATCGTCGTGGAAGGAAGGGCAGACGTCCTTAACCTGCTCAAGCACGGCTTCAAGAACGTGATCTCTATGAATGGGACCAGCGTCCCCGCCACGATAGTGGACCTTAGCAGGAAGAAGACCGTGACCATCTTCGTTGACGGAGATAGGGGCGGAGACCTTATAATCAAGGAGCTTGCGGGAGTTGGAGAGATCGACTTCGTGACCAAGGCGCCTGATGGCAAGGAGGTTGAGGAGCTCACCAAGAAGGAGATCCACAAGGCTTTGAGGGCAAGGGTCGCTTACGAGCAGGCAAATGCAGAGGCTCAGGCAAACCCTAACAATGGCCGGAACGATGACCGAAGGAACAGTCCAAGGGACAATAGGAACAGCTACTCCCAGTCGAGAAGCATGCCTTCCAGGAATGACAGGCAGGATGCAAGGAACGATTCCAGGGTCGACTCGAGGTCATCGAGCAGCAGTACTCCGATCGTTGCTTCGTCCAGCTCCAGTGGGAAGCCAAAGGCGCCGACGCCTGCAGAGACTGAGTCGTTCTCCACGATGCTCGAGGACCTCATAGGCACGAGAGGAGCATACATCCTCGACGCAAAGCTGAGCATCCTCGGAAAGGTTCCGTTCTCAGAGCTTCAAGGCACTCTTAAGAGCATGAAATCAGGGATATACGCCGTCGTGTTCGACGGAGTCGTGGACAAGGACATCCTGGCGACGGCTGACCGTGCCGGCGTGAGCTTCCTCGTCGCAATGGACTCGAAGACCAAGAGCGCAGGGAAAGTCACTGTCCTGACAAGCGACGACCTGTAAGCATATTATTTTCAACATTTTTTTCTTTTTTTCTTTTCTCTATCTTTTGTTTTTCAACCGCCGCGATAATCAGCAGCGTGTTCGGAGCACGCGGCGCCAGATTAACTAGTTTTTTAAATCCTTATGAATTCTATGCTTACCGTGCCTAAGACCCAGAAGGAGGAATGGAAGACTTACAAGAACGTGTTCGACCAGCACTCGTTGCTGATACTCGAGAAGTTCAGGTCCCAGGGTCATTACGACGAGCTGAAGAGCCCGCTCGCTCTTGGCAAGGAGGCAAATATCTTCTCAGCGATGAAGGGTGAAGATGAGGTTATCATCAAGATATACCGCCTCGAGAACTGCAACTTCAACAAGATGTACCAGTACATCGCTCCTGACGCGAGGTTTTTCGGAGTGAAGAAGAGGCGGAGGCTGGTCATATTCGCGTGGGTCCAGCGCGAGTACCGCAATCTCTTGAAGGCAAGGGAGGTCATTAAGGTCCCGACGCCCATGGCTGTAAGGGACAACGTCCTGATCATGGAGTTCATAGGCAGGCACGGAGAGCCTGCGCCGCAGCTGAAAGACTCTCCTCCAAAAGACCCTAAGAAGTTCTACAGGAAGGTTAAAGACAACATTAGAGCGCTTTACAGGGCGGAGCTGGTGCACGCTGACCTCTCAGAGTTTAACATCCTTAATTTCGAGGAAGAGCCGGTGTTCATCGACTTCAGCCAGGGAACCACGACAGCGCACCCGCATGCAGAGGAATTCCTGAGGCGGGATGTCAAGAACATCGTGCGATACTTCGGCAAGCAGGGATTGAAGCTGGATGAAGAGAGGGAGTATGAAGATATTGTGAAATAATTCTTTTTAGTTGTTTTTTACTAATAATGCGCTAATTTTATCTATTGTGTCTTCTTTTAGTTGTGGTTTTTCTTTCCTTAACACGCGACTTGCTTGCGTAGTAATAAGAAGAGCATCATTCATTTGTTTTGGGGTTGGATTATATCCTGTGTGTTTCATTTTATTATCAATATCACAGACGTTCCCAAAGATTTGAGATAATATGCTTTTATGTTCAGGAAAAATATCATCTTCAATACATATTTTCAGAACTTTTCCTAATCGAGCACCGTCCATATCTAGTGCAATCCCTAATTTATCTTTAAATAATAGTTCCACAATTGTGTGTAGGCTGCTAAGGAGTCCCTCTGCATTTCCTTCTCTTGCAGATTTATTTGCACGTTCTAATTTTTCTTCAATACCAAGAAAAACATTTCCTTCAGTGATTACATCTTCTCCGGCGAAATTAATTTCTATCAAATCAAGTGCATGTTCTAATATGGATTCTACAGATATCAAGTTATAATAGAAGAAACTGTTGTTACTTAGAGTAGTAAATTCTTCTTGAATGATAAGGGCATATCCATTCAATAAAGTACTTGCTTTTTTCAATATTATTTTGAATTGATTTATGCTTCTTCCATTTGAGGTGATATTACTGCGTGAGTATCTCTCTTGTTCTTCTTTGGCATATTTATAGAATAATAGGATGTGTGCTCTTAACTCCATAACATCTTTTGCGTACTTTCCAGGGCTTCTTTTTATTAATGTTTCAATTTGCTCAGTAATGTTCATTTGTTATGGAAGGAGTTTCCTATTTTTAACATTTTTGTCCTTTTCCTTTTTATAAACTACTTTTCTCAGGTCTTCTCAAAACCTTTTTAAAGGCCCTTTAAATCCTGAAGCCTTATGGCTAAAAAAGAGGCTCAAAGGAAGGAGATGGACCTCTCAGACGCTGAGATCGAAGACGCGAGCGTTGAGCTCGATTACGGATCAGAGGAAGTGAGGGTCTCGAATGCTGGAGAAGAATACTCCTACGCCATGAAGATACCTAAGGACCGGGTTGCCGTTCTCATAGGCGTCAAGGGCAAGGAGAAGAAGGAGCTCGAAGAATATTCTCATGCCAAGATCGCCGTCGACTCAAAAGAAGGCGACGTCACCATAACTGGGAAAGACGCCCTGAAACTGTACGAGCTTCGCGAAGTGATAAGGGCTATCAGCAGGGGATTCTCGCCAGACCACGCGCGTCTGCTCATGAAGCCTGACTACATGATGGAGCTGATTAACCTGAAAGAGTTCGGAGCAGACAACAAGAACAAGCTGCTCAGGATAAGGGCCCGGATCATCGGAACCGGCGGCAAGGCCAGGACGACGATTGAAACCCTGACAGAGTGTAATATCAGCGTGTACGGCAAGACCATAGGCATACTTGGAGAGTGCGACAGGGTAGCCAACGCCAAGAGGGCGATAGAGATGCTCATTACTGGCAGCATGCACGCGACAGTCTACAAGTGGCTCGAAGGCCAGCGCAGGAAAGAGAGGATGGAGAGAGCAAGGCACTATTAGTTTCCTTTTGCCATCGCGACTCCCACTCCCGCGTTTGAGGTGTGCGGGCTTTTTTTCTCAGAGAACTCGTCGGCGACCATGTCGAGGCATGCCATCAAGCTTTTATATAGGACTTTGGATATAGGGTTTTCTTTGTTGAACTTGTAGAGCTGGGTTTTTCCTATGACTCTCGTTTTCTTCACAATCCCTTTCTTTTCTAGCCTTGCTATTATCTCATACGTCTTTGGCTTTGATACTCTGGCTTCTTCTGCCATTTCACCTACTGAGAAATCAAGCCCTCCCATGGTAATCACTTCTGCGACGACTTTGTTCTTTGCAGTGTATCCAAATACTTCACAAAACGCGTCATATTGTCTCATTGCCTTCACCTTTCAGCAGCTCCTTCACGTCATGCGCTCTTCTGGGATTTATGCTTATGTGCCAGTCGTATCCTTTCCCTGTCCTTTTCTTCTCTCTGATCAGGATGTCGTCGTCGAACAGTTGTCTGTATTCCCTGAAAAACTCTTTCTGTTCGTCTCTTGGCAACCTCTTCAGAAGCCGCATGATGAAACTCTTTTCAGGAGTGTGTTTTCCTCCTATCATGCAGTGCCGGTGCATCCTTGTCAGCAGCGTCTTTAGGGCTTCGTTCATTCTTTTCTCCTCAAACGAGCCCATTAGTTAATAGTTAACAAAACTTAACTAACAGGCAATAATAATTAACTTCAGTTTTTAAGGTTTTCGATACTGAGGCCGCAATGTAAAGGGATTAAAATAACCAATCAGAAGAAAACCGGAAAAACTTAGAAGAATCAGGTCGTATTCAAGAAAAATATTTATAGTAACAGCAAAGCACAAATGATATGAAGATAATCAATACAGAGAAAGAAGACTACCACGTACACTCATTCACTTATTCTGACGGCCTCGCAACCATCAACGAGATAGCCCAGTACGCAGGTCAGATCGGCATGAAGAAAGTGGTGATAACAGACCACTCCCAAGCGACACTGGACTATCTAGGCCTGGTCAAGAAAGTGCCAAAAACCATCAGGACGCGATGGCAGAACGTCTACAACGACGTGGAAGTCACGTTCGGAGTGGAAGCAGACCTCCTGAACGAGGACGGGGACGTGTGCTTCGATATCGCAGGAGACGAGAGAGACTTCGTAATCCTGTCATTCCACAAGAACATCTTCAAAGGAGACATGAGCAAGGCGACAGAAGGATTCATCAAGGCGATACAGAGATTCCACGAACGGATCAACATGATCGGACACGTGTGCCAGCAGCCAAGACTCATCGACTCGAAGAAAGTCATAGAAGAAGCGAACAAGCACAAGATCCCGCTGGAACTAAACGCAAGATACTTCCTGAAAGAGCCAGAAGACTGGAAAGACTTTTTCGAAAACGCAGAACAAATCTACGTGAACAGCGACTCCCACACCTTGGTGGAGTTCAGGGACCTGAGGAAGAAAGCCTACGAGCTCTTGAAGGAGATGGGATACCTGAAGTGAATGCTCCCAAAAGGCTTTTTTCGTCTATTTTAGGGAAAGATTTAAAAACCACCCCTGTTTCTAAGGTAAATATTGATCATCAGAACAATAGTAGCTTGTGTTTGGCGTGAAACTCTTTAGTGAGCCCAACGATTGCCGCTGATTCTGAGATTAAATAGAAAACAAGTAAAAAAACGCCTGCAGGAATACCTCCTGCCGGCAAGGAGTTGAACAAAAATGAAAGGAACAGTGAAATTTTTCAACCACAGCAAGGGCTTCGGCTTCATAACCGGAGAAGACGGAAAGGACTGCTTTGTCCACGTGACAGGCCTGAAAGATGGCGTCGAGATCAAGGACGGAGACTCTGTCAGCTTTGACGTAGAGCAGGGCGAAAGGGGTCCTAAGGCTGTGAACGTCTCAAGAGAAGAGTAAATAAGCACTCTTAATTTCAGACACACGCAAATTATCGAAATTATTTCATTTTTTTTACATCTTAACACGAATCATATTCTTTATTAATGCAGAATTATATTCTTTACAACAAAATTCGTTCCGAATTTTGAGCAGACTGCCAATGGCAGTCTACAACAGCAAACCTTATAAAGGGATTGTCTGAGTTATGTTTTTTGCGAGGGTAAGTGAGGACGTATGCCGACAAAAGCCGAGGAGATGGCCAAGAAGCACCGAGACATCTCGGTATCAGAATTCTTCGAGAAGAACAGGCACCTCCTGGGTTTCGACAACAAGCGAAAAGCGCTTCTCACGACTGTCAAGGAGGCCGTCGACAATTCGCTAGACGCTTGCGAAGAAGCAGGCATCATGCCCGAGATAAACGTCGAGCTCATCGACATGGGTAATGACCGCTTCCGCGTGATAGTGGAAGACAACGGCCCAGGCATAATAAAAGCGCAGATACCAAAGGTGTTCGCAAAGCTGCTCTACGGGTCAAAGTTCCACAGGCTAAAGCAGAGCCTCACAGCGGATGAGCCTGTCTTTATAAGACAGGATGGGAAGGCAAAGCTTGTTAAGATTGGTGATTTGGTCGATGGC
>JAFGBP010000024.1 GCA_016933095.1 Candidatus Woesearchaeota archaeon | reverse complement strand
TGCTTAAATGTTTTAGATAGATTTCTAAACCCAAAGCATTACGGACTGGAAAAATCAAATATTTCAGACGACAAAAAAAGAAAGAGGATCAGAGATCGTCAAGAGGGCTCTTGATAGATCTGATACTCTCCCGCGACACGCGGGTATATATCTGCGTCGTCTGCAGATTAGAATGCCCGAGCAATTCCTGGATGAATCTTATGCTCACGCCAGACTCCAGAAGATGAGTCGCGAAAGAATGCCTGAGCTTATGCGGAGTTACAAGCTTCTTTACACCAGCCCTCTTGGCCGCCAAGGAAACTATCTTCTGAACATTCCTGGCCGTCAAGGCCCCGCTCTTCCGGTTCCTGAAAATGAGTCCGGAATCAATCCCTTCAGCATCCAGATAAGCCTTAAGGCTGCCAAGCAAAGAGTCAGATATAACCGTGATCCGGTCCTTCTTGCCCTTGCCCTGCCTCACATTGCACACTTTCTCAGAGAAATCAAGGTCTTCCACATACAAGCCCAAGCACTCGCTCACCCTGAGCCCAGATGAATAAAGCAGCTGCACCAGAAGCCTGCTCTTCTCATTCACGCAGGCAGAGATCAAGGACTTGACCTCCTCCTTCGAGAGCACAGCAGGATTCTTCCTCTGGATCTTAGGCGTCTTTATACCCCCAAAGCCCTTGCCCATAATCTGATTGTAGAAGAAAAGCAAGGCAGATCTAACAAGCGCGACAGAAGCAGCAGATAGATGCTTATCCGATATCAAGTGAGCCAGGTAGAGCTTTAAGTCATCCTCAGACACCTCAGAAGGCTCCTTATTAATGAAGCCAAGGAACTTGGTGTTATGAAAGAGGTAGGCTTTAAGAGTCTCCGGACTAAACCCGCGTATCTTAAGCTCAGTCTCGAGCTTCTGCAACATTCCTAAAGAGTCCATAAGCTAACCTCCGTTCTATCTTGATAATCTCAAAATAGCCCTCTTGTGTGGAACCTGTGGCGCCATAGCTTGAAAGCAGTTGACCAGAGTATGAAGCCTACGATTATCAACAAGCCATTTGCTATGGCTTGGGGAATCTCCACGCCAAGCGTTATGATACCGAACTGGTTGAGCAGGTTGTATGCGCCAAGCAGCACAGCCACCAAGCCTAGCAGTATCTCTTTTGCGATTGTCTGTCTTTCTCTTTGATTCATCATGCGTTGCGGTTGCATTCTTTCACCTCTAAAACCCCTCACAAGGGGCCAATTCTATCAAAAAGGCCTTCTCTAAGCCCGTTTAAGCCAGATTTCTAAGTCACAACTTCGCATAGTATACATTATACGAACAGGTATTTATAGCTATCCCTCGAAAAGGACACTAAGCAGCATTAGGACGGCTCTGGATCATCCTGGAAGCATTCGCCCTCATGTTCGCGATAAACCGGTTCAACAAGTCAATATCATAAGAGACCATCCCATAAAGAGCCCGTTGGTTCATGATGTCGGCATTGATGATCCTTATAACCTCATTCATCTTATTGATATTCTTCGAATAATTTATGAAATGCCTGTCAAAGTCAGGGATAGACCTGATCTTAGCTGAAAGCCGAGGCTCGTTATAAAGGGCTTTGTATATCGGATTGATGACAGCTACGACCTTGTCATGCTCCACCCGATGATGCCAAATAAGCTCCATGACATCAGCCCGTATACGCTTGATGTAGAGCTCCATAAGCCCCTCATTCTGAAGATAAGTAAGAAGCCGCTTCAGGAAACCCTGACGAAGAGCGCCTGTGCGCGCCTGTATTATAAGCCATCTCTTGTTGAAATCCAAGTACAAACCGCTCTTTTTCATCCTGATATCAAGCCTTCTCATGTTCTTGGCCAAGCCCTTATCGCCCATGAAGAAGCGCCTTCTAAAGCCAACCTTTGGATGCGCACCGTACTTCATGCGCTCATCCTCGCGCATCTCATGATCGACCTCAGTCTTCAGCTTCTCCAAGACCTTCCTGCTCTCAGAAGCAAAAGCCTCGACCGTACCCGGAAAGAACGGCAAGTATCGAGGCGGTATTCGCAGACAATCATTGAGTATCTCGCCAAGAGACCTTAATTCCCCCATCTCCTCGTGCTCATCAGCCGCTACCATCTGCAGAAGGTCGCTTAGCACCTGGTTATACATCTTGAGGAAGTTAAAGCATCTGGGAACGTAATCGTCGATTATCTTATCCAGGACTTTCTGGTACTTCTTGTCAGCCTTGGCATCAGCACCCTCATCGACATAGGATTTGGAGTTCAGCCTGTCAAGTATCCTCGGATCAAGCTGCATGACCTTCTTTCTTATACGGGCATAGCTCTTCTCGTCTTGAATCAGCTTATTTGCAATTCGCAAGATAAGGTTCAGGTCGCCGCCTAGCTGGAAATTAGGCCTTTGGGCCGATGCGCGGCTGAACATGTCGAATATACCCATCATTTCACCTTATCGTCGATTGCACCACTACTTTCTCGGTTTTTGAGCCTTGCAGGGGCCTTGTACCACCGCTTCCGGCCTGGCTTAGCTCTTCTTCTTCCATCATCTCCTTTTCAAGCTCGTCCTGGCACGTCGAATACGCTTTTTCGAGCTGCGAGTACATGAGCTGGATCAGCCTGCAGAGGCCTGACGCCTCCTGATAGAAGTTGTTTAGCTTGATCATGAGCTGACGCAGGTCGTTTAGCTCGTTCTGGGAGAGGTGGATCTTGGTCTGGCTCTGCTTGTGGATCCTTGACATGAGCCGTTCCAAGTCCTCGAGCTTCTGGTTGGAGATGAGCAGGCGGATCTCTTTTATGAGACCTGTTGTCGAAACCTGTTCCCGATCTTTTTCTTCAAGGTTTTTCAGCATTATCTTGTCGGCTTCGCGCATCATCTTGATGAGTTTTTTAAGGCCTTCTGAGCGTGTGAGAGCCTCTTCCAGCTCATTGGATACGACCACAAGATTCTCCTTCTGCTGCCTCTCCAGGCCAAGTTCTTCGTCTATGAATTGAGAGGTGAAGGCGAACTCTTCAGGCGGCTGCTCGTTCTCTTCCAGTGGCTTTTGTCCGAATAGCATTGTGCTTAAAACCTTCTAGCAAAAATCATACTTTCTTGCTACTAACATTCTTCTTATTGTCTGATTTCTGTGCGACCAAAGGAACTCTTGGAAGCTTATCCTTCAAGCCGTAGAAATAGTTTCCGAACAAAAAATATAAGCGGGAAATCTCATGATTTCCAGCGTCGGTAAGAGCATAGACCTTCTTACGTCCATGACGCCGATAACTCAGGAGTTTAGCCTTCCTGAGGCGCTTTAGCGCCGGATAAATCGTCCCTGGCGTAAGGTCAGAACCCTTCCGTTTCCCTATTCTTTTCGAGAGATCATCGCCGCAAAGAGAAGACAGATTCAGCTCGTGAAGGATGAGAAAAGACAGGAATCCCCTCAGGCCGAGCGAGTCATCTTCCGACGACAATCCTGATTTGTTCTTGGCCATGCAGGCACAGAGGTGTCTTTCCTTTAAATAAGTATCGGTTTTACAATATATTTTATTAACAACTAGTTGTTCATAAAATAAATATTATAAACAATGTATTGTTTGAACAACTTATATGATATGAAATATATTGTATATGCAAGCTTATAATCGAGAAATTGCCTGGCCAGATTCAAACAGCGAAAACAACGAAAAAACCACGAGATCAAGAAGGGAGACAGAAAAAAACTCTGATCCGAGAAAGAAAGGAAAACAAAAAGAAGTCCAAAAATAGCAGAGAAACCTTATCGAAAAGCCTTAAACCAGAAAGAAGCCCAAAAAAATCCCAGAATCACGCAAAAACCACGAGGTCGACCTTAAGCAGGATGCACTGGTGCAATATTACTCGCTGAAGCCCTGATAGTCTTTACAAAAGCCTCGTGACTCCAAGGAACTCCTCCAAGCCTGGCAATGGCACTCAGATCGCCTGTATATACAGAAACCATCAAGTCCAAAAGCGATAAGTATTTCTTATCGCGATCAGTACTACCCCTTAGATTCAAGATAATCGCGTACTTATCCCGCATGACCTTGACCAACTCGTCATCACCCTTGATGAAATCATTACCCTTGTAATGCCAGGCCAACTGGCATTTTTCTGTTCCATCATCCATATACTGCTTATTCCAGATATTCAACGCCTTCTCAAATTCTCTCTGAGCGTCTTCTAAGGAAGAAGAAGGAGCAGAACCTGCATCCTCTCCCGGAGACGGAGGATGCTCTCTTAACTCTTCTCGTCTCTCACTCTCACGGCGTCCGCTCTCGGCTTCGCGACGGGTCGCCTCCGCAGCCTCCGCCTCTACCTCCTTCAAAATAGGAATGGCCTCATCAGGCATCTTAGCCAGGGGTCTAACGACCATGTGCCTCCAAGGGCCTTTCACGCCGTCCACGCTAACAGCCCGAATCCTGTACTCATAAGCTTGGAATGGATATATCTGGGCGTTTTGCTTGTAAGTAGGCCTGAAGAAAGCCCGTGCCTTCATGACCCCGTCATCACGATACTCAGTAGTGTTCCCTCCAATCTCTATTATTCGTCTCCACCCTCCGAAAAGGTTCAGCCCGCCCCACCTCCAAATCTTTTTCAGGTAATTGTTAAGCGGCCCAAGACTGCGTCCGTCTGTGCGTCTCTCTATCTCGAACCTTGCAACCGGAACTTCGGATTTCAAGCTCCAAGACAGCTTAACAAGGTATTTCATCTATTGACCCCTCTATAAAGCATCATCATTCTGCCACCATTGTTCCATTGAATTCCTGGACTTGGTCTGGCATCGGAGCAGTGCTTGACCTGCCGCCTCCAGATCTTTCCTCCTCACCTTCACGCGTTCTTCGGGAGGGGTCTCTCGTGTCTCCAGGGGTCCTTCCAGTATGACCCAAGGCTCCCGGCCCTGTGAACATCTGGACTATCTTGACCATGAACAGGATTATGTAGAGGAACATAGTCCAGGATACAAGAGCCGAGTGGATTAATGTTACGAATTGTTCTACAGCCATGTTATCATCCCATTATCCTCTTAATCCAATCCTTGTTCAATAGCAGTATCAGCGGCAGGTGCGTCGCGTCTGCCCACATCGAAAGCATGAACATGAGCAGTATAAGAAGAAACAAGCCCATCAGGTTCATGAGCCATCCAAGGGACTTGTCATCGCTAGGTTTTAGCTTGAAGACAGCCACGTATGCCCCACCGATAAAGACGAGCAGGAACACTAGCGAGCTCATGATGGCTGTTATGAGCCCTCCGGTCGCCAGGAGCCAATCAGTCGGCATCATGAAGACTCCTATCATGCTGAAGGCGAAGCTGACGATCCCCGCGGTCTTCCTCTCGAAGATGTGAGAGTATCCTTTCCCTATCTTCTGGAGCACTTGGAAGGTCACAGCAAACACCACTATGAAGATCATGAACTTCAAGAATCCTTCCTGCACGTAAGTGCTTCTCTGCAAAGACCTTAGGTTGAACACGTTGGCTATCATCTCGACAGCCCGGTCCATCGGCGAGAAGCCGCTCCTCAAAGCCAAGGCCGACGGGAAGAAGAGCAATGACACTATCGTAAGTATCAAAAGTTGCCTTTTGCTCTTGTTCTTGAAAAGCTCTATCATGCGAACCAATCCTTAGTTACCTCATCGTGAATCCCGCGCTCATCAGCATCAGTCCTTCAACTACGATGATGATGTTGTATACGACTAGGTTATCAAGCCCAGGGACTGAGAACCCTATAACCTTGAAACTATGAAGGATCGGGATCAATCCGGCAATCACGAACACGAACCCAATGATCAAAAGGGCGGTGTGCAGCATGTGGCCAGCAGGCTCAATAATGCCGTCGACGATGATGTAAGCCCCTGCAATCGCTATGATCCAAAAGAAGATCGACCCCATGAGGGACGACATGAAACCCGGAAGGCCAAAGCCTATGATCTTGAACTTGCTGAGCAATGGGATTATTCCAACAGCAAACAGGACGAGCCCTATGAAGAAGCTAATCCAGTCCCTCGCGCTCATGTAAAAACCTTTTTTTGAATTTAGCATTTCCATGATAATTCACCTCGATTATACACTTACCTTATCGACTATCCTAAGGAGTCCTTGCATGCCTGAAATTATACTTTTAGGCATCTCTTCCAGTTTTTCATTCGTCTCGTTGTTCTTCTTCTCAAGCAGAGCCAAAGGGAACCCTTTAGCGTTGAGACCCTCGCTTAGTTGTCTGATCGTCTCTCTGAACCTGTCTACAGACAGCCTGAGAATCTTGATTATGTCCAGGAACAATGTATCCATCAATGAAAGATAATCTTCCATTACCTTATCCATCTTGTCCGTAGATTTCATAAGTTCTTTTGCAGCAGCGGTTAACTTATCTCCCTTCGAATACTTCGTTCTCTTTAAGCTATTAAGACTTTCTTCCAGCTTTTTTACGCGGACCTCATGCTTTTGGAAATAACGAGCCTTCCTCTGAAGATTCATAGGATCCGTCAGATGATCGATTTCTGAGCTGAGCGAGATCTCATCCGAACCGATCACTTTGAAGTTCATCAGCCTCTCTGCCTCCCTGAACCATTTGTCGGCGTGACCGCGAAGGGACTGCAGGTCTTTCTTTAAACGATCCTTGAACTCCCCGCGATCCTCTTCCTTATACATCTCTTGAAGTCTTGTTATCTCAGAATTCATAAGTACCAGCAGTTGCCGGATGCCCTCAATGATGTCTTGAGTTACCCTCAGCTCATCATCACAATACGCATCGTATTCGTTTTCTACAGTGTCAATCTCTCTCTTGGCGATAGCCTCATTTAGATTCTGGAGCTCTGTTCTCTCCTTGATCTCATCCTTATGAAGTTTCATATGGAAAATCTTATGGGCTCTCCTCATAAGCATCTTATCCCCGAACAGCATCCGGGATATTGAGAACTTGCTCTTCAGGCTATCGACTTGTATGCTTAGCTCTCCCATCTATCCACCCTTGAAAAATATTCTGTATGCTAATGTAATCATTGCACTAGCTTCGTCTTTTAGAATTAAAGTATATAAAACTTTCTATGGGTGATGAGAACAAATAGAGAATAAATCAGCCTCTTGCTTATTCTATCTTGACTTTGCCGCCGACTGCTTGTCCTGGCATGCCTATCTCGAAGATGGCTCGCACTGCGCCTTTGCCGCCGTGCGCCGCTGCGACTTTTCCTTTTATGTCTTTCTTGCCGGTGTTGTAGACTACGCTCTTTCCTATGAGCTTCTCTGCTTTCTCTTTGTTGTCTACTCCGTCGACTATTATGATCATGTGCTTGGTTGATGTTCTCTTTATGCTTCGCCTGAAGCTGTTTATCGTTCCTTGCATGTTGTTCCTTTGGATTTGGCAGGGGTTTAAAAAGCTTTTGCTTTATATTTGGTCAGTGGATCCTTAGAGGACAGATCGGTCTTTTGGGGTTTGGTTTTCCTTTTGCGCCGCGCGGTCTGCTGTTCACCGGATTCCGCGGCGGTTGATGTTTTTTTCAGATTTTTTCTTTCCGTCGTGAAGTTTTTTCTCGCGGATTTCTCTTCTCGCGGGAGGCTTTGCCTCTCACGCAAGAAATCGAAGATTTCTTCTCGTCGGAAGATTTTTTTCTGGGTGTTTTTTCATTTCACGTTTTCTCGTCGGTAGAGTGAGCAGAATCTTTTTCAAATCGAAACATTTAAATATGAGCACTACTAGTATACTTTTTATCATACCAATTGTGTAAAACGCTTGCAACGAGGTGTTGAGTACTAATGGAGAGCATAGAGCAGACAATCAGAATGAACAATCTTTCTAAAGAGCTGCAAAGATACGGATTCGCCCAAAGCTCTCAAGATGCCATCGCCCAAGCAGGCACGGTTCTCGGACACGAAACAGAACACGACTCAGACGCAGTCCAGCTATCAAGGTCACAAGTAAGCGAGATCATCAACAAGATGCAGCGCCTATGGCTATTCAAAGAGAACACAGACCAGAAAGTAAGCATGGTCGCCGACCAGCTCGTAAAGGTCACGGACAAGCTAAACGAGGTCATAAAGACCATAAGCCTCATGGAAATGAACCAGGCAGTCTTCAACAAGAAACTTAACGTTCTAAGAGAGATGGGAAGCAGTGAGCCAAGACAACAATCATCACAGTCACAAGAGCACGCAAGAGAGTCCTCCCCGGAAAAAGAGAAGTCGGCGCCGATAGACCGGAACGGCGTCAGCCCCGAGGACGTGAGCATCGAGAAGATGTTCTATTGCGGGAACAAGAGATGATCGGGGGATCGATAGGTTCACAAAATCACAAACGCATCACATAACTCACAGCTAACCCGGATATGGACGAGGCCTCGGCCTTGTTCATATCCGAAATTTATACTAACCTCATATCACAAGACAAAGCCATAATGAATGGCATACCTAGAACATAGGTGATGAGATCCAGTAAGCCCGCGAAGGCCCAATCTTAGAGTTGGACGGCCTAGAGGCTTCCTTGGAAAGAAAAAAATAGATTGTCGTTGGTTACCCTTCCAAGGAACCGGAACAAAGTCTCATCCTGGGCAGTAATTGCCTTGATGACATAAACAGATGGATGCTGTCTTGTAAGTCATACAGACGACGTGAGCGCCAGCGAAATAGGGCGCTTGGAGAAGACATTAAAAAATTAGAGTATAAGGGAGCTGGGAAGGCCAAGGGGTCTTCCCGCTCTTACCTTATATTCATCTTAGCGGTGGCTATCATTTTCATTGCTAGATTGGAGACTGGACCTAAGAATCCGGTTTCTTGCATAGGCCAATATTGCCTGCCGGGCTTCAAGCCTTGGCACTGCAGACTCATCAAAGGGCTTGTTATGGCGAATTGAAATAGGCTTTCAGATGGTGCCCACGCGCACCAGCACTTCCCTCAAGAACCTTTGGCGAATTACAAGATGAGAGATTGAGCAGTGCCTCGGGGTTTGATCGTCAGGTAGGCATACACGCGTAGAGTTTGTACGTAGTGCAATTGGGAAAGCATTTTGATGGTGCTTGGACCTAAGTCCTTGGCGTCTTCCATTGCTCTCCAGTACGGATCAGACCGGAGTTGTAACAAACAACTGAAATCAAGAGCTGCTATCGAATTGATTTCCGGGCTTTTCCTGGAACAGGAACATTGAGAGCTGCTGTGTCGGACAAGCAGGTCCTTTAGGCCAATCGGGCTTCTTGAGCAAGTCCAGTCCCTCTTACGAGGGAGCCATCCGCGACCGTAAGGGCGCGATGCACCTTTCCATGTTTGCAAAAATTGTCATGGCAAAGGCTTTTGCCACATCAAGAAATAGCGTAAAGCCATTTCTTGAGTGCAAGAACCAAAACTTAAACGATCGGTTCTTGCATGACCGGGAAAAAGAGTAGCGAGTTCGAAACAAAAGCTAGAACAAGTGAGTGATTTGAGGTTCGGGTGCTGGGGAAGCGTCATGCTTCCTCGTACTCGCTCTTCATCAGCTTGGCGTCTCCTTCTATGTTGGGGCTTTCGCTTATTATCACGCCTGCTACCTTGTAGGCCTTCCAGGCCTTGATTAGGTCTTTGTAGTTCATGTCGGATTCTTTGAGTATGAGGTGGTTTCTCTCTCCTTTGTCTGTGTAGTTGATGCCTGAGACGTGGCAGTGCAGGTTCTTCAGGGCTTCCTTTCCTAGGCCTTTCTCAAGCCGTTCAAGGGTTGATTTGAACTCGGCTAGGGTGTTCTCCTTCCCTCCGCTCCTGGCGTGGAGGTGGCTCCAGTCTATGCAGGGCATGACCTGGTCGACTTCTTGGCTTAGGCGTATGAGCTCGTCGGCGTCTCCGAACTGGGTGGCTTTGCCTGTGGTCTCTGGCCTTATCCAGAGCTTTGTTATGCCTTCTTCTTGGAGCCTTGAGATGATGTCTTTCATCCTCTTCTTCACGTTCTCGTACACGCACTCCTTTTCCATTCCTTGGTAGAAGGCCGGGTGGAACGTGATGGAATAAGCGCCGCAGGCTTGTGCTACCCTCGCAGTCTCTAGTATGCGGGTCATGCTGGCATACACCTTTGGCTTCTCTTGGGAGTTGAGGTTGATGTAGTAGGGGCCGTGGGCAGTTAAGACTATGTTATGCTTGCTTGCCAGGATCTTCATCTGGGCGGCGGTCTCTGCCCCCATCTTGACGCCTCGGACAAACTCCATCTCCATGGCGCCTAAGCCTAGCTTCCTTACCTGTACGACTCCATCTGGGCTGCTCCTGTTAGGAGTGCTCAAGGGCACTCCTGCCGTCCCGAACAATAGCTCTTTCATCTTTTCACCCGCTTAATCCTCCTGCCGATGGTTGTGGGAGAGCGGCTTTTTATATCTTTCTTTTATATGTCAAGAAGGGTGTGCCGCGCTTCGTTAGGAAGGACTCGTGGGTGATGCGGCCGATTCTTGACGCGGCCGTAAAGATCTTGTCGCAGACTACGCTAGGCGGCACCAAGGGGATTTTAAGCTCATTTTCCGCTTGAAAAGCTCTGTTCCAAGGTTCCAGTAGCCCGCTGCGTCCGCCCCTCAATCATATCCTTCAGCCGAGTCTAGGTTAACCGCATATGGGTCGTGATGCGCAGCCAGGGGCTACTTTTGGAACAGAGCCCCTTGAAAAGGGCAAGATTTATATACACCTAAGCCAATTTTAAGCTTACAAGTCATGTTTGAGGTGATTTTTTAATGGAAGCATACTGTGTTAAGTGCAAGGCCAAAGTCGAGATCCAGAACGGCGAAGAGACCACCAACGCTAAGGGCAGGCGCATGATGAAGGGCAAGTGCCCTGCTTGCGGCACTACTGTCTGCAGGATCTTGCCTAGCAAGTAAAGCTTGCTGGAAGGGGTTTCGCCCCTTAAACTTTTTCCTTAAACTATTCTTGGGTCTAGAGGCAGGATAACATGCTTACTGAGATAATCGCGTTGGTAGTCGTTGTCTGCATCATGCTCTTAGTCTGGAAGCTCATCAAGAGCATATTGTTCTTGGTGCTTAACAGTGTTGTGGGATTCTTTGCCTTGTTCGGCTTCAATTATCTCTTCGGCACGTCGGTTGCTATCAATGGCTGGAGCGTGGTTATCACTGCCATCGGCGGCATCATAGGCTTCATGGTGGTTGTCGGCTGCCATTTCTTAGGCTGGGCTTTCTAGATAGCAAAGGTTTTTATAGCTCATTCTCCATTTGAGGGCCATGGTCAGGTCCATCTTCAAGGCTAGCATCGAGAACGCGTTCTATTTCAGCTTCGCGACCTTCATTATAGCCACTCTCGCAGGCTTCCTATACAACCTGCTGGAGAAGAGCCCTGGCAGGCTTAACCTTGGCGTCGTCATCATGGTAGTGCTCTGCCTGATCCTAGTCATGTTCCTACTGGCCTTGGTTAACATCGTGCTTAGGGAGGAGTCAAGGGCTGGCTTCTGGATGAGGCTTCTCGCCATATTCTTGTTCATAATCCTGGCGAGCCTGATCCTTGGGCTCCTAGCGTTCTTGTTCTTGTGGCAGTTCTAGATCAAGCAAAGTGTCGTAGCACACCTCAAAGATTGATTCACCGGAACCTGTTATAGGTCCATGCAGAAGTAATAAGAGCGGCACCGGCCGTTGCGAGACATTCCTGAGAATCTGAACCCTGCATTAAGGTAAAACTTTTTGGCGTCATAAATACAGTACGAGGCCACGATCAAATGCCTCATTCCCGCAGTCTTTGATCGTTTTATGGCATGATCTACCAGTCTTGTGCCGATACCTTTCCTTTGCATCCCCAGCCTGACTGCAAGAGTGGCAATCTCTGAGGTCGTCTTGCATCTGTAAGCTGGAAGCCAGAGGCTCATAGCCCCCAAGGTATATCCATCTTCTTTCGCAAGAAAATACCTGTCTTTAAGCAAGTTACCTTCAATCCTCTCCCTGGTCACGTCCTTGATGTCGTATGCGCCGTTAGCGTACCTTGGAGGATCTCTGCCTTTTTTCCTGAAGATGGTTACAAACTGACGGTTCAGCCTGACAATGTCCTCCAGGTCTTCTGGTTGAGCGCGAACAATCCTCATGGGCAGGCAGGACTCTGTTTCAGTTCTTATGTCTTTCTTTCATCTCGATCTTGGCCAGGACCATGTTGTGCATGCGCCTCAGGAATTCTAGCTTGTCTTCCATCTTCATGATGTCGGAGTAGCCCATGACCATGAGGTTGAAGGCGAATGGGCTTGGGATGTCTGTGAAGGCTTCCTTGACCTGGACTTGGCCGTTTTCGATCTGTTCGAGGACTTCGCGGGCGTGGGTTATGTCCATCAGGTCTTCCAGGACTTCGCGCCTGGCCTCTTCAAGGATGGGGAAGTCAGGGCTTATCCTCTGCACCGCGCTCATGAGGAGGCGGGAGCTCATCTGCTGCTTGCCAACGCTCTTCCGGTTGCCCTTGTAGTTCCTGAGAATCATGAGAGCTCTGGCTGCGCAGTGCCTGAATCTCCTTCTCAGCACTTCGGTCTTGTCAAGGGCATATCTCATCACTTTCGGAAGGTCCTCGCTTTTTATGGCGCCAAAGGCTTTCGTGGCTTGGATGCTCTTGTCAAAGGCGAGGTAGAACCCGTTGTCTGATATTCCCATCTCCACGTCTTTCTTGTGCATCTTTGAGATTGCAAAGGCGACTGCTCTTGAGAGGACGTCGTTAACCCGTCTCCCATATAAGGTGTGGAAGATCACCCTTTTCTTCTGGCCGTCTGAGAAGTGCTCTATGAGGATCTTCTTGTCGTGCGGTATTTCGGCGTAGCGGTATTGCTCGCTGAAGTACTCGTATACCGAGTTGGCGCCGTACTCGTCGACGTAGAGGTAGCTGTTTATGAATTCCAGGATGTCTTCTTTCTGCGTGTTGTACCTGAACTGCTCTTCCAGGAGCCTTCTGAAGCGCTGGATCTCCAAGGCCAGATCATAACTTAGAGGTAGCATCTCGCTGTACCAGGAGGGGACTGTAGGCGGCCGGTTGACGCTTGCCTTGACATAAGCAGTCATTCCTCTTGTGAACTGGAACTCGTAGGTGTTGCCTCCGAGGACAAAGACGTCTCCTCGCCTAAGCTTTTCCAGGAACGGCTCTGCAATGTATCCTACCAGGTGGTCTTGGATCTTGACCTTGATGTTGGTCTCGTCTGGGATCGTGCCGATGTTGGTCATGTAGATGACTCTTGTCAGCTTTCCTTTCTTGCCGATCATGCCGGTGTCTGGCTCATACCAGATCTTAGCGTAGACGTGCCTCTCTTCGAGGTTGGCGTATTCTCCTGACAGGTACTTGACGATCTCCAATAGCTTTCCAGGCTCTAACGCGTGGAAGGTGTAGCTTCCCCTGACTATACTGCGGATGTCATCTATGTGCTTGGGCGCCTCTTCTAAGGCCATGCCTAGGATCTGCTGAGCTAGGACATCTGCGCAGTTCGTAGGTATGCTTATCCTGTCGATCTTCCTCTCAAGCGCGGTCTTCAATAGGACTGAACACTCTACAAGGTCGTCGCGGTCCAGGACTATTATCCTGCCGACTGCCTTTTCGTGGAGCTGGTGGCCTGATCGTCCTATCCTCTGGAGGGCGCGGGCCACGCTCTTTGGGCTGCCCAAAAGGATTACGAGGTCTATATATCCTATGTCTATTCCAAGCTCAAGGCTGGTTGAAGATACTACCGCTCTTAATTCTCCTCTCTTAAGCATCTCTTCGACGTTTAGGCGATGTTCCTTGCTCAGGGAGCCGTGGTGGGCTCCAATCAAGCTTCTCATGGTTGTCTTCCCAGCGGACGCGGCCTTTTCATAGGCTGTCTTGGCTCCATCCTTTACAAAGGCCTGGTCCACACCCTCATAGGCTGCTTCCATCTCCTTCTCTTCTTTTGTCTCAATCTCTTCGATGCGAGTGTAGTTCTGGGGGAAGCGGTCTTTCAGGTGGTGCACTACTCTCTCTGTCGCGCTCCTCGTGTTCGTGAATATGAGGGTTGTCTTATGGGACTGGACCAGCTGGTCGATTATCCTGTACGTGGCTTCGTTCAGCTCTGCGTAGGTCGCTTTCATCATGTTCTCGACAGGGCTTAATACTTTCAAGTCGAGCTGCTTTGCATAGTTCACGTCTACTATCTTGCAGTCCCGCCAGTCATCCTTTTCAACGTCGTATCCTACCAGGAATCTGGCCACTTCTTCCAGGGGAGCCACGGTGGCTGAGAGCCCTATCCTTGTGAAGTATGTCTGGCTCTGCAGGCGCTCAAGGCTTAGGGATAAGTGGCTTCCTCTCTTGCTGGAGGCCAAAGCGTGTATCTCATCTATAACGACCCATTGAGTCGACAATAGCTTTTCGCGGAACTTGATTGTCGAGAGCAAGATGGCGAATGATTCCGGGGTCGTGATCAGGATGTGAGGCGGGTGCTTTAGCATCGCTGCCTTCTCGCTTGCCGTCGTGTCTCCTGTCCTTATGGCGAGGCGTATGCCAAGCTTCCTCTTGGCCTGCGCTTCCATCTCTGAAAGGGGGTCTGTAAGGTTGCGCTTGATGTCATTCGCCAGGGCTTTCAAGGGGCTAATGTAGACTGCGTACACCTTATCCTCCAATGCTCCCTTTTCTGATAAGTCCACGAGCTCGTTCAGGATTGATAAGAAGGCAGAAAGGGTCTTTCCGGAGCCAGTGGGCGAGCTGATCAGGGTATTGATGCGGTTTCGGATGTTTAGTATTGAGAAGCGTTGGGGCGGTGCAAACTCCTTGAACCTGGACTCGAACCAAGCCTTGACAATAGGGTGGAAACTAGAGAGAATGCTATCATGCGAGTATGGCTCTGCCATATAGCTTACGGCCATGTAATAGAAGGATGTTTTCAGGGTTTATAAAGCGTGCGGTGGCTTGGGAAGTGGCGGTTTTTGTCCAGTGGCTCCTCGAGTGGAACCGGTGGGCTCAAGCGGCAGCGGCCTCTGTTGTCGAGTGGGTCTCGTGCTCTTCAAGCAGCGCGTCTCTTCCCGCATCCATCCTGCCTAATAATAATCTTCAGATTTGAATTCTATGGAACTGTCCGCAAGCAGTTCAATGGAGCCGAAGCAGTCATCACCTCCCAAGAGGTCGTAATCTGCATTCTTATCAAGTTTCCCTGCCTTGCGGGTTGAGACTTGGAAACTTATTGAAGGATATCGGGTGGAGAGCCGCTCCTTTAAGCGGGTGCTGAGGGCGTTGTATGTATCCTCTATGCAACCAGCATAGTTGGTTAGGAAATCATGAGACTGAAATTTCAGATCCAAATTTGGCCTGGTGAACGACACTTGGATGCAGTCCTCTTCGGCGCTGACATCAACTTCAGGAGAAATTATCCCCAGCTCACCCACTATCTTCCAATCCCTGACGTAACGTGTCTTTCCAGGATGGAAGATCCTGTAGAGCAAGGATTCTTGTTTTCTTCTTGGCGCTGACCCCAGCCAGACGCCGTAGTAATAATGAGAGTCGTACGGATGTTGCGAATCGACAAGCTTGGCTAGGCGTCCATATTCTGCGGCTTTTTCCTGGATTGCGCTTGAAACAATGTCCACTGAGTACTCTTTGATCTTCCATTCAAGGTTCCAATTGATATTTCTTGGAATAGCTCCTGTCAACGCAACCACTGCCTTTATCTTGTCGCGGTCTGTGGGGCAGATTTCTTGGCATGCCTTGTCAACGAGTTCAGCAGAGATGCCGCCATCCAATGTTTTTGCTAAGTCATAGATTCTGCTCATCGGGATGGTGTCTTGGTCCGCAACACTGCTTGTTGATGTGGGGATGAGGTTGCCTGCAACCCTGGCTTTTGCCTTTCTTACCTCTTCCTTCAGTTGTAAATCATATGCCCTCAGCAGTATCTCATTGACCTTTTTGATTGGGATGCGCTGCTCTTCTGGCGGGGCTTTGAGGCTTGAAGGAGATGAATCATCGTCATGTATGGCAGGTAAGTTCGATGACGCACCCTTCGTAATTTGTTCAAGACCGGATTTTTCAGAATCAGATGAAGGCAGAACAGCACATTTCTTATTATCAGCTAACCTTTCCATAAGATGGAGAAATCGAGAGTTTATTATAAAGGTTTCTTCAGGGCTTTGCGAACAGGTTTAAAGCATTTATGCTTTCCTTCCGCAGTACACCCGATACCCTGCTCTTCTTGCAAGCTCGCTCACGTTCCCGAAGACCCGTTCGATCTCTTTCTTAAGGCTAGATCCTCCTTTGTTGTGAGGCGCCACCAGCTGGAGGGTCCCGCCCGGCCTGAGGTGAGCGTGGCTTTCCTCTATGAACTCTATGCAAAGCTTCTTGCCGGCTGAGAAGGGCGGGTTTGTCAAGACTGTGTCGAAGAGAGCGTCCTTCACGTTTTCATTCGAGTATTTGTTCGACTTGAAAACGCTTGTCTTGACGCCATTTGCAGAACAGTTCTTCTTCGAGAGGATGACTGCGCGCTGGTTGACATCGACCATGATGACCTCGATATCAGGCCTCGCCTTTTTGATCGCGATTCCGACGACTCCGTAGCCGCAACCCAAGTCAAGGACCTTTGCACCCTGCGGAATCTGAGCGTTCTCTATCAACAGCCTGGTGCCAAAGTCAACTTCTTTCAGCGAGAATATGCTGGAAGCAGAATGAATCGTCAGAACATTTCCCAAAAGCTTGGTCTTGAACGAGAGTTCCTGGCGCTTGCTCATAGGCCTCTCTGTGAAGTAATGCTCAACCATGGAGGATGTATCGATGCTGTTTTTTATAAATCTATTGAAGAGGGAGGGGGCGCCAGAATTTCAAAATATTTATATACTCAATTCTCTCCAGACAGGATATGCCTAACTTGGAAGACATAGGGTTTGAGGAGGAGCTCGAGGAGCAGAGTGAAGAGGATGAAGAAGACTCCTCAGAGATCTTCTGATCCGTCTTTGAGATGATACGATGAAAGAGAAAGGAGATTTGAAACTCGGCGTCTGGGCTTTTCTTGTAGGGCTATTGTTCGCGATCGTCTTATCAATATTCAGCCTGTTCTCTCACAAGGTAGGGGTTCCTGACTGGACGCTCGTATTGCTTGCAGTGCTCGGGATCATGGTCGGCCTGCTGAACGTGAGGGCTTCTGAAGTGCAGAGGTTTCTCATATCCGCCGTCGCATTCCTGATAGCCTCTCAGGCGCTTGCAGGAGTCTTCCAGACCCTAGGATCAACCGGAATATGGGTCGGAATAAGCACGTTCTTCCTGATGCTGAGCGTCTTCCTCGCACCGGCAGTGGTGGTCGTCGCTGTTCACTCACTCTACATGCTTGCCAAGGACTAAGCCTAAAGGAACCACTTTCTTAACTTGCAGATGGGCCTATGATTGATTCTCGGCCCTCCATGACGAAAAGTTAAAAAGGCAGGCTTGTTTCACCTTGCCTAATGAGCGGTTTAGTGAGCACGAGAGATTCAGAGAGAAAAGAAGTTTCTTATCTTGACGCGTTGCTGGAAGGGTTGGCTCCTGACGGCGGCCTCTACGTGCCGACAGAGTATCCCCAAATACCACTTAAGGAGCTGGGCTTGTTGAGGTGGGGGCCTTACGTCGAGATCGTTCTTGAGATTAAGAAGAGGCTCGTCGCGGATGGCATTCCTGATGCCGACTTCATGGCCTTGATCACAAGGGCGTATTCGCCTGACAAGTTCAAAAGCATGCACGGAAACATCGTTCCCACCAGGCCGATAGGCAAGGACTTGTTTGTCCAGAACCTCTCGCTTGGGCCGACGGCCGCTTTCAAAGACATGGCATTGCAGCTTCTGGGGCAAGAGCTCAATTATGAGCTTGGGCGCAGGGATAAGAACCTGCTGATTCTTGGAGCGACTTCAGGAGACACAGGCTCGTCAGCTGAGGCTGCCCTGAAAGGTCTTGACAGGATTACTCTATTCATGCTCAGCCCTGCTGAGGGGATGAGCGAGTTCCAGAAGAAGCAGATGGGAGCTTTGAGCGGCGGCAACATCTTCAACGTGAGCATCGAAGGCCGTTTTGACGATTGCCAGGACCTTGTCAAGGAGATGAAGAAGGATCCTGAGTTCGCTATGGCGGGCGCTGTCAACTCCATCAACTGGGGGAGGATTGCCTCTCAAGTGCCTTATTTTGTATCGGGCTACTTGCAGGTCGTTAAGGAGGTCGGAGAGCCTGTCGACTTCGTGGTGCCCACTGGCAACTTCGGCAACGTGCTCTCAGGATACGTGGCGAAGATGATGGGAGTCCCCATTAGGAAGCTCGTCGTAGCGACGAATGAGAACGATGTGATGGCCAGGCTCATAAGGACGGGATTCTACGATCCTAAAGGTATGAAGGTCACGTCAAGCCCCTCCATGGACATCACCAAGGCCTCTAACTATGAGCGCCTGGCTCATGATATCCTGGACCGAGACCCAGTCATGGTCCAGCTCTACATGGAAGAGTTCTCAAGGCACGGACGGGTCTGCCTCGATGATTACGGCTCAGGGCCGGAAGCCTTTGCTGAGCGAGGATTCTTCCAAGGCACATCAACCCACCAGGACCGGCTTGAGACCATAAGAAGAGTGTATTCTGACACGAAGATAATCATCGACCCGCACACCGCAGACGGAGTCACCGTGGCATATAAAACAAAAGAGGATGATGGAGTCCCGATGATAGCAATGGAGACTGCGCTTCCTGTGAAGTTTGAGAATACCATAAGAGAAGCCTTGGGATTCATACCCTTGCAGGATGAACGGTTCGGCTGGGTAAGCAGCGCTTCGAATGATGAAGGCTTTTACAAGATGAAGCCTGACGTCGAAGAGTTAAAGAGCCACATACGAAGATGCATTGAACCTCAGAAAATGAAGAAGATGAAGATGGCTTAGAAGTCCGCCTTCTCGACGATGTGACCCGCGCTTCTCTTCTCCTCAGAGATTATCTTGTCAGTCCTGCCGCAGTAAGGACATCTTAAGGTCGCATCTTTATTCGTGTTAAACTTGAACCTGTACTTGCAGCGCTCGCAATAGAAGGCCTTCATGCCTGAAGGGGATTCTTGAGCCGGCATATTCTTGACAGGAGTCGGTGCTGCAGTCCTGAAGTTTCCCAAGCACTTCACGCAAAGCGCCATCTTAGAGTCGTTTCCTTTAGCCACGTATCTTATCTGCGATAAGGGCACAAACTTCCTGCACCGCTCGCACAAGGCCTGCCTTTCTCCTTCAAGCTCCACATCGTACATCCAAATACACCTCTAGCTAACAAAGCCGATTATTCAAGAATTGCGTATTTAAAATTTTCGCTTTAGTGAGGCAGTGAAAACATTTCCTTGTAGAACTGGGCTCTTGTTCGAAGTGCCAAACCATAGCTCAAGAACGCCGACTTGATCATAGCATCGCGGAACTCCTTGGAAGTCAAGAACTGCTCATGTTCAGAAGGCGGAAGGCTTTCAGGGCTGATTGAGAAGTGAGCATGGAACTCATCCAACGCTTCGACGTTATCAGTCAGCTTCAACCCCCCTGCGCCCGTCCTAGTCATGTATCTCAGCAAAGGGTCCTTCGGGTTGAGCTCTTCCAAAAGAATATAATCCCTCAATATAGAGTAATCCAAGGACGACATGCCAAAAAGGGTTTGCCCTCAGGCATATAAAGTTTTGGAATCGGGACCAGAATTCTGTAACCGGGTGCGTCCAGAAAGGCCGCCTAGCGCAGTATGACAATTAAACAGGCAAAGGCTCTAGACTCGGCCAAACAGGACTCTTCTGGATCAGTACGGAGCGCGGCCAGAAGATTCTGGACGCAACCTCTGTAACCAACAGATTTTTAAACCCGCAAGTAAGGATGGGATGCATGGAATTGTTGTATCCGATAGTCAGCGTCGTCATCGTGTCATTGATATCTGTTGTTGTAGCATTGCCTTTCCTCCTTCATAAGAAGGTGTCTAAGGGTGTGCTGATGTTCCTTTTGAGCATGAGCGTGGGAGTCTTGTTGAGCACTGTTTTCATGGACTTCCTGCCAGAAGCGTTTGCGCACTCAAAAGAGGAAGCAAGCCCAGTCACGATAGGGCTCATCATATTGCTCGGTTTCATCATAATGTTCATCATCGAGAAGTTCGTGCACTGGCATCATTCCCAGAAGTGCGAGGAGGGGGAGTGCGGCCACGGCCACGCCTACAACCTCGCCCCGGTCAACCTCATCGGTGACGGGATCCATAACTTCATAGACGGGCTCGTGATTGCCGGAAGCTACGCAGTGGATGTGAGCTTGGGGCTCTCTGCCACCATCTCGATCGTGTTCCATGAGATCCCTCAAGAGATAGCTGACTTCGGAGTGCTGCTCTACTCCGGATTGTCAAAGCAGAAGGCCATGCTTTTCAATTTCTTCTCAGCTCTGACCGCGTTGCTAGGGGTTGCTCTCGGAGCATTGGTCATAAGAAACCTTCATGGATTCGAGCATCTCATCGTTCCATTCGCCGCCGGCAATTTCATCTACATCGCAGCGTCTAACCTGCTGCCGCAGCTCCACAGGCATTGCAAGCTGAAGGATACTGTGATGCACGTGTTCGCATTATGCTTGGGCATCGGCATAATCGCCATGCTCGTGACTTTGGGGCCAGGGCACGTTCACGGGTAAGGTTCTTTGAGAAGAACAAAAAAATTTTAGAAGAGAGTTTATTTCTTTGACTTCTCTGCGGCTTTGCCGATACAGATGGTAGCGACGACAGCAAGTATAGTCACTAGGATCGCGTAGACCCATGGCCCGCCGGAAGACAAGGCGCAAAGCGCTCCTGCATTCTCTGCTCCGCAAGGACCCACGAACAATGCCTTTATAGCGTCGTTCCATGCCAGGGCTGCGACAAGGCCGAAGGCTGCCGTTACCAGAGCTGCCAGCTTCTCTATAATGTCTGCTTTCATTGAATCACCCCCTTAAGCTTTTAGGGCCTGTGAATCGGTTTATAAATATTTAGAAATGTGAGTGCGAATAGGATTGCCATCCCGCATCATTTATATACTTGTAAAATCAAGAGCAATGTATGCCGAAACTGGTTAGCATCTGCATAGTCTTTTTGGTGTTTTTCCTTAGCGGCTGCGCTGAGCAGGGTAGAGATTTGCTTGAGGAAGACCTTGTGGGTCAATCTCTTAATGGCTCAGGGGAAGATCTCACGCCAAGCATCTTGCCGGAAACGTCTGTTATGGAGATCGTGAAGGGGCCGACAGGACCGCTTGCTAAGTATAAGGGTTTGTGGCTGCCGTTCCTTAGGGAGGTTAAGATTGCGGCTGAGAACATTGAGAGCTTGAAAGAGGACGGGATTAACGTCGTCGCCATCGGGGTCAAGGTGGTCGCCACTGATGAAGAGCATGAATGGGCCGTCAGCGAGATAAGAGAGCAAGAGAATGAGAGCGAGATCCTGGAATCCATAAACACGTTCCACAAGAATGGCATAAAGACCATCATCATCCTAAACCCGGCGCACGGAGAGTATGGAGTAAGCCCGCATCCTTCAGAGGGGACTGGCAAAGGGCTGCTGGAAATGCATGATTCTATAGTAATGAAATGGGCTAAAATCTCAGAGGCGTACGGTGTGGATACCTTCTGCCCGATGAACGAGCCCAGCCTCCTTGCAGGGACAGAAGACTTATCGGCCTGGGCGCAGGAGATCCTCCCGAAGATAAGAAGCGTCTACCAGGGGAAGACGGCTTTCAGGGTGCAGAACCTGGGCGAAGACTATCCTTTGTACGACCTAGCAGGGTATGATTACGTCTTGCCCATGGCAACTCTTTGCACGAGTGACGTGGAGCACCCTGATGAGAACCATTACAAACACATGAAGAGCAAGAACCTTGAAAGCCTTGGAAAGATAAAAGCGGCGTATCCAGGCCATGAGATCATCTTCTTCGAAGTAGGAGGATATACTGGCCCTGACTTCTACTGGTGGGAGCCCATAGTGCCCGAGAACCAGGCAAAGAGCCAGCACGATTGGCCCGACGACTTCTTCATGGTAAGCCCTGAAGGCCAAGCAAGGTGCTTCGAGACTTTCTTCGAAGTGGGGTGGGAGGAGAGCGAAGGCTACCTCATAAACGTGGCGAAAGGGTTTGAATTCCAAGGAAAGCCTGCAGAGGCAGTCATCAAAGCCAGGTTCAATGGCTAGGAGCGTATGAGACCGAAGGGACAGTTGAGCCCTCACTCGAGCGAGCCCGACTCCATTCTACATTTAGAAAAACCTAAGACAAAATCTGTTAATTCCATAACTTGAGAACGGGAAATTGGTTCAAATCTTGTTGCCGCAGTATTTTCGTGAAAAGGAGTTCTCAATTCTTCTTCAGATTTTGGAGACGGAATTTGAAACTTATCATAATAACTGGCGAGCTTTCCAATATCCATTCGAGTTACATCATAAAATACTTGTGCTGTATATTCCATAATTGTAGTAACTTAATAGTAATATATAAACCTATCGGTGAGGGCTCAATTGAACATCGGAATTTAACGAAGTAGCTCAAAGAGCGATTTGTGTGGAGGCCGCAAGCCGGAACCTCTTAATCGATGTGAAACTACCCGACAACTGAAAGGAGGAGAGCGCAGCGGGGCCGTAGTGGCGCTAAGCGGAACCGAAAAGTTGAAACTTTTCCGCGTCTAGAAATCGGACAACAATTACAAGTCTAGGCGAACGGAGCGCGGCACAAAAGATTTTGAACGGTTCCCAACCAAAAACGAAACATTTAAATATCATTCACAATTATTGAATAATCATTCACTTATATTGAAAATGATTCCCAAAAATACTGAAAAAATCGTATTGTTCCTTTTGAAGAACATAGATGAATTAGGGTATAATATTAATCAGATTTCTAAGTTAAATATTATCAGCGTAGGCAGTGCATTTAAGATTCTAAAAGAACTTGAGAAGAACAACATTTTACTAAAAAAGGAAATCAACAATGCTTCACATTATAAATTGAATCTTAATAATTATGAAACTGTAAAGTTATGTGAATTGCTTATCTTGGGAGAGAAAAGGAACCTTAAAAGTTATGCAAGAGTTTATGCAGATGATATTATGAAATTTGAACAGGCAGATATTATAATGCTTTTTGGCTCAATTCTGAAGGGAAATGATTTTAATGATGTTGATGTTCTTTTTGTTACAAATCAAGTAAATAAAGTAAATGATTTTTGCCTTGAAATCTCAAAAGTCAGAACAAAACCCGCGGTTCCCTTCATATTAAAAAAAGATGATTTAATCAAAGAAATCAGACAAAAAAAAGAATCAATACTTGATATCATAAAGAAAGGCGTTATCCTTAAAGGAGAAAGTGTATTTATAGAGGTAATAAAAAATATCTATTCATGAGGAAAAGCTCAATTGGTGTTTAGCAAGAGAATCGAGAATGAAGAAGATAAAGCCAAATGGAAAACTTTCAGAAGAGCACATAAATAAAGCTAAGCATAACCTAAAAGCTGCGGACTATAATATTCAGGGAGGTTTTAGTGATTGGGGTGTATCACAGTCATACTACGCAATGTACCATTCATTATTATCCATACTTTTCAAGAAGGGATATGAGTCAAAAAATCATGAATGCACGATAAATGCAGTTGAGTACTTAATAGAAAAAGGAAAGATTAACCTTGACTTAAAGGATATTGCATTTATCAGGACAACAGAGCAGATGACACCAAAAGATGCGAAATCACTAAGAGAAGAATTCCAATATGGAACAAAAACTACGGTAAATGAAAAATTATTGAAAGATTTGCTTGATAATGCAAAGAAGATAGTAGAAAAGATTGAAATTGCTTTAAATGAATTGTAGG
>JAFGBP010000023.1 GCA_016933095.1 Candidatus Woesearchaeota archaeon | reverse complement strand
TTCAAGGGCAAGAAGGTCATAGTCCTGGATCATCACGAAGTACAGGGAGAGCCTGCGGAGAACATCATACATGTTAATCCCCATGACTTCGGTTTCGACGGTTCAAGCGAGGTGAGCGCGTCTGGTGTATCTTTCTTCTTTGCACGTGCAGTTGATGATAGGAATGATGACCTAGCACACATCGCGATTATCGGAGCTATCGGTGACGTACAGGAGAAGAATGGCTTCAAGGGGCTGAACAAGAGGATACTTGAGATTGCTGTTGCAAAGGACAAGATAAAAGTGGAGAAGGGGTTGAAGCTCTTTGGTCTTGAGACTAGGCCGCTTGCCAAGCTGCTCCTCTACAGCTCTGACTTAAACATTCCAGGAGTCACGAACAACGAGGAGGGGGTTACTAGGTTCCTGAAGGAGCTCGGGATCGATGTCAGGCAGAAGAGGAACCAGTGGAGAAAGTATTATGACCTGTCAGAGAAGGACCGCAAGCACATCGCTGCCAAGATAATCCTTCTTCGCAAGGAGGCAGGGATTTCTGATGCCGAGGATATATTTACGAACGTCTACAAGCTCGTCGGGGAGAAGGCCGGGCATTTCAGGGATGCAAAGGAGTTCTCAACTCTTCTTAATTCTTGTGGCAGGATGGACAACGCTGGTCTCGGCATCGGTGCATGCTTGGGGGACAAGAAACAAAGGAGCAGGGCCTTGAAGGGGCTCATGGATTACAAGCGCACTCTTATTGATGCCATTAGTTGGTATAAGGAGAACAAGGGTGATGCAAAGAAGGTCATCACAGGAAAAAACTATGTCATTATCAATGCAAAGAATGAGGTGTTAGCGACTGTCGTCGGCACGATTGCCAGCATGATAACAAAGAACGGCGACATGAAGGAGAGCACATTCGTCCTTTCCATGGCGCGGAACCTCGATGACACTACTAAGGTTTCGCTTAGGGTGTCCAATAATCCCGATGGTATTGACTTGAAGGAGATTGTTTCTGAGATCACTTCTGTCGTGGGCGGCGAGGCTGGTGGGCATCAGTATGCTGCGGGCGCGATTATCCTGACTCGTCGGGAAGCTGATTTCATTGTCGAGGCTGAGAAGGTTTTTGCCAGGCACAACATCTAAGGTCCAAGACCACAATCAAAACAAAATTAACACCACTTATAAGTAACTACAAAAACGAAAGATTTAAATATGGGTTCTCACAGTAAAAAAGACATGATAAGCACGAGATTAGCCAGGGCCGAAGCATTCGAGCACATCATGGCAGAAAGAGAAAGACGCGTAAGCCGAAGGTCATTCGTGCAAAGATATCTTCTTCCCGCAGCCCTTTTCATCGGGGGAATAACAGCCTACGGATGTGACAACGGCAGCCTTAGCCCAACCGCGCCCAGCATGGACTTCTCAGAATCACAAAAGACAGCTCAGACCATACAGCAGAACCACCAGGACAACACACAATCCAACTCACAAGCACCAAGCCAGCCAAAAGCTTCAAAGAGACCAGTAACCAGCCTTGAAGATGAAGTGGCCAAGTCAATCGACTCATTCTCACCCATATCGCAAAAAGAGATAATACCTAGGATTGCCAGACCCGACGAAATCCTCGACGGATACATACCTGCCAAAGAAAGGGATATGGCTCCGTTTGGATCCACAAGCAATTACATAAGCTCATTGACAGCCCACGCGATCAGCATATACCGAGATGCCCTAACTGTGGATGACGTTGTCCTCAAGAAGGTGCAGGACCCAAGGTACGGCATCAATTCCAAGCCGGAATCCGAGGACATGTTATTCGATGTCAGGAAAGCCAACCTCAAGATATACCCGATTGAAGGATCAGAGAATCCCCGCGCATACTCAGGATCCGGCGTCGTCACTCCAAGGATAACAGGGGATTATGATACAGACCTAAAAGGGCTGCTGACCGGCATGTTCGTAGGCATTACAGGAGTTGCGAACAGGCAGGGCCTGGAGTCAGAAGTGTGCCGAGGAGAGGGATTATCTCCAGAAGCCATTAAAATACTGCGAGACTACTCAACAAGAAATAATCCGCAATAAGAAAAGCAATAAGAAATAATCAATAAATCAAGAACAGCAAGAGGGGGATAGAAATTGAAGAATATAACAATACCATTGCCAAAGAAGAAAGAGGAAGCAGGGGACCGGAAGTCTGATATCAGCATCCTTGTCAAAGGAGAAAACCTGGAGATAGACGGACTCAATAAGCATCCAATATTCGTCGGAAGGGACTGTGAGGACCAGTCGAAGTTCTACATAGGATACAACAGTCAAGGCGAAAGGCTGGCCATAGGCAACCAACAGGATGGGATGCGGGAAGCACATGTCAAGTCCTGGAAGCATTACAGGGACAACAGGGTCATCATCAAGTATGTCCTTGGCGGGGAAGACGGTACGTTCCACTGGTTTGGAAAGGGTCATCCTCAGCAGTCCGATAATATCATCGGGGAGAAGGCCACTCTTGTCGACATTCTTGACTACCCGTCCGACACAGTCTACAGGCGCTGATCCTGCAGACCAGGAACAACCCAAAAGTTTTTGTTTTTACTTTCTAGTAGTATCAAAATCGAAAGATTTATAAAGCCGAAAGCACAGTACAACCAGAACACATCCGAAATCGGGGGATAAGACGATGTTCCAAAAGATAATAACAATCACACTCGTATTCTTGCTAGGGATAGCTGCAGCCAACATCTACTCCAACATAGTCTCAGCAGAGAAAGACCTAGTCCTTCCAGCAAACAACGCAGAAGGAGGATATGAATACAAGGAGACAGGCTACATAGGAAAACTTCTCGGAATAGGAGACGGAAACATCAAAATCCCAGAAGTAGATTCGCCAGGAGACAGAGTGAAAGAAGACCAGATACTCGTCAACAACGAGCGTGTCCTGCTAAACATCCAAGGAGCAGAATGGGCGACCTTCACAGACACAAACTCCATGGACCCGGTGATCGACAAAGGAGCCAACGCCATCGAAGTCAAGCCAGAATCAGTCGACGACCTGTACGTAGGCGACATCGTCGCCTACGAGAGCGAATACGCAGACGGACTCATCATCCACAGGATCGTATACAAAGGAGAAGACGAGAACGGCATCTACTTCATACTAAAAGGCGACAACAATCCCGCATCAGACCCAGGAAAGATAAGGTTCGAGCAGATCAAGAGAGTCGTAGTCGCGATAATATACTAGAACTCATAACAATCCACACACAATAAAAGACATACAAAAACAAGAGAAAAGGAGATGAAATAAAAATGGGTGATATTTCAATGTTGATAATAGACGACGAAAGAAGCAACCGCGAATTCTTTACCATAATCCTAAAGAGCGAGTATCCTAGTCTCACCATTCACACCGCGGCCGACGCCAAAGAAGCCCTTGACCTACTTGGACAAGAAGGCCAATACGAGTTGGTGCTCAGCGACAACAACCTCAAATGCGCGATGAGCGGAGTTCAGGTTTACCTAGAGACCGTCAAGACAAGACCTGAATATACAGACCGATTCGTCTTCATGAGCGGCCTTCCAGAAGACGTAATGAAGGAGCTAAGAAGCATTCCTGACGAGCACCGGCCCCTGATACTGACAAAACCAATCAGCATAGATACATTGGTAAATACAGTAAGATCATACTTAGGATCTGACAAGCGCCAATAAGCAGAAAAAACGACGCGCCCGCGGATTTTCAAAAACTTTTTTATACTTCATTCTCACACACCATGTTTATGGATAGCACAGTTCTAGAGCAGGCAATGCACCAGGCCGAGAAGTACTTTAAGACAGCAGAGGACCAAGACCAGATACAAGTATCGATGGACTCGTGGAAACGGATAGAAGCCCTTAATCCGGACGCCCTGGCATACAGGCTAGCCCACAACGGGACCCTGCAGGGATGGGCGCTCACCATACCAACGACAAGAGAGCTCATGGAGAGATTCCTGGCCAAGCAGATGAGCGAGAAAGAGCTCCTGCTCCAGACAAAGCCGCAGGACAGCTACGACGCGCTCTACCTTGCAGCCGCATTCGTACTGCCGGAATGCAGGAGGCAAGGGATGGCCCTTGAGCTCCTCAAGGAATCCATAGAGAAAGCCCCAACGTTACCAGGAGCAAAACTATTTGCCTGGGGCTACAGCGAAGAAGGAAAAGCGCTCGCAAAGAAGCTCGGAAGGGAAATAGGGCAGGAGATACTTCTCAGGGAATGAGAAGGGAGGATCAGCCGGTAAGGGCTGAAAAGAGGTCAAATCAACAAACTTTTTATTAGATAAACGCACTTCTAGAGCGTATGGAGCAGGAAATCCTTGACGCATACGTAAAAGCAGGAAAGATAGCAGGCCAGGCGCTCGATTACGGCTGCACATTAATAGTGGAAGGAGCGAGCATGCTAGAAGTCCTCGAGCAGATAGAGGCCAAGATCCTGGCGCTAGGAGGAGACTTCGCCTTCCCACCCCAGATCAGCCTGAACGACGTCGCCGCGCACTACTGCGCAGGCCCTGACGAGGAGACTGTTTTCAAGAAAGGAGACGTAGCGAAGCTTGACCTCGGAGTGCACATTGACGGATACGTTGCCGACACTGCCAGAACAGTCGTGATACCCACAGGTGACGCAGAGGAAGACAAGAAACTGGAATTGCTCAAGGAAGCATCCAAAGCAGCCCTCGAAGCAGCCCTAAAGCTCGCAAAACCAGGAACGCCCCTCGTCGAGATCGGAAAAGCTATCGAGAAAGAGATAAAGTCAAGAGGCTTTAATCCAGTTGTTAATCTCTCAGGCCATGGGTTGGGAAAATTCGTCATCCATGATTCTCCAAGCGTGCCTAACTTCGAGGCGCCTACAAACGAAGTCCTGCACGAGGACCAGGCAATAGCGATAGAGCCATTCGCCTCGACAGGGGCGGGAATGATCTATGAGAGCGCAAACGCGACGATCTACGCAGTACAGGAAACAAGGCCTGTGAGAAGCCCGATGACCCGAGAAGTGCTGAAGACCATTGTTGGCTACAACGGCCTGCCATTTACTAAGCGCTGGCTAGTCGCAAAGCACGGCCCTGGAAAGACAGCAATGGCCTTGCGGGAGCTTAAGAACTTGGGAGTCCTGCACGAGTATCCTCCGCTGCCTGACAAGGCGCATGGCCTAGTGAGCCAGCACGAGCACACAGTGATCGTGAAGGACGAGCCTATTGTTACCACGAGATCCAGTAAGAACCGGTAAACAGAACTGAAGCTAAAAATGGAGAAGAATAAAAAGGAGGATAGGAGTATGATAATCATTCCAGGACATGAAACAATCATACCTAACAGGCTATATACAAGCAGGCTCACCTCTGCGCATCATCACAAGTTATATTCTTTGGACGGTTCTGAAGAGAAGATGGCAGAGGCCTTCCTGATGGAAAGATACCGCGTACCCTCCAAAGAAAAAACCCTTGAATACCTGAAAAACACTGCGCAAACACTGATAAAGACCAACAACCCTAATAACCTCTTAGATACTATGCTCCTAGAACTGGACAAGAGTCTCATAGAGGAATATTCCAAAGAGAACAGTCCCCAAAGGGATATACTCCGAAACTACATCAACCCGGAGCCGAAATTTGCAGGATCAGAATATCTGCACGTACTGACCGCCATCCTGCTCGATAAGGACCTGAAAATCATAGAATCGAAAGCAAAAGGAAATTCTTCCATCAAGCCCTATAAGCTCTATATCACGCTTGTTCGCAGGAGTGAAGAGCATTACCAGACCGAGATAAGGCTCAAGGAAGGCATCCTTCCGAGCATCCAGGAGATGGATCAGAACCTCGCAAACAAGGTGTTGCTATCAGGCGCCATGTCTACCAGTGCGTCTTTCTCCGAATACCGCGCAGTGGAGGCGCAGATTGGCAAGCTATACGCAGGGATCACCAGGCCAAACCAGATGAGTCTCGTACCCGACACGACCAATGAATTCATTGAAGAAATACTTATGGAGGCCCTTTCGGAAAGCCATCCTGTCCACAAAAAAGGCACAGGCCAACGAGAGAGGCTGATAAGGATGTTTCTCAATTCAGAAGCTGAGAATATCGATAGGGAGATTGAGATTCGTGGGATGCGAAAGGATCAATAGACGCTTGTAAAGCGCTCCCTAAGAGTGCCAAAAACAACAAAGTATATAAACCTTGATTCTTTCCAAAAACATGGATTTTCTCGACGGAGAAACACACTCAAAGCAATGATTATAAGAGGTAGGAAATGGACAAGTATGATGCAAGCAAGATAACCATCCTGGCAGGTCTGGACGCGGTAAGGAAGAGGCCGGCCATGTACATAGGGAGCACCAGCTCAAGAGGCCTGCACCACCTTGTCTACGAGGTCATAGATAACTCCATAGACGAAGCCATGGCAGGGCACTGCACCGAGATCACAGTCACTCTTGGAAAGGACGAGACAATAACCGTCGAGGACAACGGGAGGGGGATCCCGACAGACATCCACCCAAAGCTTGGAGTCAGCGCCGTCGAGGTCGTCATGACAAAGCTCCACGCAGGAGGAAAGTTCGACAAGGACTCCTACAAGGTCTCAGGAGGCCTGCATGGAGTCGGAGTATCATGCGTCAACGCGCTCTCTGAAAGGCTCGAGGTCTGGGTTAAGCGCGACGGAAAGGTCCACTACATCGAGTTCGAGAGGGGAAACCCCAAGGCACCTCTCAAGGAGGCGGGGACTTGCGGCGAAGAGAGAGGCACCAAGATCAAGTTCCTGGCAGACCACGAGATTTTTGAGGAAGGGGTCAAGTATTCCGCAGACATATTAGAGAACAGGTTCAAGGAGCTCGCATTCCTCAACAAAGGACTGAAGATTATATTCATAGATGAGAAGAACGAGCGTACCACCGAGATGTTCTACGAAGGTGGAATAACGAGCTTTGTCGAGTACATGAACAAGAACAAGAAGTCTCTCCACACAATAATTGATATCCAAGGAAGGAAGGATGACATCGAGCTCGATATCGCCATGCAGTACAACAACTCCTACGCAGAGAACGTCTTCTCATTCGTCAACAACATCAACACAGTAGAGGGAGGAACTCATATTTCAGGATTCAAGACGGCACTCACGAGGACTCTGAACAACTATGCTGAGAAGAACTACGGCGGGAAGAACGGCGAGTTCAAGCTGTCAAGTGATGACGTGCGGGAAGGTTTGACTGCAGTGATATCCTTAAGGATACCACACCCCCAGTTCGAGGGCCAGACCAAGACCAAGCTTGGCAATCTTAATGTTAAGGGAATAGTGGACTCGATGCTTAGCGAGAAGCTAGGCACTTACCTTGCAGAGAACCCTAAGGTAGCCAGAAGCATCGTCGAGAAGGCAGTTCTTGCTGCAAAGGCAAGAGAAGCTGCGAGGAAGGCTCGCGAGCTCACTCGAAGGAAGAGCGTGCTTGAATCCACTAGTCTTCCTGGGAAGCTGGCGGACTGCCAGGAGCGCGACCCTGCGAAGTGCGAGATATACCTTGTCGAGGGAGACTCGGCTGGCGGGAGTGCGAAGCAAGCTAGGAGCAAGGAAAACCAGGCAATCCTTCCTTTAAGAGGAAAGATCCTTAATGTCGAGAAGGCCAATATAAACAAGGTCATGAACTCGAATGAGATCGTAACCATCATAACGGCCCTGGGGACCGGGATCGGGGACGAATTCAACCTTGCAAAGCTGCGATATCACAAGATCATAATAATGACTGATGCCGATACGGACGGCAATCACATAGCCACTCTTCTCATGACATTCTTCTTCAGGTACATGAGAGAACTCATCGAGAAAGGATACTTATACATCGCTCAGCCGCCGCTTTATCAGCTGCGAAAGGGAAAGGACAAGAGATACGTTCAGACGGAGGAGGAGAAGGTGGAAGCGCTAAAAGAGATGGGCGACAACGTCGTGGTCCAGAGGTACAAGGGACTTGGGGAGATGAACCCTGAGCAGCTGTGGGACACGACCATGGATCCGGCCACGAGGACACTCAAGAGGATAACTATAGAGGACGCAGTCATAGCGGACGAGACATTCTCAGTCCTCATGGGAGAAGAGGTCGAGCCGAGGAAAAGGTTCATCCAGGACCACGCCAAGGAAGCAGAGAATATCGACATCTGAGGATCAGATGTTTAACCAGGAACTGTTCTTCTAAAAATTTAAAAAGCCATCTGACTTACGTCTGTATGGAGGTGAGGGTGATGAAAAAAGTATTAACAGCATTAGTTCTGTCCGCGGCAATAGCAGGGGCAGGCTGCGCATCCGGCGCGAAGCAAGCAAGGGAGCCAACCGTGCCTATAATCTCCCCTGTAGGAGAGAAAGTCCTCTTTGAAAAGAAGACATATGGAACCCAAATGGTAAACATAAGAATCACCAAAAACGACAGCATCCCTTACTGCACGTCACTGGCAGGAGGCATCGACTGCTACTTTTCAGAAGACTTCATAACCATGCCTGTATTTGACTTCATGACGCAGCAAGAAGCCCGCCATATTTGCAGGTACGCCATGCGACACACGTTCGCATCCTATGCCGACATCAATGCATGCGCGTTCGAACTCATGCAGATAAAAGTGATGGAACTGGCTCCGCCCGCAAAGAACCAGTGATTTGGCTGGACAAATGCTGAATTGACGCACAGGATGTATAACATTGGCAGCGCACCTTCTTGGAATTAGTAATATTTAAAAGCGAAAGTGGGTTCCTCCGTCTTAAAAGTTTGTAAAGGTGGTTAGCTATGGATAGGCGGTTAGGATTAACAGGACTCGTTCTCGCAACAGCGATAGCAGGCGCAGGGTGCGCAACAATTCCCCGCCACCCAGTACCTCCGCGAAAGGCAATTGTAACAAGTTACGTCAAGGGAAGCCACGACATAATAATTCAGGTCGTTGAGGGGTACGGCAATGCGTACTGCGAAGAGACATTCTTAGGAAACAGGATTAAATGTACATTTCCAATAGAATACCTGAACTCGCCCGACTTAAAGGACATGACAATGCCTGAAGCAAAGCAAGTATGCCTGGTCAACCTACATGGGGCAAGGCGCGCCACATACCATGACCTGGACGCCTGCACAATTGAGCTGTACAGCCTCAAGCAAAAGGGATTCATACCACCGCCGAAACAATAAAAAATCAGGATGGGTCAGACATGAATAAAAAATTAGGATTAACAGGAATAGTAATCGCGACAACACTAGGTACGGGATGCGTAACTCATAAACCAACGAACCTCCAAATCGAAATATTGGAGATAACAGAGTACATTGAAACTGACAGAAAGACATTTAGCTTTAAAGGTGAAGATTGGACCTACATTCAATTCAAGCAGGTTAATCCAGCCGGTAATAGAGCCTGCAGTGAGCTTCAAGGCAGAAGTAGATATCGAGAATACATGTTTTATGACCGCGACAATGATGGAAGCCCCGATGAAGTGAATGTGACACAAATCAAATACACGAACCATAACAAGACTGAAACGAAAACAAAAACAATATATTTTCCTTCGGACCGAGATTTTGGATTCTACAAGAAAATGTACTTCGAGACACTCAAATCCGGCCAAGTAAGATAAGCTTATTTTTGACCCAAGCCAAAATTCCTGACTTCGCAGTAACCTTTATAAATGGCTCATATTTCCAGCGTCGTGTTAGGGTATCTAATATAGTCACAAGGAGAAAATCAACATGGCAAAAGCAGCAGATTCATTGAAGGTTAGGAAGAAGAAGTGGTTCCAGATCATGGCGCCTAAGGCGTTCAGGGAAGTCGTCGTGGGAGAGGTCCCTCTCTACGAGTCAGACGCTCTCAAGGGCAGGAAGATGAAGATAAACATGATGAACCTGACCCACAACCCGAGGAACCAGAGCATCAGCGTCAAGCTCATGGTCACTGACGTGAAGGACGGCAAGGGAGTCACAGAGGTCTTGGGATTCGAGAGCATGCCAAGCGCGCTTAAGAGGATTGTGAGGCGCGGCAAGAGCAAGGTTGATGATTCTTTCGTGGTTCAGACTCATGACAAGAAGCTTGTCAGGGTAAAGCCTCTCGTCATCACCACTAACCTCGTAGCCAATTCTGTGAAGACAGCCCTCCGAAGGGTTGTAAGGAACAATGCGGCAAAGCTGGCTGCAAAGCTAACTTATGACAAGCTTGTCGAGGAGATCATGACTTTCAAGTTCCAGAAGCACCTTCAGGGACTCTGCTCCAAGATAACCCCGGTTCGAAACTCTGAGATAAAGGCGTTCTTGCTCGTAGAGAAGCCAGGTGTCAAGCCCATCGTCCCAGGCAAGGACATAGATTTCAGGCCAAAGGATGAGGAGAACTTCGACGAGGAAGAGTCTAAAGAAGGGTCTTCCGAAGAGAGTGAGTCTGAAGATTCAAGCTCTGAAGAAACAGAAGAAGAGCCTAAGGGAGAGGATGCTGACTCAGCGGATTCTGACGCTGAAGAGATCCCAGAAGATAACACTGATTCAGAAGGAGATGAGGACGCTTCTAAGAAGGAGTAAATCTTCTCTGTGTCAAAATTTCTTAATAAATTTTTTCATGCATTCTATTCATTTGCGCATGCTGTTTATTCCGTTATTTCTTCTGCATTAATAAAAATCGGCAAGAAAATCAGCCAAAACCCATAACTATTTATATGAAACGCAAAACCTGATAGGAACAAGAGGTTTGTGAGAAAAGCCAAAAATAAAGCGTTTGTCGACGGAAAAATGCCAGAAAAAGAGGTCTCTAAAAGAAAATCAGAAGCCAAAGCATCTAGTTCCAGAAAGAAAACGACAAAAAAATCTGATTCAAGCGCCAAAAAAACGAGTTCTAAGCACGATATCGAGCTTATAATCAGCGAGAAGCCAAACGCCGCCAAGAAGATAGCAGAGGCCCTCGCAGACTCCAAAGTCATAAGGAAAATGGAGCGCGGGGTCCCGTATTATGACATCATGCACAATAAAAAAGACATCCTGATCGTATCAGCAGTAGGCCACTTGTACACCGTTGCAGAGAAGAACAAGAGCTTCACATATCCAAGCTTTGACCTTGAATGGAAGCCGACGGCAGACGTATCCAAGGAAGCCGCGTTCTCAAGGAAATACCTTGAAGTAATAAAGAAGATAGCAAAGCAGGCAAACCAGTTCACGATAGCGTGCGACTACGACGTAGAAGGGGAAGTAATAGGGCTTAACTGCATGAGATACGCGTGCGGGCAGAAGGACGCTCGCAGGATGAAGTTCTCGACGCTCACGAAAGAGGACCTCGTAGATGCGTATGAGAACGCAGAGCCCCACATCAACTGGGGGCTTGCGAACGCAGGCGAGACGCGGCACTTCCTAGACTGGATGTACGGAATAAACCTATCCAGGGCCCTGACGTTGGCTATAAAGACCACTGGATCATTCAAGATACTGTCAAGCGGAAGGGTGCAAGGACCTGCCCTAAAGATTCTATATGAGAAAGAGAAAGAGATAGAGGCTTTTAAGCCAACGCCGTACTGGCAGATAATCTTAGGTATCGAGAAGAACAGCATCAAGATTGAGGCGTTCCATGAAAAGGACAAGTTTACCAACCACGCCGAGGCAAAGGAAAGGTTTGAGAAATCACTCTGGAAGCCTGCTAAGATAAAGAATGTGGAGAAGCGTGAGAGCATTGTCAATCCTCCAACACCATTCGATCTTGGATCTTTGCAGACAGAGGCTTACAAGCTCTTCGGCATAAAGCCAAAGGACACGCTCTCGACGGCCCAGAGCCTCTATACTAACGGAGTCATATCATACCCGAGAACGAGCTCTCAGAAGCTGCCGGCCAAGCTTGGATATAAGAAGATCCTTGAACGGCTGTCTTCAAATAATGAGGAGTACAGGAAGAAAGCAGGCATCGTGCTGGGATTTGCAAAGCTCCAGCCTAACGAGGGGAAGAAGGACGACCCGGCTCACCCAGCCATCTATCCCACTGGCCTCAAGCCAGGCAAGATGACAGCTTACGAGACGAAGATATATGATCTCATCGTCAAGAGGTTCTTTGCGACGTTTGGCGAGGCTGCCAAGAGAGAATCCATGACGCTCAAGATAGAAGTCGGTGGTGAAACATTCCACGCCACGGGCATGAGGACTGTCAAGAAGAACTGGATGGAACTATATGATCCGTATGCAAAGTACAAGGAAGAGGAGTGGCCAAACTTCTCCTTAGGAGAAGAATTGAAGATCTACAGGCTTGACCTGTTGGAGAAGCAGACCCTTCCGCCAAAGAGATACACTCCTGCAAGCATCATCAATGAGTTGGAGAAGAGGGGGCTGGGCACCAAGGCGACGAGAGCCGAGATAATCGAGTCGCTGTACAGCCGGAAGTACATTCTAGATGATTCCATCAAGGTCACTATCATCGGCAAGCAGATTGTCGAGACGCTCCAGAAGTACTGCCCTGACATACTCGACGAGACTCTGACACAGGAATTTGAGAAAGACATGGAGATCATCATGGAGCACAAGAAGGATGAGGCACATGTCCTCGAGGGAGCACGCAAGGTATTGACTAAGATACTCAAAGACTTCAAGAGCAAGGAGAAGAGCATCGGTGAGGAATTAAAAGAGGCTAACAAGGAGACTCAGGATAAGGAGAGCTTTATTTCGAAGTGCCCGAAGTGCCACGAAGGAAACCTGAGGCTTATGTTCTCGAAGAAGAACAGGACGAGGTTCATCGCGTGCGATAGGTATCCTGATTGCGAAACAACTTACGCAATACCGCAGAGCGGAGGGATTAAGCAGACAGGTAAGGTATGCGAAATCTGCCATGCGCCCAAAATACTCTTGATCTACAAGCGCAGGAAGCCGCAGGAGGTGTGCCTCAACAGGGACTGTCCTGGGAAGAAGGAGGACACAGTCGCAGTGCCTACGCATACGAACGACAAGGGTCAGGCAATCATCGACGGGCGCAAGTGCCCGAAATGCGGGAAGGATCTGATTCTTAGGAGCTCGATATACGGGAAATTCATCGGCTGCTCAGGCTATCCCAAGTGCCGGTTTACAGAAAACCTGAAAAAACCCGAGAATAAGCAGCAGGCTTAGAAGGGCAAAAACCCTTGCAGCACAAATTTCTGCACGCCTGCAGGACATATTCTATTAACCGGAGAAGTTTCACGACAAAAAGAATGAGAATGTATTAAGAATTGGAATGAATTAAAAAAGAAAAGAAAAAAAGTAAAGAGTTTCAATCATAAAGAAGATTCCTTATCTCTTCTTTTTCTTTGCAACCTTCTTCTTTTTTGCGGCCTTCTTCTTCACTACTTTCTTCTTCTTG
>JAFGBP010000022.1 GCA_016933095.1 Candidatus Woesearchaeota archaeon | reverse complement strand
ATTTCGTGGCTGGATTAGGTGGGATATCGGCCCATAACTCTCGTGGTCAGCAGGGAATTGGCATAAGCGCCAGCGTCATGTACGCGCAGCTGACAACTGGCAGGCCTGCAAAGATAATATCAAAGATCGGGCCGAACCAGCCATCCCATTACTACGAGCTGGGCATTGACACTGCGAACAACAAGCCTCTCATCCACAAGGACGAGGAGCGGGAGTGGGACAAGGACCACGGCATCAAGGTCGAGCTTGACATGGAAGGCACTTATCTTCGAGGCGCCCAGAGCGTCGATGAATACCTGAAGCAGACTGCCATTGTCAATCCTCACGTCCAGATAACCTATGTGAATCCCAAGGCAGAGCAGATCATATTCCCAAGGGCAGTCGATCAGATGCCTAAGCAGCCGAAGGAGATCAAGCCTCACCCTTACGGGGTAGAGCTTGGCATGCTCATGAAGATGCTGCAGTACACAGAGTGCAGGACCTTACAATCATTCCTCACGACCGAGTTCTCAAGGGTTGGCAATGATACTGCAAAGCAGCTCTGCGAAGAGGCAAGGGTGTTGCCGAACATGAAGCCCAAGAACGTGAGCAGGGATGACTGTGAGCACCTCATCCAGGCTATCAAGAAGGTCAGGATAATCAGCCCTCCGACGGACTGTATAAGTCCCATAGGGGAAGAGTCGTTCGAGAAGGGCCTCAAGAAAGAGATCAATGCAGAGTTCTACACTGCTGTCACGAGGAAGCCAGCCGTCTATCGCGGCAACCCGTTCGTCGTGGAAGTCGCGCTTGCCTACGGCGGGAACCAGAATGCTCAGGATAGTGTGACTGTCTTCAGATTTGCGAATAGGGTTGCTTTGCTTTACCAGCAAGGAGCCTGCGGGGTGTCTAAGAGCATAACCCAGACTAACTGGAAGCCTTACGGCCTCCAGCAGAGCAACGGTAGCTTGCCAGTAGGGCCTCTCACCATAGCTGTCCACATTGCGAGCGTGTGGGTGCCCTTCACTTCAGAGTCAAAAGAGGCAATCGCCCATTATCCTGAGATAATCTCAGAGATAAAACTGGCTTTGCAGGAAGCAGGCCGAAAGCTCCAGATTTACGTCCACAAGAAGCACCGAGTCCAGAACCAGCTCGAGAGGGCCAACCTCTTTGAGAGGTACATCCCAGAAGTGGCGTACTCGCTTGCAAAGCTGACTGACGGGAGTAAGGAGGCGATCGAGCGCAAGCTGAAGGATATGATCAACAAGTCAGAGATCCAGAGCCAGATCCACCAGATGGAGTCACTCAAAGGAGTGGTGGATGAGACTTTCAATAGGAAGAAAGCAAAGGGTGATGAAGAGCCTGGGATGGAGAGATCTGGAATTAATGTCTTAGAGAGTGGTTCTGATGAGCCTACCAATCCTGATAATGATTCCGGTGACGGCATCCAGGACGACTTGGAACGCCACTTCAACAACTCGAAAAATGAGAAAGACAACGACAAGTCCAAGGGGAAGAAAAGATGAGCGCAGAAAAGACCGCTGCTAAGAAAGGGAAGGATTCAGGAGCGAGAAGAGAGCTCGTAGCCTTAGGAGAGAGTGTCATAAAAGACATCCAGAAAGGACAGAACCCGAAGATCGAGCTTTCAGTCCGCGGGTTGTCGAACGTCGTGTACGACAAGGAATCAAAAACCCTTGGACTGGGAGACAAGACTGCGCAAAGGTTCTTCTTCAACGTGGCGCACGCAAAGAAGTTCCTCCAGACTATTGAGATTGCAGCCATCTGCAAGACCCTGCTCGACGTAGACAAACACGCGAGCCTTAGGGATGTATTCTATATGGCAAAGCGTACCATCCCGAATACAAAGACCAACGTGGTTGACGAGCAGACAGAGAGCGACAAGGCGATAGAGGACTTAGAGCTCATTACTGACTTTTCAAGGGAAAACCTGAACGTGAACGCCAATAAGATGGGGAGCGTCGCCGGCAAGGTCGTCATCGAGGACGCGGGCGACACGATTGACTGGTCAAAGCTGGGTTCGGGGGGTTGGTCGGTCCCGTCTAACGTGGAGAACATCAAGTTCAAGAAAGTCGAGGCTAAGTACGTAATCTACATGGAGAAGGCGGCAGTGTGGGAGCGTCTTCACGAGGACAAGTTCTGGGCAAAGCAAAATTGCATAATCATGAGCTCGCAAGGGCAGACGACTAGGGGGATCAGGAGGCTGCTCCAGAGGCTCTCAAAAGAGCACAAGCTTCCGATCTACGTCCTTGCTGACAACGACCCTTGGGGATGGTATATCTACTCAGTATTAAAGTTTGGCAGTATAAGCCTCGCACACATGGCAGATGCCATGGCCATCCCAGAAGTCAAGTTCGTAGGAATAACTTGCGACGACGTGCTCAACTACGACCTGAAGAGGCACTTCATCAAGCTCACAGAGCAAGACGTGCGAAGGCTCAAGCAGATGCAGAAATACGAGTGGTTCGAGAAGCACAAGGGCTGGCAGCGCCAGTTCAAGATGATGAAGGACTTCGGAGCCAAGGTGGAGATCCAGGCTCTCAGCAGCAAGGGCATCTCGTTCATCTCAGAGAAATACCTGCCAGAGAAGATCAAGCGTCAAGAATTCCTTGATTAAGCATTAAATTTATATAGGTGCAGGCCGACCGTTCTCTTGATAAAATCATGCTTAAAACAGACTTCCATCTCCATGCCCACGAGGACTGGTATGACCATTATCACATAACTTATACTGCTAAAGACCTTATACTCCTTGCTGAGAAGAAGGAGTTCGACGTGCTTGCGCTTACATTCCATAACAGGGTCTACTTCCCGAACAGCCTGCGGAGCTATGCCAAGAAGCACGGAATCCTGCTGATCCCGGGGGCTGAGGTGAGGATTCATGGAAAGGACGTTCTCTTGGCAAACGTGACAGAGAAGGATATCCTGAAGCTTCGGGACTTGGAGGACCTTGACAAGATAAAGGACCACGCCCTCATAACAGCGCCCCACCCTTACTTTGTGTTGGGGCCGTGCCTCAAGGGCCTGCTTGAGAAGCACATCAAGCGCTTCCACGCCATAGAGTTCGGCCACTTCTACGCAAAGCCAGTCTTGAGCCCGTTCCTGCGCTTCATTGACGGGAACCGAAAGGCCGTCAAGATGGCGAAGAAATACAAGAAACCGCTTCTCGGGACTAGCGACGCCCATAGGAAGTATGATTTTGGAAGGACTTTTAGCTGGGTGAACGCTGACAAGGACAAGGACAGCATCTTAGAAGCTATCAAGAAAAGAAAGGTGACTGTCCACTCAAAGCCGCTGCCGATGCACGACTTTGTCAGGAGGGCACTAAGCCTGATAATGAGGGAGAGGATAATCCCTTACATAAAGCGGATCGACAACCACATGCCTGACATTTCAGAAGACCCCCATTACAGGCGGAGATGAAGCGACATCCCCTTCTTCTGGTTATAACAGAAAAAGATATAAATAATCCTCTCCAAGAGTGAATGTATGGGTGACTTTCCAGTATTCCTAAGGCCAGGCGATGATAGGGACATCTTGGCCTGCAAGTTCGAGATCGAACACGAGGACGTATTTCATCTGAAGAACCTCTACAAGAGAATCTATGATTGGATGGTGGAGGAAGGATGGGCGGCTACGGATGGCGGCGACAAGAACTATGAGACCCTCTACTGGGAGCGCGAGAGGCCCGGAGGAATAAAAGAGCACCACATCTGGTGGCGCGCGTGGATGACTCCTCAGGGCAATAGCTATTACCGATACTTTTTGAAGCTCGACTACCAGACTCTTGTCATGAAGAAGAGTGAGGTCATGAGCCAGGGCATGAAGTTTAGCACCAACAAGGGAGACGTCATCATAAGGATAGAAGCCTGGCTCCAGCTGGATTACCAGAACAAATGGGGCAAGAGCTTTCTGGGACGCTGGGATCAATGGTTTCGGAAGAGGTATTACCTTGACAACGTGCTCAAGTACAAGCAAGACCTCTACTCTGACATATACAGGCTTCATACCATGATCAAGCAGTACCTCCAGCTAAAGCCCATCAAGGCAGACTGGGGCAGGCCTTTCCATCCGACGCGAGGAGTTGCCTAGAGGTATTGCAATTAGGATCTGCGGACAGCGTGTCTGCAGGCCTTAAAAAAGAGGGAGAATCATGTATGACGTGATAACAGTTGGGAGCAATACGCTTGATATATTTGCGCATACTGAGAAATCCCAAGTCATAGATATAAGGACTTCTGACAAGAGGACGGAATTCATCTCATACCCTGTGGGTGAGAAGATTCTCGTGACCCGGATGCTTCACAACTTCGGAGGCAACGGGGCGAATGCCGCGGCGGCTTTTGCAAAGATGAAGCTGAAGACTGGATACGTCGGCAAGGTTGGCCGAGATACGACTGGAGAACAAATATTATCTTCCTTCAAGCGGAACAAGGTGTCATTTCTGGGCGCCAAGGGCGCAGAGTCAGGCACTTCCATAATACTCGACGCCATGGAAGAGGACAGGACGATACTCACGTTCAAGGGGTGCAACAACGACCTCGAGGATAAGGACTTGTGGATCGGAAGGCTTAATGCCAGGTGGTATTATGTCTCATCGATGATGGGGGCGAGCCTGAAGACCATGCAGAAGATAGTCTGGCACGCCAAGGAGAAGAAGCGAAAAATCGCGTTCAACCCATCCCAGACGATAATAGACCATGAAAAAGAGGCTGCCTTATCCATTCTTAGGATGTCACACGTACTAGTCTTAAACAAGGAGGAGGCTGAAGAACTGATCGGGGAGAGCACAGTGGATGAAAACCTCCAGAAAATCGTGTCGATGGGTCCTGAGTATGCTGTCATCACAGACGGAAAGAACGGGGCCACTGCATTCCACGACGGGACATTCTACCACGTAGACGCTCACTCAGGGATAAAAATCGTCGAGACTACGGGAGCAGGGGATGCGTTTGCCGCGACTTTCACCGCAGGACTCATCATCAAGAAGCCCGTGTCTTTTGCATTGAAGATGGCGATCAACCAAGCAGAGAACGTGATCCAGACTCACGGGGCTCAGAATGGGCTCATGGATGCAAAGGAACTGCTCGCATCGGCTACTCACGACAAGCGGCCGGTTACTGAGAGAAAGACAAGGTAGGTGAGGTTCTGGTAGGATTTTATTATTATGCGTCTCTTTTATTTTTTCTGTATGCTGACTTGAGTCCGCCTACTGCCGCTCCTGCAAGAACTGCTGCGCTGAGGCCGTAGACAATTCCGCTTTTTTCATATCCTTTATGGCATCCCATTTTCTGTATGTATCTTTGGGGTTGTTGGAAGTCTATGCTCTCGTAGTTCGGATTGACAAGCAGGCTTGCTAGGCTTATCCCGCCAAGTGCCAAGGCTCTTTTTATGCTCATGTTTTCTCCTCCTTTTTGTTTTCCTTGTTTTTTCCTTATATTTCTTCTTTTGTTTCTTCTGTTTAAAATACTATTGTATTATTACTACTATTTAGTGACAAATTGGGTGTTGTTTTTTTCGCTTTGATATATTCCTACCAACCCAACCTTTAAATATGAGTGAGGGAAATACTATCAGATGTTATCAGGAAAAGGGTGCAAGGCTTGAGATATATAAGGACTCTTACCAACATAGGGAGAGATGATTCAGAAGACGTGGGGTTCAGGGCATCAGACCTAGGTCTCCTGCGGGAGAAAGGCTTCAACGTGCCGCTCTCATTCGTGATAACAAGCGATGCCTTCGACGACTTCTTATCAGAGAGCGGCCTACGGGCAAAGGTCGACAAGATATACAAGGAGAACAGTAATCCATCAAAGGCCTTCGAGGAAGTTATGAGCGCATTCATCAAGGCAGCTTATCCTCAAGACATGAGAAACGAGTTCTGCGAGGCGTACGATTCCCTCGGAATAGAGCCAGGGTCGAGCGCGCACAGCCTGATATCGGCCTTCGGCAGCCCTTTCATAACGCTCATGAGAAGCCCATCCTACCTCCTGCCGACAGAAGATGAGGAAGGAATACTCCAGAACGTCAAGGGCTCAGAGCAGCTCCTGGCAGCAGTGAAGCTCATATGGGCATCTGCCTTCTCTCCCGCATCAATCCATTACAGGATCCGCTCCGGACTCTCCCATGATTTCAGCATGGGGATAATCGTCCAGAAGATGAAGAAGACCCACAAGTCAGCCATCGCATATTCGAGGACTGAGTTCAACGAGTACATGCTGCGTGTGAAGAGCTTCAAGGGGCTGCTTGACTACGGCGAGTGCATAATGGGAAAGGACGAGCATGACATCGATGTCAATTCCCTCCTCATAAGGAACTCGAAGATCAACGTGCAGGAATACGCCATCATAAGGGACTCTGCAAGCGACGAGCTTGTCAAGAAGCACCTCATGAAAGAGGGAGAAGGCCAGAAGCTCAACGATAAGCTGATAGCAGAATGTGCAAGGGTCGCGAAGAGGGCGAAGAGCTTCATAGGAAAGGACGTGAAGCTGTACCTGAGCATACATGATGAGATCGTGAACGTGATACAGGCAAACCGGCTCGTATATGAGAAGAAGAAAGAGGTCGTCGCGAAGGAAGAAGTCAAGATGAGGGAATACAGCGACGGTCACACGAGCATGGAGCACGAGCATGATGAATCCGTTAGGGAAACGGAAGAAAAAGATATGAATCTAACCATGCCTGAGATACTGTCGTCTGAAGAGGCACGGGAGCGCGTCGTGAGAGAGCTCGGCCACAAGGTATTTTCCTTGAATGGTTTCGAGACAAAAGACGATGCCGAAGAAGAGCCATGCGAGGAACGGGAACATGATGACATCGAGATGACTGACATGACAAGAACTGATGCGCACACCGAAGTGGTTCCTGAAGAAGGCAGCCCTGAAGCCATAGAAGAAGAGGTGGAGAAGGAAGAGAGCCTCCTTGAGCAGGTCATGGAGATAAAAGCGCTTGCAGAGAAGATGGAATCCCACGCCCTGAACGACCACAAGGAAGGATACGAGCAGGAAGCGAGGAGGCTGAAGAAGCTTTTGTCTAGGATCAGGGACTCTTAGGTCACTTCAGTACAAGCTTTTTCTTGACAGCCTTGGGATATATCTTCTTGCCTGACACTTCTTCGTTCATCATGAACAAGGCATTCCCGAGGGCATGCGGTCTTGGCTCTCCGTACTGGTCAAAGAATATCTGGTTGCTAAAGTCAGACGGCGAGATTGATCTCAATAGAGAACGCCTGGGCTCGCAAGCATTCACGGCGCAAAACCAGATGTAAGTCATCTTTACATCGCTGACAGCCCTCTGCAAAGGCGGCAGGAGGAACGCTTCATTCTTCTCTAACGCAAGGTATTCCTCTGCGATATGCCTTTCAACACCTCGGGCATGACCCTCTGAGAAGATAGGATAATATTCTGTCTGAATCTTGTATGCGATCTGCACGTGATGTGTGTACTCGTGCGACGCGCTCAGTATCAGATGCACGCGATCCTTGCGGGGAATCCTGAAGCTGTAGTTCATGAGGTTGAAAATCGCCCCTTTGAGTAGGCAATCAGGATCATAATAATAAGTCGGCTCCGGAACCTTTTCCACCTCAAGGAACTCATCTATCTGGTTGAAGACCTTGCGCAGGATTCGGTCAGTGTCGATCCCATTCCTGGTGATATCAGCCCCGAATCTCAAATGGGACAGATGATTCCATCTCTGGATGCGATTCAGATTTCGCATATAATTATAAAGAAGTTCCTCTAAAACCTCCCTCTTATCCGGTGCGAGCAGCAAGCCCTTGAGCCTCTCGTCTTCCATGCGAGAGCTGACCGAGTAAGGCATCGGGATTATAATGGTAAATGAAACATTTAAACCTTTCGGATATTCTCGCTTTTTCTCTTCGGAAAAAGAGGTTTTTCACCTCGAGCGAATCATGAAGGCGGTGGCTGCTCCTCTCGATCCGGGCGCGGCCAAAAGATTTTAAAACCGCAAAACCAAGATTAGTCTCAGTATGGAAAAGAAGAGGGGGCGTCCCGCCGGCAGCAGGATAAGACAGCAGCTCATCGAGATACTCTACATCTGCAAGAAAGCCTACGGGTATGAACTGTACAAGCACTTCATAAACATCTACCCTAAAGCCACCATGAGAGTCGTCTACTATCACCTCAAGAAAGGGGTCGCCATGGACGAGTTCGAAGTCGAAGAGATAAAGAAGGAAGAAGGCGACTACAGCTGGGGCAGCCACGCAGAGAAGATATACTACAAGCTCGGAAACCAGGCAAGGCCAAAAGGCGACCAGAAGGTTGAGGAATACTTCTCGAAGTCAAGAAAGTAATAAATTGATTATCGGATCTTCTTCAAGAATCCCATCAATGCAAAAGCCTCCCTCCTCGTCATGAAGCTCTTGGTGATCATCCTGCGCCACACCTTGCGCTGGGTATCCTTCTTGTCCTCGCTCCTGAAATCCATCCGGTCAAGAGCGACGTCGAGCAGCTTCATCACCTGGCGCTTGTCAGCCTCGCCGATGGGAGTGTAGCCCTTCATCATGCCCTCTCCGAACTCGTTCTTGCGGAGCTCGTAGAGGAGGACTGCGAGCGCGTGGCTGATGTTCATTGAATCATAATCCTTAGACGTCGGGATAGAGACGACGAAGTCGCACATCTCAAGCTCGTGGTTGTAGAGTCCGTCTCCTTCGCGGCCTAGGACCAAGGCAATGTTCTTCTTTTCAAGATTAACCTCCCCAAGCTTCCTAGCAAACATCTCGGGAGTGATGGGGGAGCGAGGGATATTATAGTCACGGCCGAGCTTAGACGTGGTGCCTACGACGTAATCGAACTTCGAGAGAGCCTTGTCTATCGGGCTCTTCACGACCTTGATCCTCTTCACGACATCTTGGGCGTTCTTAGCGAAACGACGGGCGTCCTCGTCCACAGACGCTTTCGGGCGGACCAGGACGAGCTCTGAAAAACCGAAGTTAGCCATGACACGGCAGATGCTGCCGATATTCCCTGAAGTCTCAGGCTCGAGCAATACAACTTTAAGCATTGATGCAAGAAAAGAAAGGCATTTTAAAAAGTTAACCTTACAGCGCGCTTCGTTCGCTGCGTTTTCCTAGCAGCGAATCACGTCTAGCGCCATTAGAACATTAACTCGCAGACTACGCTAGGCGCTGTTCATGCAGCTCCAAAGAAAGGCCCCAAGATTGCCCTTGCTATCGGGACGAACACGAGGATTAGCAGGATGACGATCACTAAGACTGTGATCTTGTACCACGCCTGCTTGCCTACCTTCTCGCCCCAAATCCTCTCAAGGCTCTCCTTTATCATGCGACCGCCGTCCACAGGTCCGAGGGGAAGCAGGTTTGCAAGGCCAAGCCCGAGGCTTAGCATGAATATCCATGAAAGCAAACCGTTGGTCCAGAGGATGATTTTCAGCCACCACTTGTCTTCGTTTGTGAATTTGGTCCTGACATTAACGCCTATGATTGCCTTCTTAGGATTCTCTTCCCTGCTCGTCGTGACGACGGTATAATTGGAATCAGAGTTTCCGATATATACTGTTTCATTGATTTGGACGTCCCTAAGGGCGGATTCGAATGATGATAAGTCGTTAGTCGAGTAGTTGTTCACGAAATCATAAGTGACACCGGTCTGAAGGCCAGCGATGTCAGCAGGGAAGCCTGGTTCCACATAAGTGAACTCGACGCCGACAGGCTTTGCAACGGCATCTGTAAGCGGACTCATCACAAGAGCAGCAATCAACAACACGAGCGCGGCCGTCAGGACGTTAGAGAAAGGACCCGCAGCAAAGATGCTGTACTTCACATGGTCAGGCTGCTTGTCAACCTGCTTCTCGTCAGGCTCGACAAAAGCACCGACTATGGGACCGAAGAATACTATGCCAGTATTCATGACCTTGACGTCATGTGCCCTAGCGACAACTCCGTGAGAGAACTCATGGATCACTACGACTATGAAGAGCGCGATGATGCCGTACCAGAAAGGCACGAATATGGGACTTCCAGGGATGGGAACTCCCGGCAATACAGGAGAGACTACCGGAGGTGCGTTAGGGACGAAAGCCATGTCCCACAATCCCTTTCCGAGCATGAACACGATAAACGCCATGCCAGCATAGCCGACCCCGATGCCGCAGTAGCCAAGGATCTTGATAAGCTCAGAATGCCTTCTTCCTACCTTCTCAATCCAGCCAAGGCCGAACTTCATCCTGTAAAGCGCAATGAACTTCGCCTGGAACTCGAACTTCTTCCTCTTGAGATATATGAACAGGATGATGGCTAGGTAGAACAGGATAACGAACTTATACTCTAAAAAGACCTCGACGAATGTCATCTTGAAATCCTCTCTGCACCCAGGTTTTTATGTCTTTTGGTCGCGAACACCAGCCTGATGATAATGCTTAAAAATCCGCTTGCATTCCCGCATCAGATATGCATGATGCTGACGATTCTCTGGTAGTCAGGCTTGAATTGCAGGATGATCCTCTTACTGAAGAGGAGATCACGATGTTCTTGGACAGGTTCAGCCTTGAGAGGACTGAGAGCATCCTTTACCTTTGTTCCACAGGGGAGGAACTTTGGAATCCTGAAGCAAAGAAGTCTTATTTTGCAATCGCCTGCAGCGAGGCCGAGGCAAAGGCGCTGATACTCCCTTACGGAGAGTTCGGAAGCTACAGAGCATCGAGCCTTGAATGATTTCTTTTGATCGCTGCGAGAACAGGATGATGGTCTTTCCCTTTCTTCTCCTGGCAGCGATAAGATAGGCTGCATAAAAGAAATCGTAAAGAAAACCTTTCTACTTCTTCTTCTTAGGCCGAAGGACCTTGCCTGCGCACTTCCTGCACTTGATCTTTCCGCTCATCACCTTGAGTGTTGGGCCTCGGATCTTCTTCTTGCAGGACCTGCATACGAACACGTTCTTAAAGGTCCTTGCGTCAGCTTCTACGAATTTAGCCATTTGATCACCGTTTGAATATGTTTTTCTGAATTTAACGCCTTTTGGTCTAGGCGGTCTTTATCTGTGCTCAGAAGCCAAGCTTCTGGCACAGCTAAATCCTGGCTTTCAGCCAGTCTTTATCTGTTTCATTACCCTGTCTTCCAGGATGAGCCAGTAGACGACAGTAACGCCCTCTTTGACCTCGCTCTTGAGCTCCTCTGGGATCGCCATGTCGAAAGTCTCGTAAGTCTCAGAGTCCATGACGCTAGCCATGTCTCCGTTGACATTGAGTATCTGGGCGTTCTTCTTCTCGATGACAGGAGTCTCAAGCTCGTCGTGTCCTGGGACTACGATCTGCCTCTTCTTGCCGTCGACCATGCCTACAGCCATGATGTTGCACTTAGCGTGCCCATGCTTTCCAGGCCTAGAGGTCTGGATGTCAGTGACTACGCTTGCAACCCCGTCCATTACGATATAGTTGCCCTTTGTGAATGCTGTCGCGATCTTTCGCTTTACTTCTCCGCCCATGATATCACCATGTAATGTCTATAAGTCATAATGAGACTAGTATTCTTATGGGATTCTGAGGGGTTTAAAAAGCTTCCGCTGGAAACCGCCGACGAAGCCCTTTTTCAGCTGAAAAACTATTCATGACCTGTAAGTCAGCAGGTGTTCCTTTGCCTTTCTTAATATGTTCTTTGCATTGCTATAAGTCGCCTTTGCAATGGCATCGTCGCATTCAAACCAGCCGATATCCTTAATCTCGCCTTCCTGCTTCGCTAGACAGCCGCCGACAGGAACGGCCAGGAAGAACACTACTGTCTTATCAATCGCCTGTTTAGAGAGATACTGGGCAGTCTCTTTGAACCCATCGACAAGGTCCACTTCCAAACCAGTCTCCTCAAGAATCTCTCGAACCGCAGTCTCCTCCTCGCTCTCACCAGGCTCGACATGGCCTTTAGGATTATCCCAGTGCCCTCCGTCAAGATGCTGTATGAGCAGGAACTCAATCTTATCATCGACTTTCCTGTAGACGACTGCCCCGCAAGACTTTTCCCTTCTCATCATCCAAAGAACCACTCGAACAGTTTTTTAATCTTTTGTTTACGCTGCTTCTCCTTAACATCAGTGTAAGCAGTCCATCTCTTCTTTCGCAAGTATGATTCCAGTTTCCTCTCAATGTCAGGGTTCTCGAACCTCCTCTCGTCCCGCTTGAAAGCGGCGGTGTGATGCCTGCTCTGGCCTGCCTTGTTGGTGTAGAACTTGTGCTTCTTATGCAGCATCTCGTGATACACGACGTAGTCGAGCAGCTCCTCATCATCCTCTAATACACGGGAGATTGTGATAGTGTTGTCAGCGTAGGTGAAAGTGCCTAGCTTCGAGAAGCTGCTAGCGCCCCAGACAAGGTTCGTGTCCTCCATGAAGCCGCTGAAATACTTCTCGTTCACGCGGTCAAAGCTCTCCCTCAGGACAGGGTCCTGCTCAGTCGCAGGCCTATACTCCCCCACGCCCTTGATGAAGTTATCATACAAGTCCATGTTAATGGTCCTCTTCGCCTTCATCTCCTTATCCCTGAACACCTTGACCATCAACGACTGGATGAGGCCGATCTTCATCTCGTCAGAGACGCTTTTCCACTCGTAAGAGAGACGGAAGTCCATCCTTGAAGAAGTGTACTTCACGTTGGCGTTGTAGCTACGAAAAGCACGAGAATACTTGACAGACATCACCCGGTCGTTCTTCCTCCCAGGATAAAGCTCGTAGAACGCGAGCTCGGCAAGGTTCATCATTTTCTCACGACGATGAGCGGAACGTACATCTCATCTTCACTGACGCCTCCATGGTGTCCTATATGACTGTGCTCCTTCTTGATTGCTAGATCTTCTACCATGCCCTGGCCCTCGTGCGCTATCATGACATAGTCCCCTAATCGGTCAAGTAGCTTATCATGGCTTTCGAAGAGGCCGAAGAACCCTCTTTTTACAAGATCCTCACTCCTGAATAAAGAGTGCCTGCCCTTAAGCTCTTTCTTGAATACAGATTTGAACTGCTTGATTTTCGAAGGCTTAACATATGCGAAGTGCATCCTCGTCTCTCCCGCGAGAGGCATGCTAAGGCACTCCCCGAGCCTCTTCACATCATTAGCTATTATCTTGTCTTTTTTCTTGACATCGACAAGCCCGTGATCGGCAGTGACGATTATCATCGTGTCTGTGCCCTCGATGCTTTTCAGGAGCTTCCTGAAGCCTGCATCTATCTTCCTTAAGTGCGACTTGGTCTTCTTTGCATCTGCGCCGAACTCATGGCAATGCTTGTCATAGCCTGGCCAATAAGCGTAGACGTATTTCTTCCCTCTCTTCTTAACTAGCTTTTCTATGTTTCCGAAGAATGTCGGGAGGTCATGATAGAGTGACAGGCTCATCCACTGACTGAAATAAGAGTTGTATACAGACGACTTGAATTCCTTAGGACATACGGCGAAGACCGGCCTGTTGAGATTAGGTGGCTTACTCCTTGAACTGAATATCTCCGAAGCCAGTTTGCCTTCATTGTCAGATAAGGGCATCCTCTCGAACCTGCTCATGAAAGTCAGAGGGATTATCTGCATGCCTAGCTCCTTGACTTGCATATACCATCCGGTCACTGCGTGCTGTCTTGGAGCAAGTCCGGTGTAGAATGTAGTCACCGCGGCCGCGGTGGTTGCAGGCCATACTGAAGTCATCCTGCCTGATAAATGCTTTAGGAGGGCTGTCTTTTCTCCCTGTCTTTTCAGTTGATTGAATCCAAGCCCGTCCAGGACTATAAGCACGACATTCTTGCACTCCTTGATCTCGTCTTTCCTTAATATGCGCAGGTTTGGGTAAGGGTTCTTCTGGCCGAGAGCATTATAGACTGAGCTCATCAGGTTAACGATGCTCCCGCCCTTGTAATCCGGAGAAATCATCTTCATAAGAAATAAGTCTCTGGATGCTTTTAAAAAGTTAATTCTTTTATGTCTGCACCTGGAACCTTAAGATCGCTGCAAACCCGCCCATATCCCTTAGTTGAACTCCCTCTCTCGTCTCTGTAGAGATGACATCGATATTGGTGCCAAACTGGCTGGCCGCAGCCTCAAACTCCTCGAACTTGTCCTCCTTGGTCTCGCTTATGAGGACAGTATCTACTGCCCCCAGGTGGATAGCTTCCATGACCTGCTTCTCGCCGTAAGCCACCATCTCAGGCTTGGTAGATAAGAGTCCGAAGAACTTTTGCATCGCGACTTTCTCCTTTGCAACGTCAGCCTCGGCGAGCACGTCTTGTGAGAGCTCCAATAGCTCCTGGAGGCCGAACTCGTCAGTGTAGGAGAGATCCTTGATCGCAATTATCTTCTTCTTGACATCGGCAGTTAAGTAATCATGGTTGATGAAATCATTGGTGGTGGTGCTAGGGCCGCCCAGGAGGATTCCTTTCAGCTCCTTCATGAACAAGAACTGCTCCTTCATGTAATCAGCCACCTTCTTGTAATGCTCCTTGATAGCGCCCTCTCTAAGGCGTGCGAACCTTGGAGCTGATTGTCCTCCGGCCTTCATCTTCCCAGGGACCTCTGAGTGGGTTTTTTGGAGCGGGACGATGGTCTTGCCCTTCAAAAGGGCGATCGTCGCGTCGCGTCTGTCGATCACGACCATGCCGTAAGTATCCTCGTGAGAAGCCATTTCTTGGAGCGGTTCTAATACGAACTCCTTATCACACCTGTAGATCCTGATATTGAGCGGGATTGGAGGCTCGATGCTCCAAACCTGGTAATCCTGCTGGCCCTCCCTCTCAGCCACGTTGCCGCTGAAGACCGCGAGGCCATTAGGCGGAGTGCCCTTGAAGAGCTTCAAGTGCTGTACCATCTTCTCAAGCGAGCTGATCACGTTGTTCCTCGTGCTCGTGCTCTTGATGTTAGTAGCCGTTCCCTGCTCCTGCTGCAACTGATTGATGACCTTGTTGAGATCATAGCCTGTCGGCACGTAGACAGACACGAGCTCAGTATGGCGCCCGCGATGATTCTCGATCTCCTTGATGAAGTGCCTCAGATGCAGGCGCTGCTTAGCGCTGATCTTATAAGCCTCCTTCTTCTCATCAGCAGTACTCATACACTCATAGAGGAAAACAAGGGTTTAAAAAGATTTAGGCGCCTAGGGAAGAAAAACAAGCAGAGGGTCATAGAGAGGAAGCGACAAGAGATCCAATCCACTCCTGACCAAAGTGTGTTGGGGGGGTGCTTCTTTTCAACCTCACTCGACATACGCGCAGAATCCTCTCGGTCCTAACGGGACTATCTCTACTTTGCGCTTGCTTACGTCTCGAGTGAACTCTTTCGGTATCCTAAAGGTGTAGTTGTCCCCGTCGAAGCTGAGGCTCCTGGTCATCTTGAAGCCCCCTTCGGCTGCCTTGCCGAGCAGGGTCGCCTTGTCGAGCTTCTTTGCTTCTTCCAGGCCTAGAAGTCGCTTGCCGCACTTGGGGCATTCAAAACCAGATAGCTTCATGAAGATGTCTTCTCCTATTTGCATCTCGAGCTCTTTTCTCCTCATCCTGACGGCGCATCTAGCACAGTGGGCGGTTTGCGGACTGGATGCGTCCTTTTCTATCTTGAAGTCTGCCTTTTCAAGTTTTTTCAGGTCTTGTCTTGTTTTCATCTTCCTTGTTTTCTGTAAACGCGTATCTGTCTTTTGCTGGATTGGTATGCAGTCGTGATCTCTGCCTCTTTTGTCCTCTTATTGTATGAAAAGAATATGGTGATGTGCCTGCTTCTTGACAGTCCGATGGCGAGGTACTGGTTCCCGCCGGCTTTCCGGAAGATCGGTCGGTCGTGGACGAGCGCATCGCTTATCTCATCCTGGAGGATGCCATGCTTCCAAGTTACTTTGAGCGCGACCTCGGGCCTGAGGAGGATTGCTTTCACAATCATCCTCTCACCGTAAGGTTATCGTAAGGTATTTTGGAGAACAAGTATAAATATTTTTGTATCTTATAGAATACAGGATGATCAATTGATGAATTACAAGCCCCCATCGGATGGAGGGGTCGCCAAGAGATTAATATCCCTTCTTGATGGAGAAGCGGAAAAAACAAGCGTGAATCGTAAGAGCTTCGAGGCTACGCTTTTCTGGGCCTGAGCCGCCGCTCCATGGCTCTTTTTAGAAGGCAAAAACTTATAAATTGTCATACTCTCCTGTAGTGATGACAAAACTCAACGGAGTCTTTCCTCGTAGCCAGGATTTGAAAGAGATCATCGAGTGGCATGACTGGACGCTGTATGACGTATCTGGTCCAAGCCAACCTATTTGGGAGGAGTTGGATAAAGTACGGCCTGCCCAGGAGTATGAGGTTGGCCACAATTACCTATTTGTTCCAATTCCAAAGAATGGTGAAACCTTAAGGCAGGTGTATACTCCAACAAAAGGGCTTGGACCGTCATTGACAATTGAGAATCCTGATGATCCTAGATGGCTAGCTTTGGAAGTTTTGCCAAAAATGAATGGAATGATTGCCTTGTTTTCAAGGTTATTCATGCACGAGGATTGTGCTTTTGTTTCGTCTCCACAGACTGCGTATTTGCCCAACCCTGATTTTGTTGCTATGAATTATAATCAATTGATTGATACATTCCAGAGGCATTTTAGGATTGTTTCTCCAGAAGAGTATGAATTGTCAACTCCGATTCCCATGCCGCGGTTAGATTGAATAATAAATAGTCCCCGAACTTGACTTCTCCGCTCCTCGCCTACGGTCTGCGGTGCTCGACCTTTTCTGCCCTGAAACCTCCATCCAGCTCGGTTGTCGCCTCGCGGGTCGGCTTCGAGACTCGGGTGCCTATTATCGATTCGGTACAATTTTGATTTGCGCCCTACTGCTTGTAGATGTTCTTTCGATGCCCTAATTCGAGAACCAGTATCAGAAGCTTGTCTTCCCGGATATCGAGGATGACTCTGTAGTCTCCGACTCGAAGCCTGAAGTATGGGCATCCGACGAGTTTTTTTAGATATGGATATGGTCGAATTCTAATTCTTTCTAATGATGATACAATCCGCTCTTGAAGAGGCCGCTCAAGCTTCGAGAGTTGCTTTTCAGCTGTGGCCGTGAATTCGATGTCGTACATCTTAGATGCCCAATTTCTTCTTCACATCCGAAAGAGGGATTGTTTTTCCTTCGGCTATGTCTTTCTCTGCCAGCTTTAAGCGGCGTTTTGTTTCTTCAGAAAGTTCCATCGTATCCTCGAGTAAATCCCAGATGATCTCTTCGTAGCTCTCTTTGTCATGCATCTTCATTGTTTTCAGATGCGCTATAAGCTCGTTACTCACTTGAATTGTCGTTGCAATAAAAAATCACCTTTGATTTTTTGTGTTCCAAAAATCCATGATTTTTGAGAACCATAGCGACTATATAACTCACTATATATTTAAATGTTTCGAAAATCTTTATTTTCGAAGCTCAAAAATCGCTAATTTTTGATGTTTCGGTCGAAAACAGGCGCAAATCAAAATAATTCATTTCACAAGATTCCAAGTTTTCTCAAAATACATCTTCAATGCTTTTGTAATGCTTTCATTTTCAATCATTATGACAAAAGGTTTTTCTTCTGCGGAATATATTGCTAATTTATTTTTGAATATCGTAAAGCTAACTCCGCTTTCTAACCCTTCAAAAGTTTTTATTTCTACTTTGGAATTTTTGTAAATGTCACTCATTATTTTTTTATTTTTAGGAGAAGTGATGAGTTTTCCTATGATTTTTTTCTTATTAAATTCTTTCAAATAATGAGGATATTCATATTTTAAAGCTTCAAGAATGTTGAGATTTCCTCCTCCGCCTAAAGTCTCAAAAGATTTCGCTTCTAAAAAATCCCTTATATATGCTTTCAATCCGGCTTTGCCTTCGTACACTAAAACGGATTTTTCCGATTTGGTTTGCTCTTTCAATGATTTTAATTCTTGAACAATCTTATTGACGTTATTCCTTTTTTCATCTATTTCCTTAAGCAGATTTTCTGGGTCCGCAGGATGGTATAATCTTACCTTGCCTTTTGTGATGTAACTTACCAGGCCCTTATCAATTAATGAGCTGATTATGCCGTACACAAAAGACCTGTCTATTGAAAGTGCCTTGGCTATCTTTCCCCCTGATTGTTCGGGGTGTTTTAGGATTTCCAGATAAACTTCTGCTTGATTTTTTGTCAATCCTGCTGAAATCAAGTCTTTTGCTTCCATATTTGAGTGAGAATCTCCTTCATATATAAATGTTGTGGTTAATCACAACAACAATAATTAATAAACCCCTTGGCATAACTGATTGCGAGGAGGCATGAAAATGTCAAAGAAAGAAATAATGAGTGCAATGGAAAGAACAATAGAAGAAGCCAACATGTATAGGAAAGAAAATCCAGAAGATGATTTTGGTTTAATGGCCATTAATGAACATAGAGCAAGTCTTGAAGCTCAGTTAGATACGTGCGATTTCATACATCCGAGTCCATTAAGAGCTATCGCCACTTCATTTGTTGCTCCTATTGGATTGGTTCTTTCTCCAGCAATTCTTGTTGTAGGATTAGCATACTTAGGTGGAAGAGCCATATATGATAAAATTAAAGAAAATTATAGTAAATAGCGTGTGCCCGTAAAAAATAGTCTGCTTTGCAGAAATTGATATAATAAAACTCAAATCTAAAATTTTGCCTTCGCCATCCTATTTTTTTCTGCTGTTGACAGCTGGCGGGGTCATTTGAGAAATTCTACTCCTTCAACGCCTTTGAAGGCGTTGTCTCCTGTTAGGAACTTGACCCCTGCCCTTCTGGCAAGGATGTATCCGATGCAGTCGACATATGAGAGCTTCTTTTTCTTGTTCTCCAGACGGAAGATGTTGGCCTCCTGGATTACGTCGTCCTCTATGCTTATCGCCAGCTTCTTGAATAGGTTGTAGTAGTATCTGGCAATGTCCTTGCCTCTTGTCCGTAGTATGTGGTAGTGCAGTTCCATAAGATTCAGCCTTGTCGTCACTATATCTACTGTCCCCATCTTAAGGTAGTTGGGGTTATGGCCCATCGCTTCTATGAATGCATACGTGTCGAAAAAGTAGGTTGTCAATCCCATCCCTTCCTGAGTTCGTCTTTTATCTTTTGGGTGCTTTCCTTGAATTTGAGCTTCGGGATCTTTCTCAGGTCCAGGCTTCGGAATACTGCTATGCCTATTTCCTCACCTTCCTTAATGTTATTTTCCTTTACGAATTCCTTCGGCAACACTATTCCCATGGAGTTCCCCCATTTTCTTACTTTCACGTCGATCGCCATCGGCATTCACCTTCTGTCAAGATTCAAGCATTTAATTATACATTAATTATACTCATGTATAACTATTATTTAAAGGTTATGCTTTCGGCATCACTCGTGCTTTTCAGAAGCCATTCATAAAACCTGCGGGGAAAAAATCGGAAGAATCATCTTCAAAGTGAAAGAGGCCTTGATTCTTTGATCGGCAGCTACGTACCGGGTCCACATGACGTTGTGGGGATCGTCGATGACGTAACGACGACTGCCGAGACCATAAACAAGATGGTCGATGTTCTCAAGCCGACAGGCGCCGGGCTTGATCTGGCTTACACTGTTGTAGCCCGTCGGAATCCAGTGCCTGACAAGGTTGCGTTGATATCCCTCTTCAACGCCGAACGCCTGCTTTGAGGCTTCCTTGCCCCAGTAAAACTTATAAGCTTATCTTGATTCCCTTCTTGTATGAATTCAGGAGACTGGCTTGATGAACGGATGGAGCCGGCTACCATACGCTTTCCGCGATCCGTCGAACTTAAGGAAGCAGAGGCAGTATTGGTTTACGTTGCCCAGAACATGCCTGCAGAAGTGAATTACAAGGCTTCATACTACGCAGTATCACGGCGTGACAAGGACTTGGAGGTACGCATTGAATTGGGTTCAGCGCAAATTGGCGGAACCATACACAAGGAAGGAAGAGCCTTTGATACTTTTGAGTCCTATTTGCATTCATTTAATGGTCTCATAGCGGGCTTTCGATTCAATCTCATTCCAGGCTACGAGCTCTCAGAACACCGGCCAGAAGTGCGCCAGCTTTGGGATGAGACTAGGAACGTAGCCCTCAGATATTTCTCGGAAGACAGCCGTGTGAGGAAGGAAATCCTCAAGAGACTCTGAGCTTCTCTTGGATTTGAGTGTTTCTCAGGCAAGAGTCTTCTGCAACGCAACCTTTTTAAGCCGCAATAATTAACTTGGAGGTAAATGGTTGATTTAAAGGCCTTGAGGCTCAAGAACATAACCCTTGCGAAGAAGCTTGTACGCGAGAGCGTGAGCCCTGATCTCTTCATCATAAACGCGGTCAATAACGTCGAGGACCTGCAGAGGGTGCAGAACAGCCTCGGCAAGCGCTTGCGGGAGTGGTATTCTCTCTATTTCCCTGAGCTTGACAAGAGGATTTCCAATAACGAGGAGTACATAAGCCACTTATTGAAGGGTGACAAGGCCGCGCTCCTCAAGGAGTTCAATGTCTCTGACGGCATGGGCGCAGACCTCAAAGGCCCTGAGCTTGACGAGATAAAGGAGCTTGCAACGTCCATCCGATCCCTCTACGACGAGGAGAGACGCCTCGTAGGCTACTTGGAAAAGACGATGAAGGAGTACTGCCCGAACACCGCGGCAGTCGCAGGAGGCCTGATAGGCGCAAAGCTTCTGCGGGGAGCGGGGTCTTTGAAGAAGCTTGCCATGATGAGGTCATCCACAATCCAGCTCATAGGAGCGGAGAAGGCTCTATTCAGGCACATAAGGACCGGCGCAAGGCCGCCCAAGTACGGCTACCTGCTCCAGCACTTATTGGTCCAGAAGGCAGGCAAGGACACCAGGGGAAAGATTGCAAGAGCCCTCGCCGACAAGATATTCATAGCTGCAAGGATCGATTATTTCAAGGGAGAATTCAAGGGAGATGAGTTGCTAAAAGAGGTTGAGGTGAAACTTGAGAATGAAAATCGGAAGACACAATAAGATGCTGCTCTTTGAGCAGGAGTTCTTGACACTGCTCTTGATCGTGATATTGGGGCTTGTATCATATTATTTCAACGACACTGTAGAGTATTACTTCTTCACCCTGGGACTGGGGTTCATCCTGTACTTCTGGATGACTCACGAGGAGAAGGTGCACATCACCGGGAAGAAGCACGAGTACTTCGAGCACACGTCGAGCTTCGTCATGATAGCCCAGACCGCAGTCGCGGCCCAGCTCGTAGGGATATTGAAGCACTGGAGCTACGTTGCCATCATATCAAGCGTGATCAGCATCGTGATGTACAGCCTGACGCTCAGTAGGATCGTGCTCTTCAAAGCAGTCTTCCAAAGCGAGTTGCACCCGACAGCACCTGCACCCGTCCCTGCGAAGAAGAAGAGCAAGAGATGATTGTTGATCGTTTTTGGGAGAACGAGTTCCACAAATTTTTTGTTTTAAATTCATAAGAGCGCCGCGTGGTCGGGAATAAGTATGCGATTATCGCGGCGTGTTGAACAAGAAATGAACAAAAGAGAACTAAAGGCAACCAATTAAGATAGATGATGCAACAAGGTAATGCGATATGCTTCAGAGGATAAAGAAATTCCCGGTGTTCGAGAGAAGGCACGACCGCAGGCTACTCTTCACCAAGAACCTGACTCCTAAGAGGAGCTTCTTTGCAGAGGCTCTTTTGAAGGACAAAGGGGAGGAGTACAGGGCTTGGGACGTGTCTAGGAGCAAGCTTGGCGCAGCCATAAAGAAGGGTGCCAGCCAGATCGGCATAAAAGAGGGCGACACAGTCCTCTACCTCGGAGCCAGTCATGGATTCACTCCTAGCTATGTCTCTGACATGGTGGGGAAAGACGGGTTCGTCTTCTGCCTTGACTTCGCGCCGAGAGTCGTGCGGGACCTTGTCTTCGTCTGCGAGGAGCGCGAGAACATGGCGCCGATACTAGGAGACGCCGCCCATCCAGAGGCTTACAAAGACCTTATTCCAGAGGAAGTTGACGTAGTCTTCCAGGACATCGCCCAGAGGAACCAAGTCGAGATCTTCCTGAAGAACTGCGACGCATACCTTAAGAGCGGAGGATTCGGCCTGCTAGCCCTCAAGGCTAGAAGCGTCGACGTCTCAAAGAACCCGAAGCAGATATTCGCGCACGTGAGGAGAGAGCTAGAGTCCCACAAAGGGCTTACGGTCGTAGACTACCGCGACCTCTACCCTTTCGAGAAGGACCACGCCATGTTCATCTGCAAGAAGAAGTGAGAACAAGACCATGGTTTCTGTGACTATTCTATGATAGTGTAAGAGGGTGCGTTCAAAATCTCTTGAATTTTTAAAATAATATTATGGGCTATTGCTCTGCAATAGGCCTCTGCGCGTTGCGCAGAGATCTT
>JAFGBP010000021.1 GCA_016933095.1 Candidatus Woesearchaeota archaeon | reverse complement strand
GCCCATCAATAACGTCTTTTAGCCGAGTCTAGGTTAACCGCTTTCCGATTCTTATGCGCAGCCAGGGGCTACTTTTTGAACAGAGCCGCCTACGGAAGAACTCATTAAGGAAACTCTCTTGCTGCGCAGTGCGGCCTTCCTGGACGCACCCTTGCCGGCTGAAAACATTTATATACCATCACCCCCGATAACAAGGCAAAAAGGGTTAAAAGAAAAGGATTAAAAGAGGTTGGAATTGTAAGAATGGAATTTTTGGCATTTTGGAGTTCTATCAGGCTGAAGATCATAGTTGGTTTTCTGATCGGGGTACTGTCCATAGGATTGTTCAGCGTGTATGCCCAGCATAGGTTTGGGGCTGCAATGGAGGAGATCAATGAACAAGCCCGAATTCTTGAAAGCGCCCATGCCATGGCGAGCTTCACCAAAGATACTTTCCAGATCCTCAACACATACTTGTACGTGGAGGACCCTGCAACGCTAGAGGAGCTTCGGTCTGACTATGCAATATCATCTTATAATGCTCACCAGGAACTGGAGCGGCTCAAGAATCTTTCTTCCAATTCTGAGCTTCTTGAAAGGCTTGAGAGCCACTCAGAGAGGAGCAAGTCAATACTTCAGGAGATGCTCCTTATTCATGACGCCAAGCTGCTTGAGCAGAACCAGCAGGATAACAACTCCATTCTTGCCCTTGAAACGCGCGAGAAGGAGCTCTTCAGCGAATCACAGGAAGTCCAGGAATTAGTGCAAATCATATTCGAGACCATAGTAGAGGATGCAGATTCCAGCTTCAACAATGCGATAGCAGAATTTGAGGATGCAAGGCATGACACCAACCTCCTCCTTTATATCATTATAATCTACAGTGCAGGTCTGGCGATTGTCATTGCTAATTCCCTAAGCAAGCCCATCACTTACCTGCGGGACATGGCAGGCCAGGTTGGGAAAGGCGCGAGAAACCTTAAGATAGAGGCTAAAGGAAATGATGAGATCGCCGAGCTCGCCTTTGAGTTCAACAGGATGGTCGATCACCTTGGAAGATACGAGCGCGATATCCTCGACAAGAACAAGAGGCTTCTTGTTGCCAATGAGAAGCTTAAAGAACTTGATAAGGAGAAGGATGAGTTCATTGCCATAGCTGCTCACGAGCTCAAGAACCCTATTGCAGCCATAAAGAGCTTTGGAGAACTACTTGTCGAGAGGAGAACCATAAATGACAAGAAGAAACTCAGGAAATTCTCCAAATACATTAATGAATGCACGAATGACCTGTATTATCTGGCAGTCAACCTCGTGGATTCGGCCAGGCTTAGTCTTGGAAAGTTTGAGTACTCTGCTTCTCCCGTCAATGTCAACAAGTTCTTCAAGGAGAACGGCCCGGAAATTACGGCCTTGGTAAGAGCTCATGGGATAAAAGCCTCCTTCATGGCTTCAAAGAGCCTTCCGAAAGTCGGCACAGATCCTGACAGGCTCATGCAGGTTGTCAGGAATCTTGTCTTGAACGCCATCCATTACACTCCTAAAGGAGGAGCTATAGATGTCAGGGCTTATAAGGGGGGAAAGGGTTTGATTGAATTCTCTGTTAAGGATTCCGGCATAGGCATCCCTGAGGATAAGCAGGACAAGATATTTTCTAGGTTCTACCAGGCCGGAAACAGGCAGTCCAACAAGGCGGCCGGCTCTGGGCTTGGCCTTTCCATTTGCAAGGGAATAGTTGAGGCTATGGGCGGCAGGATTTGGTTTGAGAGCGTTGAGGGTAAGGGAACTACTTTCTTTTTTAGCTTGCCGGTGACACAAAAAAAACCGAGAAAGGAACTTGGAAAAGACAAGGAAAAATAAATAACTACCCAATAGTAGCGAAAAATTTATAAAGAGCCTGTGGTTCGACAAGCACATGGAAAGCCACAAAATGCGATTCGACCCTGAACTGACGCTGGAGACTGCAGTCACCGACGCAGAGAAGATGAGATGCATGGTATTCGGCGACGACGAAGCGTTAAAGAGCCGATTCCCAAACTACGACCCAAATACGTGTGACGAAGTTCCCATCCTGATCAGCACGCCAGGACTATATAACCAAAAAGCCATGCCAACCGACAGCCACGCAAGCATCTACAGAGTCGCTGAATTCGCCCAATCACTCAACTGCATATACGTAAAGCACCTATGCCTTGTGGATTATGGCGGAATGAAACTCTTCCAAGGAGTAGGAGTAAGAAGCCTATTCATCAATCCGAGCAAAGCGCTGGAAGTAGCAATGAGAGGAAAGCAGCCATTTGAAAACATGGACCAGATACCAGGAAACGAGTTTTACAGGCAGCTCGGAATCACCAGCAAAGTTCTCTCAAACGACCCCACACCGGAAGACCAAGACGCTCAATCCCTGGCGCAGATTGCAAAACCCTAAAACTGATCAGAGACCGATATGCACTTCTAATCTGGACAGTTGACCCTACGTGTCCAGGAGATTCAACGCGTCCGAAAGACCACCCATAAATATATAAACCAGACAAAGCCTATTCTACACCCATGAACGTCGGTAAAGCATACGACAAGATAATAGATGAGTACGCCATGATCTATGGCAAAAACCCAGAATACAAGTACTTCCTGGACCAATTCACAGCCACGGTCAAGAAAGGCAAGATACTAGACCTTGGATGCGGGACAGGAGATCCTGTCGCAAAAGAGCTCGTAAAGAGAGGATATGACGTCATAGGAGTAGACTGCTCTAGGAAGATGATAGAGGCGGCGAATGACAACGTCAAGAAAGGCGTCTTTATCCTGGGGGACATGGCGGACCTCGAGCTCGAGGAAGAAAGTTACGACGGTATATGCGCACTCTTCTCATTCATCCACTTGAGGAAAAAAGAGCTTGAAAAGCTCATGAAGAAGCTGCAAAAATCCCTTAAACCCGGAGGGGCCATACTCATCGGGGTCAGGGAAGGGAATTTGGACGGCAAGACCAAAATGCTAGGAGAAGGCATGTACATGCACGAGTTCACAGAAGACGAGCTACGAATACTGCTAAGCGGCCTCACAATCACGCTGTTCGACAAGCGGGAATTCCATCCCTCAGGAGAAGCTAAGGAAGAGCACATATTCGCCATGGCGACAAAGCCAGACTATCACGAAGAAGCCAACGAAATAGAGGAGATAATAAAGAAGGAGCAGCTGACACATCACTCGCAGGAGGATGATGCAATGTTCGAGAACCTCCTAAAGCAAGTTGTCTCCGACGGCCGAGGCGAGAAAGAGCCACTGTTCTCATTCTACGAGAAAGCAGACAGCCAGCAAGACAAGAATGCCGGCCAAGCAGAAGACATAGACGAGTTCGTAAAGGAAATCGAAGAGCCAAAAAAGGCCAAACAGAAGCCTAAAACGGCAGTGCAGGAAAAAGAAGGATTCAAAGACCTGCTAGACCAGCTGATAGCAGAGGCCGAAAACGAGCCTGTCGAACCCGAAGAGGAAGATGATGAAGAGGAGGAGATGAAGAAGAAAGCAAGATCCCCCTTAGACGACGAGAACCACCCCCTCAACCGCATACTTGGCGAGGAAAAGCCCAAGAAGAAATCAAAAAAAGAAAAAGAGAAGGAAAAGAAGAAAGACTCAAAAAAAAGCTACGGCCTCATTCGAATACGTTTCGGCTCTTCGAAGGGTCGTTAACCTTTGATGTAACGGCATACAAAGTGCCTTCGATGCAAATATTCCCATCATTACGGACATAAGCCAACTTATCGGAGACAATCAAGTTAGCCATGTTCTCATAACCTAGATTTTTAATACGATCCAAAACATGCCTGTCTCCGATACACTCCCTTACATTAGTGACTTTCTCGAATTCCAGGTCATACCTCAATAAGCTCATAAGATCGAATTCCCATTCCAAGAACCTATACATCTGATCAGTACCGAACTTAAGCTCGTAGCGGGTCTTAGCCTCGGCAGCACCATGAATCCTCTTCAAAGCATCAGCGTCTGAAAAATTGACAGAAGACTGCCAAACACTATTATTCTGCATTGACGCACAAGAACTGACCCCTAAAGCCAAGGCCAGAGCAGCCAGCCCCAATCTCAGTGACATAACCACACCTCCAACTCAATTTTGGGAAGAACACCTATAATAGCTTTCAAATAATATAAATGTTACTATTTAAGAAAGAATAATGAAAAGTCAAATAACGATAAGAACAATAAATTAAAAAGGCTCACTTCGCCTTCCTATAGAACCCAAAAATGTTAGGAAGCCTCTTCTGGACAGGATTCCTCTCATTTGCATACCGCACATCAGCAATAGTGTAGAACGCCTGAGGATTAGTCCTCTTAATGACATCAATAACAGACTCAAGCTCCTCCTTCCTAATAACAGTGAAGATTATCTTGACCTTGCCCCTAGGACCCTCACCGTCTGTAACAGTGACTGCCTTACCTATCTTATTCAGCTCAGAGAGCATCTCATCATTCTTGTCCCGGGCAATAACCCTCACTACGACCTTGCCAAGCCTAAGGCGCTCCTCGATCACAATGCCAACAAAAGTGCCTGCCGAGAAGCCAAGGGCGTAAGCCAGGATGGACAGCCAGTTGCCCAGATCCCCGAATATCTGCCTTGCAGCAAGAAGCCAGACCGAGATCTCCACGAAACCTATCAAGGGCGCTATAACCTTATACCCTTTAGAAATGAAAAGAACCCTTATAGTCCCAAGACCCACGTCAATAATCCTTGAGAGAAATATGAGAAGCGGCAAGAACCACAAAGTCTCAAGAAGAAACATCATCATTCACCTCTAAAAGACCGGATTCCTTGGTTTCCACCTAATAAGCGATATTTACCATATAGAAATAGGGATTTAAATATTTTCTCCTAGCCCTTACTTTTAAACATCGATCATCTCGATCTCGATGTTGAGGTCCTCTGGGATAGGGACCCTCATCACAAGCCTAAGCGCACGCTCATCCAATCCCAGGTCGATCAGCCTCTTGTGGATCCTCATCTCGTAGCGGTCCCACGTGGCACTACCGTCCCCACAAGGGCTCTTCCTTGTCGTGAACTTAAGCTTCTTAGTTGGCAGGGGGATAGGTCCTCTCATGACAACGCCAGTCTTATCCGCAATACCCTTGATATAATCACACGTCTGGTTGATCTTGTCAATATCCGTGCTTGTCAGCTTGATTCTTGCTTTTTGCATGTCACTAACCTTATGAATACGTTGTCACCCTCCTGCTCCATGATAAAGCTCGGGTTCATCATGAAAGAGTTTCATGAAAAATTATAAAACTGTAAGCCAATCATGCAAGCTTACTGCGCGGAGGAAACTCAGTTTCCTAGCGCGTAAGCGCAGCTTACTGCTTCTTAACTAAGTCAATGCACATACCTGCAGCGACAGTCTGGCCAGAATCCCTAACCGCGAACCTTGCGAGCTGCGGGAAATTCTTCTGAGTCTCTATCACTAACGGCTGCACTGGCTTGAGCTTTACGATCGCCACATCTCCAGTCTTAATGAAGTCTGGCTTCTCAGCGAGCACTTCTCCAGTTGCCGGGTTAATCTTCTTGACAAGCTCTGCGAACTGGCAAGCGATCTGTGCAGTGTGGATGTGGAACACTGGAGTGTAACCGACCGTGATTACACTAGGATGGTTCAATACGACGATCTGCGCGCTGAACTCACTAGCGACAGTAGGAGCGTTGTCAGCAGGTCCAATGACGTCTCCGCGTGCAACGTCCTTCTTTCCGAATCCTCGCACGTTGATGCCGACGTTATCACCTGGCTCTGCTTCCTGCATCTGCTCGTGGTGCATCTCAATCGTCTTGACCTCGCCTGGAACTCCCTTTCCTTCACGGCCAGGAGTGGCAATTACCTTCTGTCCTACCTTCATCTTTCCGGTCTCGACGCGCCCAACTGGAACGACTCCAATACCAGTAATATTGTAAACATCCTGTATTGGCATCCTAAGAGGCAAGTCAACTGGCTTCTCAGGCTCCTTCAGGGCATTAATGGTCTCTAGAAGAGTTCCGCCCTTAAACCATGAAAGGTTAGCAGACTTCTTAGCAACGTTGTCGCCTGGGAAGCTAGCAATCGGAATGAAAGGCACCTGATCTGGCTTGTAGCCAACGCTCTTCAGGAGAGCTGCGACCTGGTCCTTGACCTCATTGAACCTCTTCTCATCGTACTTGACCATGTCCATCTTGTTGACAGCAATGATTATCTGCTGGACTCCAAGAGTCCTTGCGAGGAACACGTGCTCCTTAGTCTGAGCCTGGACTCCATCGCTCGCGTTACCTGAGACGACTAGTACAGCTGCGTCAGCCTGGCTTGTTCCAGTAATCATGTTCTTGATAAAGTCCTTGTGCCCCGGAGCGTCAATTATGGTAAAGTAGTACTTATCAGTCATGAACTCCTTATGGGCAAGGTCGATGGTGACTCCTCTCTCTCGCTCCTCTTTCAGTCCATCCATGACGAATGCGAACTCGAAGCCTGCCTTTCCAAGCTCCTGCGCCTTCTCTTTCAGCTTCTTCATTGTCTGCTCATCGATAGCGCCGCTGTCGAACAAGAGCCTTCCTACAGTCGTGCTCTTTCCGTGGTCGACGTGTCCGATGAATACAAGGTTCAAGTGTGGTTTTCCTGCTTTTGCCATTGTTTTTTCACCCTCTATATTTCATAACTTATTGTTATCATTGTTTTGAAGCGAATATTACTTCAATCCATCCTATTTTGAATGGTAACGTCTTGGAAAATGTGCTCCTTTTTAAAGCTTTCTATTTGGAAAAGAAGATGCCACAAGATGTTAAGAAAAAGTTTTCATGATCTTTTCAAATGATTTATCGTCGAGTTTCTTTTTGTATTCACTCCCAAGTTTTATGCAAGAAGCCTCATCGACAGAAAATCCCTTATCGCGCAGTACACGCTTCATCTTCGATACATATTGCAGGAACTGAGTCACGTTCTTAGGCCTCTCCGTGAATCTGCACCTCTCGAAATC
>JAFGBP010000020.1 GCA_016933095.1 Candidatus Woesearchaeota archaeon | reverse complement strand
CGAGTCTAGTCTGATCGTATGGCATTTCGTATGCGCAGCCAGGGGCTACTTCTCCAGTAGCCCGCTGCGACCGCTTATCAATAACGTCCTTTAGCCGAGTCTAGTCTGATCGTATGGCATTTCGTATGCGCAGCCAGGGGCTACTTCTCCAGTAGCCCGCTGCTACCGCTCGTCAATAACTTACTTTAGTCGAGTCTAGTCTGATCGTATGGCATTTCGTATGCGCAGCCAGGGGCTACTTTTTGAACAGAGCTCCTTGAATCCTAAAAGATTCTTATGAAGATTTGGTCTGTAATCAGGTTGGCAAGGAAAACGGCCAACGGGCCTAATTTTCTTAAAATAAGCTCATTTTTGGAAAAACTATATAAAGGATGTTTTCCGAGACAGGATTAAAATATGCCTAAACATATCAACATGTCTTATCAGAATGATATGTTAATATATGGTATAGTATAGTAAATCGAAAGCGTAAATTATTTTGTGAGGTGAAACAGCTTGAAGAAAACAGCAATGGTACTGCTGGTTCTGGCCCTATTCCTCATCGGAGGATGCGGCGGGAACGCAGCGACGAAGACACCGACAGAAAGTGCTCCTGCAAGTGAAAAGATCGTAATCGGATTTTCCTTGGGAACGCTAAAAGAGGACAGGTGGCAGCGAGACAGAGACAACTTTGTAGCAAAGGCCCAAGCGCTAGGTGCTGAAGTCGTTGTTGAGTCAGCCAACGCCGACCCTGCAGTCCAGACGACCCAAGTGGGTAACTTGATTGCACAAGGCGTTGACGTGCTTGTCATAGTGCCAGAAGACGGAGAACTTGCCGCAAGCTATGTAGAGAAGGCTCACGCAGCAGGTATCAAGGTTCTTGCATATGACAGGATCATAAAGAACAGCGACCTCGACCTGTACGTATCCTTCCAGAACGAGAAGGTCGGAGAACTCCAAGCAAAAGGAATCCTTGAATTAGTAAACAAGGGCAAATTTGTATACATCGGAGGAGCTCCAACGGATAACAACGCCTTCCAATTCAAGGCAGGCGCCATGGATGTGATACAGCCAAAGATCGACAGCGGCGACATAGAGCTAGTCTTTGACAAGATGACTGACGAGTGGAAGCCAGCAAACGCATACGCGAACATGAAGTCTTACCTGGACACCGGCGGAGAAGTTGACGCTGTTATCGCAGCGAACGATGGAACTGCAGGCGGAGTCATCCAAGCATTGACCGAGAAGGGACTTGCAGGAAAGGTTCCAGTCTCAGGACAGGACGCTGAGCTTGCGGCTTGCCAGAGGATTGTTGAGGGAACTCAGACCCTGACAGTCTTCAAGAACCTGAAGCCTCTTGCAGAGAAAGGAGCAGAGATTGCAGTGGCAATGGCTAAGGGAGAACAGGTCGCAACCAACGGAAAAGTCAACAACGGAAAGATTGACGTTCCGTCAGTCCTCCTGGACCCTGTTTTGGTCACCAAGGCAAACATGATGGACACCGTCATAGCGCTGGGATTCCAGTCATACGACGCCGTCTACCAGAACGTGCCTGCAGACCAGAGGCCAGCACAATAAGTCTCTAACCACAATTTTTTTTATTTTTTTTTGTTTAAATTTTTTAATTTTTTATTTTCATGTCCAGACTAACAGGTCCCGGGCCTGTTCAGAAAAAAGTGGTGGGTAATGAAGAATTGGACGAGTAATATTCATCTTCATCAAGGAATACGTATGAGGCTTATTTTGTCTTTTATTATAATCATTGCTCTCATGTTCATGCTTAACATCGTGCTGGTGATTACGCATTTTAGGATTCTCGGGGAGTACAACAAGGTCACGTCCAACATGGTGGCTGAGATTTCTCTTAACGAAAAGATGGAGCTGTTTACAGAGACGTATGCCGTGTTCATAAAGAATGCAAAGACAGAAGAGGTGATAGCCAAGTATAAGGAGCAGGTCGAGGACATCACGCAGACCATTGCCGATCTGGACCTTGCAATCATAGATTCTGATAGCAGGCTGGCCTTTAAGGGCCTCAGGAATAACATAGAAGGGATGCTGGCGGAGGCGGAAGCAGGGTACACTAAGTCATACAATGGGGACATTGCTGGTGCGACAAATAATCTGGATACTGTTATCACAAGAAGCATGTACGTCCAGACGAACATAGCCAGCCTAATCTTTAAGGAACTGGAATACGCGATCACGGTCCAAGACCAAGCCCGTCGAACCCAGACTGTCATACTCTCGCTCACATTCATAATCATAGCGGCCATTACAGTCGGCTGCATCATATACGCATTTTACATATCGGGAAGCATAACCACGCCCATACTTGAGCTTATAGGATTCTCAGAGAAGATTAGCGAAGGAGACCTTCGCGGAAAGATACGCTCGGCTCTCGTAGTCAGGAAGGACGAGATTGGCCGTCTCGCAGTTTCCCTCGACAAGATGTCAGGCAACCTGACTGGTCTCATGCAGAGCGTGCAGAATAGCGCCCAGACCACGATGCTTTCGTCCCAGAATCTTTCATCCTCTGCTCAGGAGATCACGTCTTCGATGCAACGCGTATCCTCCTCCACCAAAGAGATTCTGAGGAGCTCTTCACAAGTTAACAAGCAGGTTGAGGATGCGAATCTGGCCGCCGTCAAGTCCCAGAAAAGCACGGCTGTAGTGGTGCAGGCTGGGCATAGCGTCAAGGACATAATGGAGAAGATACAAAACGATGCGCTTTCAAGCTCAGAACAGATGCGCATTCTGGGGGCTGAATCCGAAAAAATCGGCAGGATATTGAAGACTATCCAGACGATCTCTGATCAGACCAACTTGTTGGCCTTGAACGCCGCGATAGAAGCGGCAAGAGCAGGGGATGCAGGCCGAGGATTCGCCATCGTGGCTGATGAGATAAGGAAGCTGGCGGACGAATCCAATACTGCAAGCAACCAGATTTCAGAGATCGTAACGAGCATCCAGTCGCAGATAAAACAGGCTGGCAGCAATATGGAGCAGAACGCTAGCCAGATTAAGGATGGCCATGGCATAATAGATTCTGCCCTCTCTTCTCTTGACGTCATACCCGCCTTGGTTAATGACGTGAACAGGCTTCTGACTGAGGTTAAGAATTCCGTGTCGAAGAATGACATGGATGTGCAGGAAGTCACTGCTGCCGTTACCCAGGTCAATGCTGAGATGGAAAAGGTGTCCTCTGCGGCGTCGAGCCTTTCAAAGAACACGAAGGACCTTGAGATGGTTTCTGGAAAGGTAGTCCTGAATAAGTGACGGATGATTTACTCAGGCTTTTCTTATCTTCCCCCCATCACTACGTGGGGTGGGTGGTTGTTCCTGCAATACATGTTCTCTTGATGCGTGCGTTTTTTCAGCCTTTTCTGATAGTCCTGCCAAGAGTATGCCCTGAGGAACGAGTCTATCTTCTTGTTCTGAAGAGCCATCCCGATGTATACTGTGTCGTATACCTCCTTAGGAAGGTATGGCTTGGCGGTCTTGACAAACTTAAAATGGTCTTGGGAATCTTTTTTGCTTTCCCTTACCTGCCATTCTAGTATCCTCTTGGCTTCATCATACCTGTCATCGAGAAGGAGGCTCAAGGCCAGCATGTTTCCGTCTGTGTAGTCCAAGTAGTATCTGGTCGGTTCAACCACTGACTTCTTCAGGGCTGCTATAGTGAGGGCGTCTTGCACCCTTACATCCCAGTTCTTGATGCGGATCTTCTCCCTCAAAACCTCTTCTGTTGGCCTGTAAACAGAATCTTCCTTGCTTTCCGCAGGCTCTTTCGGAGGGCATGTGTCGATTCGGATTCTGAAGTCGGATTCTGCATCCTCCAGCCTCTGCTTCAGATCAGCAACCTGCGCTTTGTATTCCACGACTTGCTGGTGCAGGTCAGCTTCCCTCTCGCTCGGCTTTGGCCTGTTAGCATAGGAGCACAACGTCAAAGCCCCCAGGGTCATCATGGCTGCGAGTGTCTTGTTCATCTTATCATCAGCTAACCAATCTTGCCTTCGCCGCTCCAAGGCGGCAAAGCCAGATCATGGGAAGGTGGAAGCGCACCTTGATTTATAAACTATTCTCAGATTTTCTTCCAAAGTTGTTACAACTTAGAGTAGTCTGTGCGTCTGATCGCATCCTGATTCAGAAGAATTCTCCCAGTCCCTTCTGCTTCCTGCCTTTGCTCTCTTCAAGCCTTTCGTCAGTCATCTTTAAAAATAGTCCGAGCTTCCCACCTTAGAATAGCAAGTTAATAGGTGGTGCGGATGGAATTGACTCCTATGGAGAAGATTACGATTGAGAGTTATGATAAGGCGGCTGGTTTCAGGAAGCAGTCTTGTACGACAAAGTTCTTCTGGCAGGACATGTTTGAGCGTCTGAAAGAGTACCTTCCCACAGGGAATGTTATCGATGTCGGGTGCGGGACCGGAAGCGATGCCAGGATGTTCATCCCCATAGGTTATGATTATCTAGGCATAGACCTAAGTGTTCCTCTGCTGGATGTGGCAAAGGAGGTTGCTCCAGAAGCTGATTTCCGACTCATGAATCTTTACAATCTGGCTTCAGAGATCGAGTCAGGCTTCAAAGATGACGAGTTCGACCTCGTATGGGCGGCCTGCTCGCTGATACACGTCCCAAAAGCTAGGATTGATGATGCTTTGACCGGGATAAAGCGGGTTCTGAAGCCGAAGGGTTTTGGTTTCATTGCTATGAGAGAAGGCGATGGAGAGCAAATGGTCTCGGATTCACAGGGGAGCAGGTTCTTCTCATTGTATTCCTTGCCGCAATTCGCTAATATTCTGGCACGGAACAATTTCTATGTCTTGGACCAGAGCCGTGATGAGCGTGGAGCCAACAAGTTCAGCTCTGGCTTCCTATGTTATCATGTAAGGAATGGAAAATAAATTGTTATAATTTTTTTTAAGAAGAATGCCCCTGAAAGGAGGTTTTGAAAATGAGCTTGGAAAAGAAAGTCAAGGAAGCAAAGAATAAACGGACGGAAAAAGTGAGTGCGGCAGTGGATGAGGAATATGAACTGCTGAAGAAAGAGTGGCTTCCAGTCTTTAAGCCCCAATATGGAACGGGCGCAAAGATTGAAGAGATCGAGTGCCTGAAGACAGGGATTCACGGGTCTTATTTTGGGGTTACTGTCACGAACAAGCAAGGGAAGGAAGGCAAACACTTGGTCAGGACTCTTCCGGGAAGCGATAATCCTGTAACGATCGATGGCGTCCCAACCAAATACCACCAAAACAACCTGGACTTATGGAAAGAATATGGAGAAATCATCGGAGACGCTTACGACTGATTTGTAGGAGACTAAATAAATTCTTTCAATTTTTCTTTCAGGCGCGCCAGTTTGATCCTAGAAGAACTCTCCTAGTCCCTTCTGCTTCCTGCCCTCGCTCTCCTCGAGCTTTTCCAGGGCAGATTCTATCCTTTCTCTTCCGAACTCGTGCTCGTCCACGAGGACCCTTATCACTTCTTTCCGGTCTAAGGGCTTCCATTCGAGCTTGTAGTCATCTCTGGTCTTCATCTCCTTGATGGTATCAAATATCTCCTTCCAGGGAGTCTCGAAGTGCTCGCTCCACTTGGCCTCCTCGAACAGGGCATCGAAGTCATCCCTGTGCTTCTTTACAAGCGAGAGCGCTTTCTTAGGACCTATTCCCTTGACGCCACCGATGTTATAGTCCGTGCCTACGAGGATGCTGAGTGCTATCAGCTGGTCGTTTGTTATGCCGAGGCCTGCCAGGACATCCTTGAGCGTGAACACGACGGGCTTCACCTCGTCGTAAGAATACGCGCCGGGCTTCTTCCTCCTGCCGCTTAGCGTGAGGTTTCGGATGACTGCAGTCGCTCCGAACATGAGGCAGTCAGCGTCTTGGCTCAAGACGTAGTCAGCGTCTCCCTTCTTCACGATGAAAGACGCCTGGGCCTCTCCTTCGCTTGGGGCCTCGACAATCACCTGACCCAGCGCCCGGATGAGGTTCTTTGCATCCTCCACCATCTCAGGCGTGAGGCGGCTAGTCCTCGCGGCGTACTTCTTCATCTCATCAACGTCGTCCTTCTGCGCAGCCTCCTCGTACTTCTTCTGAGCCTCGGCTTTGAGATCCTTCCTTCGCTCACGCTCCTTCTTCTTCAAATCAGGCACTTTGCCGTCGAAGCAGAAGATGAACCTCATGTTGTAGGCCATAAGCCTGGTGATCCTGTGGAAGAGTCCTGCAAGGTGGCTCGTGACGCGCCCCTTGCTGTCGGTCAAGAGCGACCCATCCTGCTGCCTGATGCTTGACAAGAACTGATATAACAGGTTAAAAGTGTCGACTGCAAAAGTCTTGTTCCTCAAATCCTCAAGAGAGACTTCCTGCCCCTCAAGAAGCTCGGTAATCTGCACACCCATGCTTGGAAGTAGAAGATGAGGGTTAATATTTGTTTTGGTTTTTCAACAAAAGACTGCTCTGCGCCACAACCATTGTTCTTTGACAAAGGCATAAGAGTCAAATCCTCTTCACAGTCATGCCCTTGAACTCGCTCTTGAGCATGCCTTCCGCCTTCTTTGTCAGCTCTCCCGGCGTCAAGAAAATGATTGGCAGCTTGGTGTTCTGCCCCTGGATGTACGCGCTGCTCAGATCGCCGTCGTTTATCTTCTTCTTGCTCTTGGCCTTGCAATAATACTCCTGGCTGCCAATCTGCGTAGGCACGAAGACGAACAGGTCTATCTCAGTCTTCCTGTGCTTCTTGTAATCCTTTATCGCGATGCCGCTCTTCTCCAAATACCTCCTCACATCCTGGAAGAAAGAGTCCTTCTCAGAATCAAGCTGCTCCTTGGACTTGGCATCGTCAGGGGTGTGGGTTAGATGCGTCTGGGTCTCAGGCTTTGCGATGATCTTCTTTTGAGACTCTCTTGTTAAGGTCTCCTTCGGTTTATCAACCGCCGCCTGGCTGGATTTTACAATCTGATTTGGCGGCGCCTGAACCCTTTTCTCCATGGCAACCGCTTTCTTCACAGGCGTATCCTGAGGAGTTGATGCTGCTTTGGGAGCAGGAGCTGGCTTCGGCGCCTCAAGCGGCTTCAGGCTCTTCAAGATCTCCTCTTCAGCCTCCTTGGCAGGGACTAAGAACCACTTCCAATAGACCTGCTTCTCACCCTTGACGTTCACTTCCAATGGCTTTGCATAGTCTGGGATGTTGCGCAGGCACACGCGCACAAGAGGGTCTTGGTCAGTGTCCTTCAGCACCTTCTTCTCCTGCAGTATCTCAGCAGTCCTTCGGTCCTTCTCATTCAAGTACTTCATCAAAGGAACCAACCTTTCTTCAGAACCCGGAACATAGTAATTAGGGCTGCCTCCGATCTTCACCTTAGTCACCCTAAGCTTGCCCTCATCCACTAATTGGCCGAGGACAGCGGATATGAGAAGACTATCAGTCTGCAAGTCCTTCTTCAAGCTCATAGGGATGACAGGCCCCTTCATCTGGACGAGCCTAAGAACATAATCCTTATCAACCGGCTTATACATTTCAGCTAACGCACCCACACAATGTTATGATTGTCATGATGACCTTATGACTTCAAGAACAAGATACTTTGTGAGAGTTTATATAACTATTGAAAGCCGTCAAAGAAAACGACAACTATCCTAAGGCCGCATCCACTTGATCTCGTAATAAGTCACGTCGCCCTCATCATCGACGATTCCCATCATAAGCCTCTTCTTCGTGCTGTGCGCCACCCTGTTCTTGGCTGCGAACTCATACCACGTCAAGGTCTCGCCCTCGTGGACTGGGAATATTATCCAGCGCGCGTGATCCTGGCCTGGCTTGATGCCCCTGTCATACACCCTGAAATCAGCACCGAACTTCAAGGCAGTCTTGATGATGTAGCCCCTGTTCCTCATGTCCTTGAACACGCAATACCTGATCCAGAAGTTAGGCTCGACCTTCCTGGCCTTCTTCAAGAACTCCTCAGCCGTGAGCTTCTTCTTTCCTTCAGAAATCTCGAGCTTTCCCTTCTCCAAAAGGTAAAGCGCCTCTAAGAGCGACAACTGGACCTTTCCGCCCTCGATGACGCTTCCGAACACGCTCTTGGAATAGAAAGTCCTGGCCTCATCGCTGCTCTCAGTGATCACCCTCTCGCGGGCGAACAGGCTCTTGACGACGCCCCCTCTCTTCTTCTCATCCTTCTCCTCTGAGACAGCCTCATGCTTCTCCTCTTCCTGGAGGGGGGCCAATATCTCGCTGTCAGTCCACTTGGTCAAAGACTCATCAGCAGACTCCTCCTGCTTCAAGGCAGCGATCTCCTTCTTCAAAAGAGCCTCGGCATGGGTCTTCTTAGGCTTCAAACTAGCTGAGTTGACAATCTTCTTCGCCTTCACAGCTTTCTTCTCAGTCGCTTTCTTAGATGCCTTCTTTGCAGGTGACATAGCCCTTAGGGCGCGGGGTTGCTTTAAAAAGCTTTTTAAAAATACTCTTATTACTCTGGCCGGTGGGAACAGAAGAAAAACAAGAAGGAATGAGCCCTGAAGAGCAACTCGAAGGGCCTCTCCAGACCGTGAACAGCACGCTCGTAGGAGTCATGCAAACAGTCATATATACGCCGACGCAGGAACTGGTCCATGGAAGCAACGCAAGCCCAGTCCCCAGAGTCCTGCAAAACTATTACGTCGGATGGGGTCCGGTCCTGGGGCACAAAGGCAGGACAGAGATAAGAGGTCCGTACTACTCGACGATTGACTTTGTCTATTGGATACCTGTCAAGGAAAGCCTGGTCATGCCGGCATTTGCCGACCTATGGAAAGACGTGGACTTGGAGATCCCAGCGGCATACCTGAGAAGCTATTCAAGAGTCACGTCCAAGCACGAGCTGATATCAGAGTTTCACTTGGAAAAGCTCTTCGAGGAGATATACCTTGGGAATGCCTTGAAGGCCATGACCAGGCTCGAAGACGCCCTGGGGGGCAACCCTAAGATACTGGACCTCCATGACTTGGTTCTTATAGGAACTGATTGAGATGGCGTGCCACGCTACGCCCGCGCAATAAACAGGCGATGCAACCGATTTACACGCAACCGGATTCAATGACAATCAGGCTCTGCATGGCGACACTTCCCTTCTTATAGGGCTCTGTTCAAAATCTCTCGTAGCCCGCTGCGACCGCTCATCAATAACGTCCTCGAGCCGAGTCTAGTCTGACAGCAGGGTATTTCGTAGGCGCAGCCAGGGGCTACTTTTTGAACAGAGCCCTTCTCATAGGAAATAATTAAAAAGCCCAACCACCCACTGAAGCAATATGGCGATAGAGATAACGATGCTTGGCACCGCATGCATGGTGCCAACCAAGGAGAGGAACGTGCAGGCGATCTTCGTAGACATGCATGGAGAAGGACTGCTGTTCGACTGCGGAGAAGGCACCCAGAGGCAGATGAACATCGCCGGCATAAACCGGAACAGGGTTAGGAAGATATTCATATCGCACTGGCACGGAGACCACGTCTCAGGACTCGTCGGGCTGTTGCAGACGATAACGAACAGCGAGAACCCCCAGAAGATAATCATATTCGGGCCCAGGGAGACCAAGGATCGTATCGCGTACCTGCTCAGGAGCGTTAGCTTCGAATCCAACAAGATAAATTTGGAGATAAGAGAGCTCGACCCAGTGTACGTCGAGAAGGCATACGAGAACGAAGAATACTATGTTGAATGCGCATACCTGGAACACAAGCCCAAATGCCTGGGGTATAGTTTAGTGGAGAAGGACAAGCTCAGGATCCAGATGCCGAAAGTAAAGAAGCTAGGGTTACGAGAAGGACCGCTGCTAGGAAAGCTTCAGCGAGGGCAAAGCGTCGAAGTAAAAGGACAGACCATAAAGCCAGAAGACGTGGCGATAACCCAGAAAGGGAAGAAGCTGACTATAATCATGGACACTCGGCCGTGCGAGAACGCGATAGAACTCGCGCGAGAAGCAGACCTCCTAATATGCGAGAGCGCCTACACGGCCGAGCACGAAGAGAAAGCAATCTCCTACAAGCACATGACGACCAAAGACGCAGGGCTGATAGCCACGAAAGCAGAAGTGAAGAAGCTAATAATCACGCACTTCAGCCAAAGATACAAGACCGCGAAAGAGCTGGGAGAAGAGATCAAGACATTCTTCCCGAACTCAGAGACGGCGTATGACTTCATGAAAGTGAAGCTCTAAGAATACATTCTCTCAACTATTTCCTCGATCTTTTTGCGCGGTCGCTCCGGTATTCTCTTCTCACTCACCCTCAAAGCCCTTTCCCTCTGGAATGCTTGGTGGCGGCTATAGAGATTATTGGTCATTATTACCTCGCTGATCACAAAGGCGGCCGCGCCTGCCTCGAAGAGTCCGAATACGAAGAAAGGGCTCGCGTGCACGAACGATCCAGGCGCGTTGGCTACTGCCAGCGAGAGGTAATCAGACAGGCCGAGCCGGCGAGAGGCCTTGTAAAGAGGCTTTCCCACGTATTTCCTGTATGAGACACAAGGTTCTTCCCGGCCGTACAATGACCGGCGGGTGGGATTGCAATCCTTCATTGAGAACAGGGAGCGAAGGACGCTATAAAAGCGTTATGGAAAAACTAAAGTTCGAACTCCTCAATAAATCCAAGAATATACTTGTATTTCTCCAGGAACTTGAATCCTTTGTCTGTCAGGGTTATGAACTTCCTGCCCTTCTTGTCCTGCTCCTCGCGGACAAGCTCTTTCGAGACCAATTCCTGATAGTACTCGTTGAAGCTCGACGACGATAGGTTCGAGTAACGCAGCAAGGGAGTTGGCTTTATTGAGTTGTTCCTATCCCTGATTATCTTGAGTATGTCATGGATGACTTCCAGTCGGTCTCTTTTCCTGTTTATCCTGTCCATTTCAAGACCTTATACGCTAAAAATATGAATACGGCGGCGGAGGCGAGCTGCAGCAGGACCTTAATCTCAAAAGGCACGAACCATCTGGGCGTCAATACGAACAGGTTCACGAGCCAAAACAATGATACCAGGAAGTAGAGCCCTTTCATGTGAGACTTTTTTTTCTTCCTGCCTTTGGTGCTCTTTACGAGCGTGAAGATGAGCAATGGAAGCTGCACCAATGCTATTATCATCGGCGAATTCGTCAGGTAGGCGGCCACGGCTATGCCGACGGCGATGATGTTCGATGCGATTAGGAAGTACTGGTGGCTTATCTTTTCCCACACCATGCTGTAGGCCAGGTAGAATATTGCCATGGTGCTAAGGTACACTGTGATCGGGAATACGAGCGGGAAGAGCAGCATTCCCGGGATCCTGTAGTCGAGAGCCAACGCTCCGAGCTGGACGAGCTGGAAGACGAACCGCGTGGCGTATGACAGTCCAAAGAACAAGAACGCGTTCCTGAAGAGGTGGATGCCGCGGTGCTTTGTGAGGTCATACATTTCCTTAGTCTTGAAGTACACGAACAAGAACAGGAACACGACGATCAGTGTGTACGTGAGCTCTGTCCCGAACATCTGCGGATTGAAATGAGGCGGCGCCATAGCATATCACCCTCTGGGTTATTGTAAGCCTGGATGAGTTTTTAAACTTATATAAAATGTGGACTTGAAGTGTATATTTATGTTTCTTCCTGTTTATAAAAGACCCCTTCTCTTTTTTCATGTAAACAAATGCGAAACACTGAGGTTTCGGAGGTGAAATCATGAAGAGAGCAATATGGTTTGGTTTGGGAGCAGTCCTGCTCATCGGACTTGTGGCCGTAGGAGCGTTCGCATTCCCTTCAGTCGATGGGAACGAGACTGGCTTTGGCAAGGGAAAGGCCATGCGAGGTCAAGGGCCAGGCAACTGGACCGGCATGAACTGGACTGACATGCAGGCCCACCAGGAAGCCGTCGAGGCTGCCTTGGAGGCAGGCGACTACGACGCTTGGCTCGAGGCTGTCCAGGACACTCCTTGGAGCGACGAGGTGACCAGCGTCATCAACGAGGACAACTTTGACAGGCTCGTCGAGATGTACAACCTGAGGCAGGATGCCAAGGACTTAATTGGCGAGGCCAGGGACATCGCCGAAGAGCTTGGAATTGAGAGGCCGTTCAGAGTCGGGCCTGGCGAAGGAATTGGTATGGGGCCTGAAGGTCACTTGAGCCCGGGTCAAGGCATGAAACAGGGTCACTTCGGTGGACGAGGCCAGAGGCTTGGTCCACAGGACGGATCAGGACCAGGTTCAGCAAACTGTCCTAACTAGGATGAGTGTGCATCCAGAAACAAATTTTTTCTATTTTTTTCTATTTTTTTTAGAAGTAGACGATAAGTCCATTTAGCTTATAAACAAATTTTATATAGCCTATGATGAGCCTGCCTGCAAGGGGCTTAAAGGTGAAGAACATGGCTTCTGGAAGAGGTCGAAATCAAGAGGTAATATTGAAACTCGGCGACGTCTGGAAGGTCTACCAGATGGGAGAGGTAAAAGTCCCTGCACTTCGAGGAGTGTCCGTCGAGATAAGGAGAGGGGACTTCGTGGCTATCATAGGAGCTTCTGGCAGCGGCAAGTCCACCATGATGAACCTCATAGGATGCCTTGACGTGCCTACCAAAGGCTCCATCTTTCTTAAATCAAAGGATATTAGTAAGATGAGTGAGTCAGACCTTTCTTCTCTTAGAGGGAAGACCATTGGCTTCATATTCCAGCAATACAACCTCATCCCTTCCCTGAGCGCCTTTGAGAACGTCATGCTGCCGCTCGAATTCCTTGAATATGATGATTCCGCCGCTGCTAAGAAAGCAAGGGAGATACTGCTGCTTCTCGGGCTCGGAGATAAGATGAGCCATCGACCTACCCAGCTTTCAGGAGGTCAGCAGCAACGTGTCTCCATAGCGAGGAGCATGGTGAGCGATCCTGAGATAATACTCGCAGACGAGCCTACAGGGGCGCTTGACAGCGTGACCGGCAAGGAACTCATGAACATACTCACAAAACTCTGGAAAGAAGAAGGTAAGACTATAATCATGGTGACACACGACCTGAACCTGGCGAAGTACGCGCATACAAGGATCGAATTAAAGGATGGTCGTATAATTAATGTATCACAAAAACCACTTGCTAAAATATTACCGGGCTAATTAGCATGCAGAGGCCAGTGGTTTTTGGGACTCAAAAAACAAATGTTTTTTGTTGTCGCACAACAGCGAGGTGAAGACGAAATGAAGAATGAGAATAGAACAAGCGTGGCTTATTATGCCGTTTTCGCAATGATATTTGTGACTTCTGCATCAATGATATTGGTATCCAATGCCAGTCTAGCATCTGCTGAGCTGGACAATGCTGTAGCGGTTACGGCGAGCCTAGTGAACCAAGACCCTGACCCTGCGGTTGCAGGAGATGTGGTGGAAGTCCGGATATCGCTTCAAAACATCGGAGGCCAAGGGGCGAGCAACCTTATGGTAGAGCTCGAGCCGTCATATCCTTTCTCCCTGGTTTCAGGGGTGAATGCAGTCCAGGAGGTAGGGCCGATCCAGGGCTACCAAGGATACTATGATACTGCCACCTTGAAGATCGTGAAGTATAAGGTGAGGGTGGACAAGGACGCTTCAGCCGGAAGCTACGAGCTCAAGGTGTCCACTTACGAGAAAGGCTCCTCATCCAAGAAGGAGAAGAGCCTTAGCGTGGACGTTCAGAGCAGGGAAAGCGCTGAGGTAATTCATATTGACAAGACCATACTCATTCCTGGCAAACAGACTTCTCTTAGGTTCAGCATCAACAACGTTGGGAACGCTCCTCTGCGTGACCTCACGTTCTACTGGGAGAATGAAGACCAGATAATTCTGCCTGTGGGAAGCGACAACACTCGTTATGTTAAGTACATTGACATAGGGGAGAGGGCCGAGATAGAGTATCAAGTAATCGCTGACTCTTCAGTGACGGCAGGGCTTTATCCCTTAGACCTTCACTTGAGCTACGAGGACGCGCTGAATCGAACTACCAAGACGATCTCTACAGTCGCTGGAATATACGTCGGTGGAGGGACTGACTTTGACATCACCTTCTCTGAGAGCTCAAGCGGCCAGACTTCCTTCACCATTGCTAACATAGGAAGCAACCCTGCCTCTTCCGTCTCTGTGATCGTGCCTCAGCAGAGCGGTTGGAGCGTGAGCGGAGCAAACTCCATGATAATAGGCAACCTGAACACAGGGGACTACACTGTGGCAAGCTTCAACTTGCAATCATCCCTGATGATGGGCACTATGAGGGATAGGAACGCCACTAGGCAAGATGGTTTGCAATCCCCGCAGTCACAGAACTCCCTGAAGGTTCAGATCGCCTACACTGACACGATGGGAAACCGTGAAATAGTCGAGAAGGATGTCCTGATGGCGCAGCAGTCTTCTATGAATTTATCAGCTTCTACCATGGGATCTTTTGCGGGGCAGGCTTCCTTTAGGGGATACCAGCGCCAGAGCTTCTTCGTGACCTACAAGAACTACATCATAATAGGATTGTTGCTGGTGTTGGTTGTCGTCGGAGTGATATTCTACGGCAAGTACAAGAAAGAGAAGATGCTTGACCCGAACTTTCAATTCAAGAACTTGTTCCAGAGAGACGGACAAAAATTCAAGAAAAGATAAGAGCAGGATACAAGACAAGAGATGATTAACGAGAAATGAAACTTCGCAAATGCCTTAAGCACGCCTTTGACATGGTTGTGCACTCAAAACTAAGAAGCTGGCTGACCATCCTAGGAATAGTGATAGGCGTAGCCTCAGTGATTGCCATCATGTCGATAGGCAGCGGCATGCAGGAGCAGATGAGCAGTCAACTAGGCCAGCTCGGAGGAGACCTGCTCACCTTGACGGCAGGCGCTTCAAGAGGGTCGCGGACATTTGGGATGGGTGGTGGAGACCGGTTTGTTTTTGGGGGTGGGGGCGCAACTGCCATGGAGGAAGAGCCCGTCCTGGATCGGAGTGATGTCCAGGCACTTAAATCAATCCCTGACCTCGCACTAATCGAGACTGAGATCAGCGGCCAAGTCAACGTTTCATACTTGGGAAAGGCAGGAAAGGTCAGCCTGACAGGAGTTGATCCTGCAGTGTGGTTTAGGATAACCACCTTGTCAATTGCAGAAGGCCGCATGCTTGACTCTGCAGACCAGAACGTTATCGTCGTAGGAGGGAGGCTTTCAAGCCAATACTTCGGAAAACCGCTCGGGATAAACCAGATGCTGACGATAAACGGGAACGTCTTTCGCGTTGTAGGGGTTCTGGATGACCAGAGCACCTCGATATATATGCCAATATCCATGGCTTATCAAGTGCTGGACGATAAGAGTGTGGGGGTTTATGATAAGATAACCCTCAAGGTTAGGGATGAGGAGCAGCTCGACGCTACCATCAACAAGACAGAGAACAAGCTCAGGATGGTAAGGCACGTGACAGAGAAGACCCAGGACTTCTCCATCAGTTCAAGCAAGCAGATGCAACAGACAAGGTCAGAGATGATGTCCTCGATGAACGCATTCTTAGTCGCCATAGCGGCTGTTTCCTTGATTGTAGGCGCTGTCGGGATAGCCAACACCATGTTCACCTCAGTCCTTGAGAAGACCAAGGAAATAGGAATAATGAAAGCAGTCGGGGCCAGGAACAAGGATATCATGCTAATATTCCTATTGAATGCCGTGCTGATCGGACTCGTCGGAGGACTCTTAGGGATTGCCTTTGGAATCATATTGTCAGCATCCCTGCCAGCCCTGATGGGAGAAGTAGGGATGATACGCGGAGGGACGCTAGTCACCCTGGACTCGATAATGCTCGCGATATCAGTGTCAGTGATAATAGGCATGCTTGCAGGGCTCATACCAGCCTACCAGGCGAGCAAGCTAAGGCCCGTGGATGCGCTACGATATGAATAATTAATATCCTTAACTCGTCGTGTGCGCACCAATATTTCTCGTAAAGAATATCACTCCAATGAATAAAATTCCCACCATCACTCCAAGCCATAGCAATGTTGGCTGAAGTCCGAACGCGTCTCCAAACACTCCAAAAGCCAATGCAATCAAGCCATAGCCCACTCTTGAGAACATGCTTCCTATACTAAGGACTGTGGCTCGCTCTTCTGACTTAGCAATCTTGTGGGTGTAGTCTCCAAGCACAGGAAAGACAAATCCTCTTACCATCTCCCGTAGGAAGAAGAACGCGACTCCATACCACGCGTAGAAAAATCCTGCACCCAAAAGACTCAATGATAAGATTAAGGGGATCATGATTAGGGATCCTCGAACGCCCAACTTCTCTTCCACCCAATGGGCTTTTAGGGCGGCCAATCCTGTAAATACACTCATCACTGCAAAAATGATTCCATACCAGGGCAGAGGTATGCTTGCATCGCTAAAATAAGGCTGATAAATAGTAAATATGACATTGGACGTTCCCATCACGAGGAACATATACATAAAAAGGCCTAAGAGGACTTTGTGCTTCAAGGATCTTTTCAGAATGTCGCCCAGGCTTAGAAGTTCTTTCTTTAGAGGTAATGGCGCGATCTTATTATAAATTTTTGGTTCTTTGAAACTCAGTGCCACGAAGAACATGATAACATAACCTACCAAGGAGAATGCAATAGTCCATTTGATGCCCCTTGTTATAACTGCCGCTCCCATAAGAGAGCTTGTGATCACGCCCATTTCTGCAAAGAAATGAGCCCTTCCTTCAATCTTCTTATACTCTTTCTCTCGCTTCTTAGACAGCAAGGTGTCATAGATCAATGCAGAATCAGCCCCGCTGACAAAAGCATCTGACAAGCCAAGTAAGACATAGGAGAGAAGCAATAAGAAGAAGCTCTCAGCAAAAAATAAGATTGATGTGCTGCTTATCAGCAATACCGCGCTTATGATGATGGAACCCTTTCGTCCAATCCTATCCGCAATATAACCCGTTGGTATCTCAGACACGAAGACTGTCAATGACATTCCTGCGGTAAAGATCATAATCTGGGTCAAGCCGTATCCGATCTCCAGAAAATAGAATATTATAAAAGGAAGGAAGAGCGTCCACTGAGACAGGAACTGGTACAGGAAATACTTCCAGATATTGGCTTCGAGGTCTCGTTTGTCCTCTCGTACTTTCATGCTCTTTTCGAGAGATAAGCCCCTTTAAAACTGTTTGGTTGGCAAACTTTTTAAACTCCATAAGCCTATCTAACCCTGAAAAGGGGGGAATCGAATGGGTCTTAGCTTTAGCGGCCGCAAGGCCAAGGGCAGCAAGGCAGAGCGCGAGCTCATACACCTTCTATGGGAGAATGGGTTCGCTGCCATGAGGGCAGCCGGAAGCGGGAGCACAAGGCATCCTTCCCCTGATATCGTGGCCGGTAACGGCAAGCTCTTTTTTGCAATAGAATGCAAGGCGATCCACGCTCACACCAAGTACCTCGACAAGGATGAGATCAACCAGCTAGACCTCTTTGCGAACAGCTTCGGGGCGCGGCCTATCGTCGCGATACGCTTCGACAACGAGCACTGGTTCTTCATGAACATCACAGACTTAAAAGAAACCCCCAAGGCATTCGGGGTCAACTACGAGCTCGCGAAGAAGAAAGGCCTGACGTTCGAAGAGCTGATAGGAAAGTATAGGCAGAAGAGGCTGGCGTGAGAATATTAGCTTAGTTTCTAACCGAGCCCGTAAGAATCCACAAAGCCCCTGATGATGTTGTAGTCCTTGAGGTAATTGTATCCTTTGTCTGTGAGCTCGTAGTGCTTCTTTCCTTTTTTGTCGGTCATCTCAATCATGAAGCCCTTCGTCAAAAGCTCGCTTAAGTACTCGGTTAGCATCTGGTGCGAGAGGTTGGACTTGTAGAGTATGTGCGTCTGGAGAGCCTTATCCTTCTTTTCCCTCACGACGTACAGTATATCGTGGATTATCTCAAGTCGGTCCCTTTTCTTGTTCATTTTCTAAGTACCAGGTACAGGTTTATTATTATCAATACATACGCGAGCAGTTCCAGTGCGTGGCCGATTACGTAGAAGAGTTGGTGGTTTACTGATATCAGGAAGTGAATGTTCCCGAACAGCAGGAACAGGAAGGCTAACGCTATGAGAAGCGTCTTGCCCTGCCGGTGCCTGAAATAGTTTTCTGTGAAGTGAATGACTAGGAATATGCAGTAGAGGCTCATGAAGAGGTAGAACATGTAGATCTTGTTCACGCTTAGAAAGATCCCTAGCATCGTGAGTGCGAGCATGAACCAGAAGATCCTTGCCTTCTCAGTCCTCAATGTCATGTAGGCGAGGACGGCGAGACCTGTCGTCATGAGAATCACGTGGACTAGTATGCCAAAGGCGTCGAAGAGCAATACCGAATTGAGCTCTATGGCTGCGCTTATGTTCTCGTTGAGCTCAGATATTATCAAGAAGTTGAACAATGACTGGGCAAAGTACGATGCAGATATGATTCCGAATGATATCCCAAAGAGCTTTATCTGCCTCTGGTCCGTCACCTTGAATATTTTGAACGCGAACAGTGATATGACTAGGCAAGTGATCGCGAATGCAAGCTCCATGACCACGTCATACCCGAAGAACCAAGTAGGCGACAATGTTGAGAATGTCATAGAGGAGTGGTGCAAAAATCACTTTTTAAATATTATGGAGTGCAAATCAGATTTCTCCTTAAAATTGTATATAAACAACCCGGCCTCAACTTAGCATCTCAGGATGTAAGATACGAGGTGAAAACATGAAGATGCGTGACGTATACGACGTAGAGAAGGAGCTTAGGATGAAAGAAGAAAGAGTGGCGTTTTGGGAAAGACACCACCACCTGCCGAAGGCCGACGACTTGGTGTCCATGCCCATGCTGCGCTACGAGGTGGGAGCATGAATTACGAATATGACAAGTATGGGACAAAGGATGCGGATGGATTTCGAGTGGGTGATTTTTTCCACTGGGGCATCAGCGAAGAAGGTGCGTTAGTGGTGTGGCCTATCCATCGGCTAGAAGCTGCAATTTGAGGGAAACTGATTAACTAATCATAGTCTGCCTTTCCCTCAAGTACTTCTCGTCAGGCTTGAACACGAAGCAGCTCTTGTCGTCGAAGTAGCCGCACATGAAGTTCTCGAGAGGTATCTTCGTCCTCTTGCTTAGCATGAGCGCGTAGAAGTAGACTTGCGTGCTTGCATACTTCTCCTTGTCGGCCTTGGGCTTGTAGTCCCATATCCATATCTTACCATCCTCAATGCGTACGAGGTCAATGTGACCTGAGAGCGGGCCTTCTTCCTGGAAGCGTTCCTGGAACTTCGCGAGCAGGTTCTCGTCGCACTCTGATGGGTGGAGCCACAAAGGGACTTCGGCTGCAATGGTCTTGTCGTCGTGCGATAGCATGAAGGCCTGCACGTTGGAATGCGCAGTCCTGAACCTGTTCCACTCAAGCGCGTCCTTTGCCAGGTGTATGACCTCGTGGTTCTCGACCCGTCTCGGATCTATTCCAATACTGAACTTGAGCTTTGAGCTCCTAGGGCCTATGAAGAAAGGCTCTGGCGGGCAGAAAGAGAACATCTCGCGCAGATAGTTTTTGAGAGCAACGAAGTGCTCGCTTGTCAGCGAATCTAATTTCGCCTTATGGATCATGAACTCGTAAGGAACTGCACCATGGTTAAGGCTTACTTGCTGTATAATGATAACTCACACCCGCTAAAACCTGAAAACAAGGCCAAAATCTGCCTGTTGCATCATTCAAAAAACAAGAAAGCTTAAAAAATTTTTGGAAAGAATGGAAAGAAAAACGTTTACTTCCTCCTCTTGGCCTTGAGCATCTTCTCGATACGCCTCTCCTCGCTCTCGATCTGGACCTCTTCCTTAGCGATCTTCATGACGATGTGCTCCAGATTGATGTCGATCTTTGCGATCCTTCGTTCCATCAGGACGAGAATCCTCAAGGAATAGACTATCGCTGCCAAGGTGCCGATAATGATTGCGAGTATAACTGAATCCAATGCCATTTTCTCATCTCACCCTCTTTTTCTCACTTAGCGTGATACTTATGCTCTTGCCTTGCAAGCTTTAAATATTTTACTAAAATAATGGGGCTCTGTTAAAAGTCTCTCGTAGCCCGCTGCTACCGTTTATCAATAACATCCTTTTGCCGAGTCTAGGTTAATTGCTTTCCGACTCTTATGCGCAGCCAGGGGCTACTCTTTGAACAGAGCCTAAAATCATGTGGCCCCTAATCACTTCGTGAGCTCGAGGTCTTCCTTCAGGGCTTCCAAGTCATCCTCGTGCTCCACCTCGTCCTCCATGATCTTCCTGACCATGTTGACAGAGATGAAATCCTGGGACGCCATGACCTTCTCCAAGAGCTTTTTGTACACGGCAATGGCGCACTGCTCGCCCTTGATGTTCTGCTTCAAGACGCTCATGACGTGAGGATCCTTGGGCTCGTCATACTTGCAGTTGCTCAGCTTCACCCACTCAGAAGGGTTCAAGATTGGAGTGCCTCCAAGCTGTATTATCCTCTTAGAAAGCATGTTTGCGTGCTTCAGCTCCTCCTCGGCGTGCTCCTTGAGCTCTGCTTCGACATGAGCCCGCATCGGGCCTTTCACCACCTGGGCACCGACCCAGTACTGGTAATAAGCCAGCCACTCATCAGCCAAGGCCTTGTTCATCAGATTGATGATCTCATCCACATTCTTTCCTGCTATCTTCCTACCTACGGTTCCCATTATCTCATCCCCCTATATCCTCGCTATATCTTCCCCTGTTATCTTGCTTTTCAGATAAGTATAATGATGACTCATTTATAAGATTTGCTAACCCCTGCATCATGAGAGCAAAAGATTTATAAATCTCATTCGTCTATTCTCTCTTCATAAAAGAATTATTTTCAAAAGGTTAGTAGGTGGTGTAAATGCTTAAGATGAAAAAGATATCTGAAGTCTACGAGATGAGGGTCTTTACTGACCACGGAGACTACTTCGGAGATGTAGAGGAAGCGATCCTGACCAACAACAAGATATTCGGCTGGAGGATCAAGTCGACAAGGAACAGCTTCCTGAACAAGGTTCTCGGAAGCGCCAAGGGAGTCATCGTGCCCCACCAGCTCGTCAAGAGCATGGGAGACATAATGATCATCAACAGGACAGCAGTCCCCAACTACGGCGCAGACGACGAATAAGAAAAAACTTTTTTACATTCCTGATTTTTTTTCTTTAATCTTCTCGCGCGGCGCTTAATCCAATGCTAGCTCGAACCAGCGCCGGCCTATCCCTTGACTATTTCAACAACCTTTATAAGCTCTCTTGCAGTATTTCCTGCTCATGCGAGAAGTCCTTATATCCAAGATCCACAAGGCGACCGTGACAGACGCTAATCTTAATTATGTTGGGAGCATCACCATAGACGAGGCGCTGCTCGAAAAGTCAGGCCTCTGGGAAGGACAGAAGGTAATGGTCGTGAGCAACACATCCGGTGCCAGGCTAGAGACCTACACCATAAAAGGAAAGAGAGGATCAGGCATCATCTGCATGAACGGAGCAGCATCCCACCTCATCACGAAAGGCGAGGAAGTCATCATCATGGGGTTCGGGCTCTCAGAACAGCCAGTAAAGGCCAAGAACATCCTAGTCGACAAGGACAACAAGTTCGTGAAGTACCTGTGATTCTAAGGCGTCGAATCTGAACATAGCCCTTGTTTTTGGCTCTGTAGAATTTCATCGTGCCCTGTTCGCACCGAACGCCAATCCGAACAAGATTACGAGTCTTCTTCAGCCGCTCATGCTAACTGAATGCTCGCTTGAGGGCACTTATTCTACAGAGGCCTTGTTTTAGCAACCTTTTTAAGCCCCAAACCAGTATTCTCCTCTTATGAAGCTGACGAGAGAACAGATCGGAGTGGCCATAATATTCCTGCTCATACTAGGCATAAGGCTGGCCTACACCTTGCCGCTCCAGAGCTATGACAACGATTCCTACTTCGTGCTCAGGCAGGCCGATGCCATAGCCCACACAGGCCTTCCATTGTTCCAAGACCCGCTAAGCTACGGCGGCCGAACATTCCTCTTCCCGCCGCTGTTCCACTACGTGATTGCGTTATTCTCGTTCTTCCTCGGGCTTGAACTGGCTGCAAAAGTAGTCACTAGCCTGTGCTTTGCCTTGATAGTCATAGTTACGTACATGATCACGAAGGAGATCACAAAGAACAGCACTATAGCCCTCATCTCATCAGTTTTTGCAGGATTCGTGCCCGTCATGTACTTCGAGATGGCGAGCTTTCCAACGCACGCCTTGAGCCTGCTGCTCGTATTCCTGCTCAGCTACTCCATCCTGAAGATAGAGGATGAGCGCTTCGCCGCGGTAGGACTCATGATCTCGATCCTACTCCTCCTCACATCCGTTGACATATTCATATTCCTCTTCGGCTTGCTATTCTACTTTTTAATGCTATTCCTGGAAAAGCAGAAGCCTCACGGGCGAGAGGTTGAGATGACGGTCTTTCTCTTCCTGCTGTCATTATGGTTCTTCACGCTCCTCTACAAGAAAGCTTTCCTAGCGCACGGCCTCAGCATATTATGGGGTAACCTGCCGCAAACGCTTCTATTGACTTATTTCCATGAGGTAAGCTTTGTCGAGGTACTGTACGCCGTCGGAGTAATCCCCTTATTATTAGGGATATACGCCGCATATCACCTAGTCTTTGACAGCAAGAATAGGGATGCCCTGCTATTTGCCGGGTTTGCCCTGGCCTCATTCCTAGCTTTATGGCTAAGGTTAGTTCAGCTCACGACAGGACTTCTCTTCTTAAGCGTGAACATGATAATACTTTCTTCTTACACCATGAAGATCGCGAGCGTAAAAGTAGCAAGGACAAAGGTTGCCAGCCTATCTTTCCTGCTGGCCACGGCCGTCTTAATCTTATTCCTCCTGACATCAGTTGCCCCTTTCTTCTCCACAGTAAGCTACACGCCGCAATACGCAGAGGACCTCGAGGCACTGGCCTGGCTCCGCGAAAATACTGCCGACAACGCAACAATCCTGGGAAGGATCGAGGAAGGATTCCTGATAAACTACGAGGCAAAGAGAAAGAACGCTGCAGACTCGAACTTCCTGTTCATAAACAACGCTGACCAAGTTAAGAAAGACATCGACTCCTTGTTCCGCTCAAGGCTAGAGTCAGAAGCTGTCAGGCTCACAACCGCATACGGGGTCGATTACGTCTTCCTCTCCAGGAAGACCCAGGAGCAATATAACATAACAAGCCTTTTCTATGCTGAGGGAGACTGCTTCAATCTAGTATATGAGAAAGGAGCCCTCATATACGCCTCTACGGGGTGCAAGATCTGATGAGAAAAAAAGGATTATCAGAAAGAAGCTGGATGCCAATTCTTCTCTCCGTCTCATTCATCGCGTTGTTCTTATTCTCAATAATATTCATCAGGACAGGGAGGACAGGATTCCCCTACCCTAACGGAGAATCATATTATAACTTGAGAATGTCAGAGGAGATATACTTGGACGTGCTCTTTTCCGAAGACACGCTCCAAGGAAGAATGTATTACCCGAACCCATTCCACTACCTCGCTGCTTATGCCCGCGACTTGCTAGGATCCGAGAAGATGAAGGTCTGCCTCCCGGTCCTGCTCGGAGTCATGACAGCCTTCCTGTTCTACAGGCTACTATCAATGCTCGGATTCCCCAAGAAGAACGCGATCTTTGCAATGCTACTGCTAGTAGCCTCCCCGGCCTTTGTCTCGACCTTCACATCCCTCTCGATAAACAGTCTCGTCATCACACTCTCTTTCCTTGCCCTTGTCACGTACTTTTCCAAAAGCTACTGGGATGCTCCTTGGAAGAATGCGGGAAAGGTCTCATTCGCAATCGCGCTAGTGACCCTGACAATCCTTTCATTGACTTCAATATACGCATTCTTCCTGACAATCATTTTCATGTTGCTAATCTCGATCTTTGAGAGCAGAAGCCTCAAAACCCTTCTAATATCATCTAGCATCCCATTCCTTGTATTAATTCCAATATTCCTTTTCACCAATTTTATATCAACCACTCTCAACTCGTTCGATTTCCAGGCGGCCACTCTAAGTTCTCTGCTCTCGATACTCGGGGCTAAGTCAGGGTTTGACTTATTCGTCCTCATACTATTCTTCACAGGTCTCATCATCATCTGGTTCTTCATCAAAAGAATCAGGCCCTACCACGTCGCCGTACTCTTGATCTCGTTGGCTTCCGTATTCTCTCCGCTCCTTAGAATATATGCGAGCATGGCCATGCTCGTCTACTGCGTCGTGGCTATAAAGCACCTTTATTACAGGAAGTGGGAGCTGGAAGTCGTGAAGCTAGGGACGACATTCCTCCTAGTGTGCGCGCTCGTCTTCTCTTCCTTAAGCTATGCCAACATGATAATAAACTCCGAACCCGGCCCAGAACTTATCGGGGTCGCGACCCAACTTAAATCAATGCCTTTTGGCGTTCTCCTCACAGAGCCTGAATATGGCTTCCTGTTCCAGGAATACTCAGGAAAGAAAACAATATTAGATGGTCAGAGCATGAACTTCAAGGATTACGCCCTCAAGCTCTACAGATATGATTCTATACTGAACTCGTCAAGGATTAAGGACGCGCTCCCATTCCTGAAAGAAAGCAAGGTATCATACATCCTGATAACACCTGGCATGAAAGAAAGCCTTTGGGCGGGAAAAGAGGAGAAAGCACTCTTCCTCGTGCGGAACAGCGAGCGCTTTGAGAGCTTGGCAGCCACGGATTCTGGTTTCGAGCTATGGTACTTCAGGCCGGAATAATGATAAACTGCAGTCAGAATGCATATAATTTAAAAAGGCCAACAGCTACTCTAAACCTAAGCTCAGAGTAAGTCAACAGAATAAGTCGAGTACGTAAACAGAAGAAGTATAGAGTGCTTTAACGATGAACCTGATATACAACATATTCGTGTACACAATATGGTTCCTGGCCACGTATTACGTAGTCCTGATACTACTCATACTGCTGATAGGACGAGACAAGCTCTACGAGAAGGCAAGAAAAAGCCTGGGCCGAAAGCCCTGGGTGAGCATAATAGTGCCTGCCTACAACGAGGAAGCCAAGATCAGCTATACGATCGAATCCTTGAAAAAAGTAATCTATGACAAGATAGAGTTCATAATAGTGAATGATGGCAGCAAGGACTCCACGCCAGAGACTGTGCGCCACGCGATAGGGGGCGATCCGAGGTTCATCTTCATAGACCGGAAGCAGAATAAGGGAAAGGCAGCAAGCCTGAACGAAGGTATAGCAAGGTCCAAGGGAGAGTTCGTCGCTACGATAGACGCTGACTCGGTGATAGAGCCGAGGATGATCTCAAAGGTCCTGCCATACTTTGCAGAGAGGGAAGTCGCGGCAGTTACCGTGGCTGTACGCGTCAAGAACCCGAAGACCATACTTCATAAGATATTCGAGCTTGAATACATAATAGGGCTCTCCCTGATGCTCAAAGTGTTCTCGTTTTTCAACGGCATATTCGTGACGCCAGGACCCTTCTCGATATACAGAAAGTCTATCATGGAGAAGATAGGGGGCTTTGACGAGCACAACATAACAGAGGACATGGAGATTGCATACAGGATCCAGAAGGCCCGTTACAGGATCGAGAACTGCATGTCAGCCAAGGTCTACACCATCGTGCCCGACACATTCCGCCAGATATGCGTCCAGAGAAAGAGATGGTATTCAGGCGCAATATATACCCTGGCGAAGCACCGCGACATGATACTGAACAAGAAGTACGGCTTCTTCGGATACTTCATGTTCTTCAACTACGTCCTCATATTCATGGGGCTCTTCCTATTCCTCTACTCGACATACCTCTTAGCCAAGAACCTGCTCGAGAACCTCTTATACTTCCAGTATACCAGCTTTAACTTCCTCAACCAGCTCAAGTACTTTGAGCTGGACTACCTTATGCTTGGAAGGACGACGATACTGGGCATAATCGCCATTTCGTTCACTATACTCGCCCTCCTTGTAGGACTTTATTTTACCCGCACTAGCGCTTCAAAGAGAAAGATGGGGGTGGTAGGATACCCATTCCTGTTCTTCTTCTATCAGTGGTTCTGGATACTGTCCATAATCTCCGTGGTGCGGGGCAAGAAGGCCAAGTGGAGATGATTTTATGAGAGTGAAGAGAAGGATTTTCCTCGCCGCATTCCTAATAACAGCTTTCATGCTGCTCACCATACTGCTTCTCGGCAACCTCATGAACCTGCAGAGGAAGGAGTACGTCGAGGACAAGATGAGCATCATAAGCGACCTCAACGAGATCCAGACCTACACCTTGATGTCAGACGTGTACGGCAACAAGCTGGCATGCCTCGCCTTCAAGAAGAAGCTGCAGGAATGGGACCAAACCCTTTGGGACCTGGGCCTCAAGCTCGAGCGCTACCGCGTGGCCACAGAGGAATTCCAGAAAGACCCTTTTTATCAGGAACAAAAGAAAAAATTCAATGACAACCAAGTCCTGTACATGTCATTCCTTACCAAGGTGAACAGGGACTGCGAGCTGAATGTCAATATAATATCCTTCTTCTACCAGAACTCAGAAGAGTGCAAGAAGTGCGACGACCAGTCGTTCGTCTTGACAGACATTAAGAGAGAGTTAGAGGATGAGGTCTCGATATTCTCATACGACATGGACTTAGGCCTCACTAACCTGGACCTCCTTAAGGAATATTATGAGATAGACCAATATCCTTGCGTGGTCATTAATGAACAGAGGTTCTGCGGCATGCAGGACAAGTCGTTCATAATCAGGAAGGTGTGCGAGACGAATAATCTCTCTGTCTGCACTAAATACGCGATTGGATGACGGGGCAGAACGATTCGAAGTCAAAGAGAGCTGCTTTTGTTATGCCGCATTCCAGCCTGAGAAGCCTCAGTTCGCCAAGGGTGTATGCTTTCACCCGCATTATGCTCTCGGCAAAACCATCTCCGGAGGCTTTTCCTGCAAAGCCCAGATCCGTTATTCTTGCCGCCATCACCGGAGTGCGGGTCCTATACACTGCAGGATTTGGGTTAAGATAGCTTATCAGCTCAATGCTTTCCGCTTTTAGACCGGTTTCCTCCAAAAGCTCCCGAAGTGCAGTTTCCTCAAGGTTTTCATTCCCTTCACTGCTTCCCCGCGGTACTGAGAGGAATTCCTTGCCAGGAATGACCCGCTCTTCCATGATAAGACCGACCCGAATGAGCTTGCTCTTCACATCATAAGGGACGACGATGACTCCCGGGTTCTCCGCTATCATGTACTTGTCATAAAGAGGCTTCCCACTGTCAGTGCAGATCACGACGTGCGATATACAGCCATGTCCCTGGCTTTCAACATCACCATGAAAACCCCATTCGACTCGGTATGCAGGATACTCTGCAAGAACATCACGGATACTTCTCAGACGCATTCCGACAATTAGGGAATGCATTATCGCTTATAAATATGAGCTTTATTGAGGCCTTTTCTTAAGGAGATCCCCTATCGTCAATCCGGCTCCAGAAGGCCTCTCATCATCGTCATCGTCTTTCCTCGATGGGGCTTCGAGCTCAACTTGCTCTACCAATGTGATCTTAAGAATGCGCTCCAGTTTCCTGGCAAGGTCTATACCAGGTTTCATGCTGCCGGACTCCAGGTTATGGATCACGCTCTCCTTCTCCATCATCCTGTTAGCGAACTCCTTCTGGGTGAGGCCAGTCTTCTCCCGCGCCTGCTTGATGAGCTTGGAATAGTCGTCCCTGATCAGCTGGACGCTCTCAGTCTCCTTGACAAAAACAGGTTCCCTTTGCTTTCCAGACGCCCTAACTTCCTCTTCCTTCCTGACCCTTGTTAAGATCCTGCCATACTTGGCGCAGTCCGGGCAGACGTTCAACTGGCTCCCCTCAAGCTCTATTCGAAAGACGACGTTTGGCGAAGAACACATCTCACAAAGCATATTTCACACCTCACAAACCTGGCATTATAAGGATCATCGATATTATAAATTTTTTTCTTTCTCCGGCTCTGTTCAAAGTCTCCAGTAGCCCGCTGCGACCGTTTATTAATAACATCCTTTAGTCGAGTCTAGGTTAATCGCTTTCCGACTCTTATGCGCAGCCAGGGGCTACTTCTTTCGTAGCCCGCTGCGACCGCTTATTAATAACGTCCTCGAGCCGAGTCTAGTCTGATCGTATGGCATTTCGTAGGCGCAGCCTGGGGCTACTTCTCTCGTAGCCCGCTGCTACCGTTTATTAATAACATCCTTTAGTCGAGTCTAGGTTAATCGCTTTCCGACTCTTATGCGCAGCCAGGGGGCTACTCTTTGAACAGAGCCTCTTTCTCCACACGTTCGAGGATGATGAACTCGTACTCCATCTGTCCTCCCCAGATCCTCTTCTCTTCTGCAATCTTGAAATCCTTTGTAATGCTTTCTCTCAGTAGCGCCAGGTTCTCTCCTAAGAGGCACAGCTTTCCGCCGCTTTTCAAGAAGAACTCTGCCTGGTGGAAGAGTTCCTTGTAGACCTTTTTCACCATGCCCTCGGCGTGGTGGTTAGAAGGGCAGGCAATCCTCGACACGACGAGGTCGACGCCGCTCTCATCAAGCTTGACGTCCATCCAGTCGAGGTCCATCTTCGAGGCCTTGAAGAGCTTGTCGACGCCTGCGAGCTTGGCGTTCTTCTTCGTCGCCTCGACGTTCCTGAGCTGGGAGTCGAAAGCAGTGATTTCCAGCTCGTCACTCTTCTTCTTGGAATCGATCTTCTTGAAGAAAGAATCCCAATCCCTCTCCTTTAGGCCCGGCAGCTTCTTGAAAGAGAAGTCCTTGTTGTAGAAGTTGACGCTGATATTATTTGCATGAAGAGCTGCCTCTATGGAGATGATGCCGGCCTTCGAGTAGAGGTCGACCATCCTCTTCTTAGGGCCGAATCCTGCCATCCTTCCAATTGCAAAGGCAATCTTGGCATTCACAGTCCCAGGACTGGTGAATATCCTGTAATGGCGCTTGCTCAGGTCCCTGCCGGCAAGATCAACCCCAATATAAGCTTGGTCGTTATTGAGGAAGAGATAAATTGTGGCGTCCGGATTCTTCAGGTCAACACCAGGCTCTAACGAGAGTTCTTTCTTGACCCGGGCCCCGATGATATCGCCTATGCCAGGCTCGACGCTCTGGCTTCCGAACTCATGGACTCCTCTCCTCTCGCAGTCAACCCTGAAAGTTGAGCTATTGGAGAACCAAAGCTTAAGGTTTTCAGCGCCTAGCTTCCCAACTCCTACCTCAGCCTTCTTCAGGAGATCGTCCTCATCCCTGAAAGAGAAACTGGCCAGCAAAGCCAAGACTCGGTCGCTGCTCTGCGTCATGTAAGTGAACTTCAGGATATCGTCAAGCTCGGCGTCGAAAGAGACGCACGAATCACGCGATTCTGCCTTGCAGCCTGTCATCTCCTTGATCTCTTCTGCAGTGACTGGTTCAATGCCGCGGTCGGTGATGGCTAATGCCTTTATCTTCATAGGCTTCTAAGAAACAGGGTCTTTTTATAAAGGTTTAGGGGCAAACGGCGCATGTTCCTATGCCCGTCCGATGAGAACCCGCTCTACTTTCCAAGCCCGATCATCTTCAAGACGTAATCCTTAAGGCTCTTCCTGCGCTTCACGCCCTCGAGGTACTTGCGTCCGAGAAGAGCCTCGGCTACCCGATCAAAGCCCTTGGAAGACTTCGCCCTGGGATAAGCGTGCGTCACAGGATGCTTTCCGCTCGAGACCTTACTTATGTTCTCATCGAAAGGAATGACTCCAATGACAGGGATGTCCAGGAGCTTCTCAACCTCTTCCATCTTCATCTCGTGCTTTCCGTACTTGACCTTGTTCAAGACGACTCCAAGGATGGTCTTTCCGAGCTCGTGCGCGAGCTGGACAGTCTTCTGCGCGTCAAGCACAGCGGCCATCTCAGGATTAGTGACTATCAAGACCTCGTCAGACACCTGCATGGCGCCAAGGGTCTCTCGGCCAATGCCAGCAGCGCTGTCAAGCAATATTACGTCGGCTTCCCCTTCAAGCTCATCCATGACTTCGGCCAAGCGGTCGACCTTCAAAGTCCTCATCTCACCCGCAGAAGAAATGCTGGGCAGGATCCTAAGGCCCGAGCTGTGCTTGTAGATGGCGTCCTTCAAGTCAGACTCGTGCTTCATCACAGAGACAAGAGTCCTCTTGAGTATGGGCCAGCCAAGATATATGTGGACGTTAGGAGTCGACAGGTTGCCGTCAATAAGCAATGTCTTGTTATTCCTCTTGTTCATGGCGTGGGCTATGTTAATGGCGCTCGTAGTCTTACCGACTCCGCCCTTGCCGCTCGCGATTGTAATCTTTCTAGCCATGAAAACACCTCTTAGGGCAAAAATATCAGAAAGGATATATAAAATTTTATCTTTTGCACTGCATGATATCCTTGATTCAAGGAACTTTTTGCTGTGAAATGTCGTGACCTTTACTCTGCGCTCCAGACCAAGACGTGCATCCAGACCTT
>JAFGBP010000019.1 GCA_016933095.1 Candidatus Woesearchaeota archaeon | reverse complement strand
CTCCCATTGTAGCAGCACCACGCAGGGCTCGCTTGTTGCTTCTTTGAGTTAAATCTGGCATTCCCCGTAGGAGCGTGAGAACTCAATTAGCACGCTGAAGGCTAATTCTTATGTATATGATAGTTATAGCGGTACTGATATAAATATTCTTCTGCTTTGTGCCACAATCTGACTACAAAGTTTTTATGCGTATTCGGCCTAATATTAATGTATGGTCTTCAAGAAATACTATGCATCACCGCACACCTACCTGATTCTCAAAATAAAGATCTCTGATGAATGGGCTGAGCAACTCCCACTCCTTGCTCAGGCAGCAGAGATGAAGAATGTAGAAGAACTAATCAAAACACTCCTAGCCTGGCGGCTTCTTACAGAACAGCCAAGAATAGACAAGCAACGCCAAGAAAATATAGAAGCACAAAAGAGAGCGGATGAATACTGGGCATGGAGGAATCGAAAAGACCCATGATATACGGGTGATTTCTCGCTTCGTAAATGGCTTGTTCTGCCTTCTTTCCATCTATCCAAGAAATAAGACCACTTCGTAAAGTGCTTCGTAAAAAACTTGCTAAAACTTCCGCAAGTTCACGGCAAAAAGAACACCGGAAAAAACCCAGAATGACTGTCCTTTGCACAATCCAAATCCAAACAAGCCGGACATGAAGGCGGACAAGAACACTTTCAGATTTCAAATTCTGCACTCCTAGCCTCTGCCTCTGAACGAAACAGCGTTTTCGAGGTTCAAAACACCCCCTGAAACAAACCGTCTACAGCTTGAACCTTTGAACTCTGACAGACAAAAACAGCCTATTCTTTCAAGCCAAAAAGAACATGAATATAGGGAGAGCTTGAAACGGCACAGTATTATAAAGAACAGCCTCCGTTTATCCTAATGGAGGCGTAAGGAAACTTGACAAGAAGCTTGACAATCATTTTTATAGATGCTTGCATCTGTCAGGCTTCATAAAGTTATTACTGCTTTTGATTTCACGGTTTCTTCTGCGCCATTATCCTTGTTATCTCCTCGTAGAACTTGCCTGCGCGCTCAAGAGAGGTACGTGCTTTTGACTCTATCGCGAACTTTCCCATCTCATAGGTGAATTCGCCTCGCTTCGTCTTTTCGAACAGGTAATCCTTCATCAGCGCCTCTGCTTTTGTGTGGCCGAGAAGCTCTGCAGCCTCATCCCTTCCCTGCACAAAGTATTCTACCAGGCGCTTTTCCAATTTGCCTGTGATGTAAAAGAAATGCATCATCGTATCAAACGTTACGAGATGGATTGACAGGTCGGATCTCAGCTTCAGCCCTTCGTTCTCCAGAAGTGCCCTGACGGTGTAGAACATTGAGTAGTAGCTCGCATTGATAACCCACAAGTACCCGTCGAAATTCGGAAAGCCCATGCTTGCCTGCAAATCCTTTTTCGTTGAGACGTCGAACAAGACGTTAGCTGAGTTTAGCGAATTCTTGGCGTTTGCGAGAAAGAAACTGACGTGCTCTGGCTTGCTCTTGGTCTGGATAGTGCCATCCTTGAGATACTGCGTTACCCTGCTTCGTATCTCTTTAATCTGCTTGTCCTCGATTATCATCTTATTTTCTCCCGTTTGTGAGCAGCCTGTAAAAAGTCTCAGCGCCATGCAGGATGATGTGCTTGTTCAGGATTTCGTTCATGACGTTGAGTTGGTCTCTTGTTGAGAGCATCTCGTAAACGCTCGCGAAACACACCACGTTGATGTCAAACTTCACGCTGTGAAAATTCCTGGCAATGTTATGCAGTATCTTCTCGTTAGGCTCAACCTGCTGTACGTCCTTCACTATCAGCAGGATATCGATGTCCCCAGGCTTCTCGCTTGTTACGGCTGAGCCGAACACGAGCAGCACAAAATCATCCTCCTGGACCGTGCCTACGATTTCCTCTGCGAACATGCCTATGCTCTTGTTCCTTGGCTTTGACAAAAAGTCTTTGCTCCTTAAATATTCTATGTAAGAAAGAACCTGATGGTTTGACCTGTAGTTAAGGACGAGTTGCTTATTCTTCACCTGACTGAGCAGTCCTTGCTCTATAAGCGGCAGCGTGGCACGCCTGACAAGGCTGCTATCTTTATTGAGGATCTTGGCGACTTCCCTCATGCTGAACTGCTCAGTAATCCTGCCAGCAAAAACCTGCAAAATCCGGGCTTGGTTCTTTGTCAACATTGTTAAGACTTTTTTATCCTCATATGAGGATATTATTATCTATATAAATGTTTCGGTAGCCCATTGCCTGATTTTGGTGTTTTGATACTACTATTAAGTGATGAAAAAAGCGAAAGGTTTTTATATGACCGGGCATTCCTGATGTCTTATTGGTATACTGTTGGGTGTTGAAAGAATGGATAATGAATTTGTGATAACCAAGAGGATTGCCAAGCAGGGCAATAAGTCTATCATTTGTATTCCGACCTGCCTTAGCGATGTGCTTAAGCCAGCGATGCTGGTGAAAGTGACTATCCAGGTCGTGAACGGGGTGGAAGAGTGAAAGCTTCTGACCCTATGAAGAAGATTGTCGGCCTTGACAGTCCTACTTATGTCAACACGACACGTGTCGCAAGGCTTGGCAAGGTTGACTTCTATCTTTGGGATGTCCTCAAGGTTGCAGCATCGGCAGGATTGAACGTCGGACTCTACGGCGGAGCAGGCATGGGCAAAAGCCAGGCTTTTGCAGACCTGAAGTCGCTTGTCGGCAACAGGGCAGCCTATGTTCTTGGTAGGAATGACCTTGATATCAAGTCATTGTACAGGCAGCTTGACTTTGGAAAGCTCGTCCAGGCAATGAAGGAAGGCGGTGTTGTTTCACAGCAGGAACTGAGCAGGGTCACCTCAATGCTCTACGCCCCGCTAATCATTGTTGAGGAGATCAACAGGGCGGCAGAGATAGTGCAGAACCAGCTATTCAACATATACGAAGGATTCATCGAGATAGACGGGAAGAAATACCACCTCGGCGGAACGCACGAAAGGGAACTTGTCGGGCTTGATGGCCAGAAAAGAAAGGAAAAGTTCAACTTCTGCATAGGGGTATGGAGCGCTAACTTCGGGAACGGGGCCTACACAGGAACTGTCTCTATGGACAAGGCATTGAAGGACAGGTCACACCTCATAATCGACGTTGACAACTTCTCGCCAGGAAGCGAGAACCCATCAGACCTTGACGCGATACTTCTGGGAAGCGGTGGAGAGGTCAAGCTCAAAGACCAGCGCGAGCCAGAAGACCATACCGAGGAATTCGTTGACGCTTTTGCTTATCTTAAGCAGATGGCAAAGACTCCCGACCCTAAAGAGCTCGGTGAGGAATTGTTGATGTTCAGGTATCTGGTGCAGGGCCTTGACTACATACCCTGCGACGCTGCAGGAAACAGCAAGAGGAAGATGAAAGAAGTCTGGCCCTCCAAAGCAGAAGAAGACAACATCGGTGCAGATGACGAAGTGCTGCTCTATAGGATGGTCTACCCATCATCCATAAGAGGTGCGCAGGCAATAATCAACCTCTCACGCGCATTACGTGCGTATGCAAGAGCCAAAGACCCAAAATCCCATCCAACAGTGCTGGAAAGCATTGTTGAGAGCTTCAAGCTCGTAGCATCATACTCAGGACTGATAGAAAACCCGCAGAGACTTGTCGAGAAATACGTCGGCAACCCATACAGAGCGTCGTGCGACGCTGCTAAAGTGATAAAAGCAAGGCTTGATGGCAAGAAAGACCTCATCCAGGCAATAAACTACTTCAAAGGAGAAGGAAAACCACTACCTAAATCCGTTTTGGATGAGTGCACTGGCGAATTCGCCTGCTGGAAGTAACCACAATGACTGAGAAATTCAATCCCTGGAAGTTCGTAAGAGTAGATCCTGATAGTGTGAAGGATAATCCTTATGTTAATCCGAGGGCTCCGCCTCCTCCGCCGGCAGATGTTGGTGGTGAAGATGATGGCAGCGGCGATGGTGGTGCTGACGATGGTAGCGATAATCCTGACATAAAGGTTACTGATGCTAAAGATTTCATCACACTTGAAGGTATCATGTGCTATGGCAGCGACGGCAAGGTTTTTGAGCAGCACGATAAGCTTGAGTTTGAGAAGGATGTAGTGAGGCAGAAAGATGGAAAGAGCCACGT
>JAFGBP010000018.1 GCA_016933095.1 Candidatus Woesearchaeota archaeon | reverse complement strand
GATGAATGATGAATGATGAATGATGAATGATGAATGATGAATGATGAATGATGAATGATGAATGATGAATGATGAATGATGAATGATTATTGACTGACTAAGTGATTGATGATGACGCAAGAACAAGCAATGAAACAAATAAGGATCGACAAGCTTACCCTGAACATCGGGGCTGGCAAAGAACAGTCTGTCCTTGAGAAGGGAGTAGTCCTCCTAAAACAGATCACGGGCATAGACCCGGTCAAAACGGTCACTCAGAAGAGAATTCCAAGTTGGGGCTTGAGGCCTGGCCTTCCTATCGGATGCAAGATCACTCTACGAAGGGATGACGCGGAGAAACTCCTGAAGAGGCTTCTTGCAGCAAAGGCAAGCCTGCTTTCAAAGGACAACTTTGATGATGAGGGAAACGTGTCCTTCGGGATCAAGGAGTACATTGACATACCAGATGCTAAGTACGACCCTAAGATAGGCATCATGGGGCTGCAGGCATCACTCACGCTCACAAGGCCAGGATTCAGGATTAAGAAGAGGAAGATCATGAAACGGGTCATCCCGAAGAATCACAGGATTTCGCAGAGGGAGTCCATAGATTACATGAAGAGCAATTACGGAGTCAAGATCAAGGAGGAGCAGGAATAATCCGCGCTTTAACAGGTGAATTATCATGACCACGACACACTACTCAAAGATGCTCAAGCAGATCGGCGGAAAGCCAGGAAAGCTCGCAAAGTACAACAAGCACAATGTTCCTCGAAAGAGGAAATTTGGCAAGGAGCTCAAGAAGTGCCGGAGATGCGGAAGCGCCTCGGCACCGAACGCCATGTTCGGCCTTAGATACTGCAGGCAATGCCTGAGAGAGGTCGCGCAGAAGATAGGATTCAAGAAATTCAATTAGAATAAATTAGAATAATGAGACATAGCAATAGATAAGAGGAAGAAAAGATGACCCTAAACGATCCACTCGCAAACGTGCTTTCACAGATCGTCGCATACGAGAAGGCTGGAAAGAAGGAAATAGTCACAAAGAGCAACTCCAAGATAATCAAGACAGTGCTTAAGATAATGCAGGACAACCACTACATCGGAGGATTCGAGGAGCTCGAGGACTCTAAGGGGAACCTGCTCAAGATATTCCTGCTCGGAAAGATCAACAAGGCAGGAGTCATTAAGCCGAGGTTCAGCCTGAAGAACGATGGATTCGAGAAGTTCGAGAAGCGATACCTTCCGGCAAAGGACTTCGGACTGCTCATTGTGAGCACGCCTGAGGGCTTTATGACCCATTATGAGGCGAAGAAGAAGGCCATAGGGGGAAGGCTGATCAGCTACTGCTACTGAGACTCAGAAAATAAGATACAGGAGATAATTATGAAAGCGGACATAAACGAGAAATTCGCAATCCCAGAAGGGATCCAGGTTTCCCTGGCAGACGGTACCTTCACTGTGAAGGGTCCTAAGGGCCAGGTATCAAGGAAACTCTCCTTGCCCGGGATCAATTCCAAGGTCGAAGGGTCTGAAATAGCATTCTCCTCAAAGAACGCTACCCAGAGGGAGAAGAAGATAATCATGACATTCAAGGCTCACCTAAAGAGCATGTTCAAAGGCGTGACAGAAGGCCATGTCTACAAGCTGAAGGTGTGCTCAAGCCACTTCCCAATGACTGCAGCCGTGAAAGGAAGCCAGCTGGAGATCAAGAACTACTTCGGAGAACAGATCCCGAGAACTTTCGAGATCCCTCAAGGAGTGACTGTCAAGGTCGACGGCCAGGTAATCATGGTTGATGGAGTTGAGAAGGAGCTCGTGGGTCAGACCGCTGCCAAGATAGAGCTCGGCACTAAAAGGGCTCGGTTCGACAAGAGGATCTTCCAGGATGGCATATATCTGACAGAGAAAGATGGAAAGCCGGTTGGGAGATAAAACTATATTATTGGATGAAGTGATGATTAATGGTTGATACGACAAAAAAGCTACTGGAAACGAGAAAAGCCGCCAAGAAGAGGAAGCCAACCTTCTGCAGGCGAGATGCAAGTACCAAGCCTAGGATATCCGGAAAGGTCTGGAGAAAGGCGAGGGGCAGCGACAACAAGCAGCGGCAGAAGTTCAAGGGCAGGACTCCTAATCCTAACCCTGGCTACAGGTCGCCAGTCGCGGTTCGAGGGCTTGACAGGAGCGGACTTTGGCCAGTCCTAGTCTTCAACGTGGCGGGGCTTGAAGCCGTGTCGAAGGAAGAAGGGATCATAATAGCGTCAAGCGTTGGCGGAAGGAAGAGGAAAGAGATAATCGACGCCGCCGCCAAGAAGAGCATCAAGATACTCAATATCGACGCCAAGAAAGAGCTTGAGAAGATCGACGCCAAGCTGAAGGCCAGGAAGGCCGATAAGCAGAAGGCCGACGAGAAGAAGAGGCTTGACGAGAAGGCGAAGAAAGAGGAGAAGAAATTGGCTCCTAAGAAAGAAAAAGAAGAGGAGCTGTCCGAGAAGGAGAAGAAGGAAGAGGAGAAGAAAGAGAAAGACAAGGTCCTCATACACAATAACTGATCATAAGGGATGAACAATGAAGCTAACACTCCAAAAAAGACTTGCATCAGACGTCATGAAATGTTCGCCAAAAAGGGTCATATTCGATCCTGCGAGCCTGGAAGACGTGAAGGAAGCGATCACAAAGCAGGATATCAGGGCTCTCATAAGAGAGGGTACCATCATGATACTGCCTGAGAAGGGCGTCTCAAGAGCGAGAGCCAACAAGATTAGGCACCAGAAGAAGAGAGGCCTCAAGAGGGGAGTCGGAAGCAGGAAAGGAAAGAAGACCGCAAGGACTCCTGCTAAGAGACTGTGGATCAACAGGGTCAGGAGCCAGAGGGCATTCCTGAAGAACATCCTCGAGAGAGGGGTCGTGACAAAGGAGACTTACAAGGACCTCTACGGAAAGGTCGGCGGAGGATTCTTCAGGAGCAAGAAGCACATCCAGATCTTCATGGAGGAGAGGAACCTCGTAGTGAAGGACAGGAAGCCGGCGTCAGTTCCAGTCCGTGCGCCTAAGGATGCCAAGCCTGCAAAGGCCAAGAAGGTTCCTGCAAAAAAGTGAATGGAGCCGCACCGATCAAAAACAATCAAGATCATGAGGAAGTAAAATGAGCAGCAAACAAGTCGTCGCATACAGGAGAAAGAGAGAAGGAAGGACCAACTACAAGAAGAGGCTTATCTATCTTAAGAGCAAGAAGCCAAGGCTGGTCATCCGGAAGACCAACAAGCAGCTCCTGCTTCAGATCGTCGAATATGATCATGACGGTGACAAAGTCGTTTGCGGCGTAGCTTCGAAAGAGCTTGCGAAGCATGGATGGAAATACTCATTCAACAACACCCCTGCGTGTTACCTGGCGGGCATATTGCTGGCAAAGAAGGCCGTGGCAAAGAACGTTAAGGAAGCCATCGTTGACTTCGGCTTCCAGACAAACACTCCAAAATCAAGACTTTACGCAGCTCTCAAAGGAGTTGTCGAGGGCGGGCTCTCGATACCAGTCGATGAGAGCACGTTTCCGAGCGAGTCAAGGATCAACGGAGAGCACATCTCCTCTTTCTTTGGAAAGTCTGAGGACAAGGTGCAGTTCCTTCAATACAAGGAACAGAAGCTTCATGCTGAGAAGATGACAGATGATGTGGCCGTCACTAAGAAGAAGATATTGGCATAATATTAATAATGAACCTGATGAATATATGATGATAATGTATGATGATTGAATGCATGGACGTGATTGATATACAAGGTTGATAATGATGGCAAGGAGAAAACAGGAAGACAGGGCAAATAGGTCCAACAGGGTAAATAAGGAAGTGTCGCCTCAAGAAGTAAGAGAGAAGAAGGCACAGGATTTCTCTCAATGGAAGCCTATTACGGAGCTTGGGCGAAGAGTGAAGGACCGCGAAATCACCGACATAGATGAGATACTCGACAACTCACTTAGGATACTGGAGCCGGAGATAACCGACTCGCTCCTGCACACTGAACAGGACTTGCTGCTTATCGGGCAGTCAAAGGGAAAGTTCGGAGGCGGAGCAAGGAGAGTCTTCAGGCAGACCCAGAAGAAGACCATGGAAGGAAACAAGCCAAAGTTCTCCACAATCGCCGTTGTCGGCGACAGGAACGGGCACATAGGAGTGGGGCTTGGAAAGGCAAAGGAGACCGTCCCTGCAAGGGAGAAGGCAGTTCGAAGAGCAAAGATCAACATATTCAAGATCAGGAGAGGATGCGGAAGTTGGCAGTGTGACTGCAAGACTCCTCACTCGATACCATTTGCAGTGACTGGTAAGTGCGGCTCAGTAGAGATCACGCTCATGCCCGCGCCTAAGGGAAAGGGCATAGTATGCCAAAAGGACATCGCCAAGATAGTTGAGCTTGGGGGCATCAAAGATATATGGGCCAAGACGCGGGGGCAGACTAAGAACCGGGTCAATTTCATCTATGCGTGCGAACAGGCATTGAAGAAGCTTTCCAAGATGAAAGTGAGGCCTGTCGATGTTTCATCTTTGGCAATCCTCGAGGGTGCTTCGGATCAGCCAAGAGAGCCTGCTGGTGCTGAGGCTGCAGAGATTGTCGCCAAGGCAGCAGCAGCGGTCGCGGCTAAGGATGCAGAGAATGCCAAAGGCGAGAAGAAAGAGCAGAAAGAATGATTGCTCGGAATGGCTAAACAGATAATGCAAAATGCAAAACAGAATAATGAAAGGAAAAAGATTAATGGATGATCATCATGACAACTGAAAACCAACCGGAAAAGAAAGCCTTCAAGAAAGCGGTTCCCAAGAAGGAGGCTGCTCCTGCGGCAGGCAAGGCAGGCCGCAAGGATAAAATCAAACAGAAAGATGATGCCGCGGGCAAGATTGCAATAATCCTTGTCAGGGGAGTTGTCAGTGTGAAGAAGGACATAATCGCGACCATAAACAACTTTGCACTGAGGCAGAAGCTTGCATGCGTAGTCGTCCCGAACAACGAAACCAACAAGTACGCCGCCATGAAGTGCAAGGACTATGTAGCATATGGAGAGATCTCAGAGGAGACCTACAAGCTACTTGTCGAGAAGAGAGGAGAGAAGGATGCTTTTGGGTTCCAGAAGAAGGTCTTCAGGCTTCACCCTCCAAGAGGAGGATTCGAGAGGAAGGGCATAAAGAAGCCTTTCAGCCTCGGAGGCGCTCTTGGATATAGAGGAGAGAAGATGAACGACCTCATCCAGAAGATGCTTTAGGTGATTTTTATGAAATTCAAAAGAAAGAAAGTCCACAAGTACCGAGCGACCAAGACTCACGGATGCGGAAGCATGAAGAAGAGAAGAGGCGCAGGACACAGAGGAGGAAGAGGACGCGCTGGAAGCGGAAAGAAAGCAGACCAAAAGAAGCCCATGTACGCGGGTGAACCTATCGGAAAGCACGGATTTACATCCAAGAACCGAAAATTCATAGTAGGGGTCAACATAACAGATGTCGAACACGACCTTCCCTCGCTGTTGGAACAGGAGATTGCGGTCAAGAAGGAAGGCGGCTTTGCAGTCGACCTGACCAAAACAGTCTACAACAAGCTTTTGGGTTCAGGCAAGCCTTCACAGAAGCTTTTCATCACAGTTGACTTTGCATCCAAGAACGCAATCGAGAGAGTCAAGGCTGCAGGTGGAGAAGTGACGGTCCTAAAGACCATAGTTAAGAAGAAAAAGGCTGCTTCGCACAAGAAGAAAGCGGCTGCTGCTGGTGAATCGGACGCGCCAGACTCAGAATAAGCCCGTGCTTAGATTGGGCTTAGTTGTACTGAAGCCTTTTTTTCAGCAAAACTTTTTAAACATCTTTTCAGTCACGGGTTTTGGGGTACATGAGAAATGGCATTTTTTGACGACATTCTAAACAACCTTCCAGAAGTCCAGCCGCCAACCCAGAAGAAGCTGGCATTCAATGAGAAGCTGAAATGGACAATGATCACCCTAGTCCTATTCTTTGTCATGGGGCTTGTGCCTCTATACGGCTTAGGGGCCAACGCGCTCCAGCAGTTCGAATTCCTCTCAGTCATATTGGGAGCGAGCTTTGGAAGCATCATAAGCCTTGGAATAGGTCCTATCGTGACGGGTTCCATAGTACTCCAGCTGCTCAATGGGTCCGGCATAGTAAAGTTTGACCTCACAACCCACGAGGGCAAGAAAAGGTACCAAGGGATACAGAAGCTCTTGTCAGTCTTCTTTGTGATATTTGAAGGAGCAATTTACGTTGGCATGGGGGGGCTTGCGCCTTCTCCAGGCATCAGCCCAGCAGTTCTGATATTTCAACTTTTCCTTGGAGGAGTGCTCATCATGCTCATGGACGAAGTCGTAAGCAAGTGGGGTTTTGGCTCAGGAATCAGCTTGTTCATCGCGGCCGGAGTGAGCCAGAGCCTTGTGATTCGGGCATTTAATCCCTTGCCTAGCCCTTCACAGCCTGGAATCGCTGCAGGAGCCCTTCCAGGACTCATACAATCTTTAAGCGCCGGAGATGCGATAACGGCAGGACTATTCCTGGCAGGAATAATTGCGACGATTGTAGTATTCGTAATGGTGGTATACGGTCAATCAATGAAGGTAGAGATTCCTTTGAGCTTTGGAAGAGTAAGAGGATACGGAGTCAGGTGGCCTCTCCACTTCTTCTACACGAGCAACATCCCGGTCATACTCGTAGCCGCGCTTATCGCGAACGTGCAGCTCTTTGCAAAGCTATTGGCGAATTGGGGGTATCCTCTTCTCGGGACGTTCTCAGGCAACAGTCCGGTTTCAGGATTTGCAGCGTGGCTCTATGGGCCGCAGATCACGCGCCTCCTAATCACAAGCTCGCTATCAGCCGCCGACATATGGCATGCACTTGTGTACATGGCCTTCATGATAGTCGGCGCAGTGGTATTCAGCGTGTTCTGGGTGCAAACCTCAGGACTTGACCCCAGGGCTCAAGCAAACCAGATGATAAACTCAGGCCTTCAAATTCCAGGATTCAGGAAGGATATTAGGGTGCTTGAGAGGATGCTTAGCAGGTACATCTGGCCGCTCACAGTCCTTGGAGGAATAGCTGTGGGCTTGCTTGCCGCGCTTGCTGACGTTTCAGGAGCTCTGACAAGCGGGACAGGACTCTTGCTTACAGTATCCATCGTCTACAGGCTCTACGAAGAGATCGCCCAGCAACACTTGATGGACATGAATCCCATGATGAGGAAGTTCATGACAGGATAGGCTGTGAGGCAGGCTAAGGTCGGTTGACTTCATCATTTCCATTTCATTTTCCGTTCCAGTTCCAAATTTTGGCTTTTAATTTTTCAAAGGTGAGATGACTTATGGCTTTTATCAGCTTTTTAGATCCGGTATTTAATCCTCTGCTTAATCTTCACCCTGCCTTGGCCATATTCATCATGGCGTTCCTGATAACTGTCATCATAACCTTGGTCTACAAGTTCGTGACAGACCAGAAGACCATGAAGCGCCTGAAGGACGAGCTGAAGGAACACCAGACCAAGATAAGGAAGATTTCAAAGGAAGACCCTGAAAAGGCGATGAAGCTCCAGGGAGAAGCCATGAAGGTGAACATGGAGTACATGAAGCACAGCTTCAAGGCGACCTTCTACACGATGATACCCGTCCTTCTCATATTCATGTGGATGAGCCAGAACCTGGCATACCTGCCTATAACGCCGGACACTCCCTTTACAGTCACGGCAGTCTTTGCCGATGGATACGCGCCAACCGCGACGCTCTCCGCGACGCCCGAGCTTGTGCACATCAACAACGCGACCCAGGAGATAGGATACAATGAGGCTTTGAAGAAGAACGTGGCTGTGTGGCGGCTTGAAGGAGGCGCTGGTGAGTATCTCCTAACAGTCGAGTACAACAATGAAGTCTATGACCATGAAGTATTGATATCAACAGATAAGAAATATTCTCAGCCCGAGGAGTCGATAACGGGCTCGAAGCTGAAGTCGATCGTCGTCGGCAACGAGAAGATATATCCCTTCACCATCTTCGGGCTTAAGTTCACCTGGTTCTGGTCATACGTGCTCCTAAGCATATTCATGAGCATAGGGCTTAGGAAGATACTCAAGGTGTACTAAGCATTTTCTGGAGTGTTCACGCAACGGGTGCGTTGAAAGTCTCTCGTGCGCGGCGCTCATCGCGCATTAGCCGAACCCTTTGCCGAGTCTAGAGTGTCCGCGTAAGTTTCTTGAAGGAGCGCTTATGCGCACTTTTTCAACGCGGCCTCACGCAGCAAAACCTTTATAAATACCTCAATTTTCCAGAGAGATAATATGGTAGCACCAAGGCATAGATCAAGGAGCAAGAAGCGGGTTCACAAGAGAGTTCCGGGCGGCGCTACGAAGCTCAGGTTTGAGGCAAGGAAGCCCAAGGTCGCAAAGTGCGGAAGCTGCGGAAGAGCCCTAAGAGGGATTCCAAGGCTCGGCAACGCCGCAGCCAAGAACACACCTAAGTCCAAGAAGACCGTGGCGAGAGCTTACGGCGGTTCCTTGTGCCCAGCATGCCTTAGGGCAAAGCTTAAATCCCAGATCAGGGGACAGTAAGACAGTAAAAGAGTCCGTAAAAGATGCCGTAAACAAGGCTGCCATACATGACACGTTAGGATACCGATACAGCATCCATTCAGGTTTTCGGCGACGAATTCCGGGTTGAATCTTAAGGGATGCCGGTTCGGAAATGAATGCGAGTGAATTGAAGCTTTCGAGCGCCGCCTTCATCGGAATGCATTCCGGCCAGGCGGCGGATGAAGAAAAGAAGATTGAAGAGAAGAAGATAAGTGAAGGAGACAAAGTAAACAAAGTAAAAGAGAAAAACGATAATAGATAATAAGAACAAGAAGAGGCTGATAAAATGCTATTCGAGATTGGAAGAGTGTGTGTGAAGCTTGCAGGCAGGGACGCAGGACAGAAGTGCATAGTGATAGACAACGTGGACGCGAACACAGTCCTCATAGACGGAGAGACAAGGCGAAGGAAGTGCAATGTGAAGCACCTCGAGCCGCTTGACCAGGTCGTCAAGATATCCAAGGGCGCAGACGCCTCTGCAGTCGCAAAGGCAGCTAAAGAAGCAGGATTCGTGCTTGTCGAAAAGAGCAAGAAGAAGGAATCCAAGAAGAGCTCTGCGGCTCCTAAGAGGACCAGGAAGAAGAAGGCAGCCCCTGTGAAGAAAATCAAGAACGCTCCTATCCCTAAGAAGACCAAGGATGAGAAGGTAGAGGCGGCTCCTGAGAAAAAGGAATAACTTCAGAATATTCAATGCAAATATTTTTCATTATTCACTTTTTAGAATCTTTTTTTTGGATTAAGCCAAGCACTACCTGATGGCTTCATCCTCTTAGTACTGTATTTGCCTTTTCTGAAACCCTGCGCGCTTGCTCGTGATCTTCTTCTTCTCGATCTCCGTAAGTATCCTTCGGATAGCTTCCCTTGGTGTCTTGGCATCCCATGCCTTCTCTGTCCTTCTCTCATCAAAATAAGTGCCGGCCACCTTCTTAGCCATTCCGCCGCTCGGGCTCAGGGCAACGATCGGTATGTCCTCAATATATGCATACGTTGCCTCGTTGAGAGTCCCTGCACCTCCTCCAACGAGGATAGCTCCGTCGCAGCTGTTCAGGTTAATTGCATCCCTTGAGAATCCAATTCCTGTAGCGACGACGACGTCGCAGTAGCGATTATAATGCTCCATCCTCCCCCAAGGAAGGATTCCAAGAGTCAACCCCCCATACTTCTTGGCACCTTTCATAGCAGCCTCCATCACACCGTGGCCGCCACCCGTGAGGCAGATAGCTCCTATCTTTGCGATCTCCTCCCCCACGCCTTCTGCAATATCATATGCTTTCTTTGTACAAATCTCTTTGCTGCTTCCAAGAACTGCAATCTGCAAACGTCTGCTCATAGAACTCCCCTACTGCGTCACTAGTTCATAAATTTTTCTGATATCCAATTCTAAGCCGACGCCGGGCATCTGGATTCCGAAGTTCTCCAGCACCTGCGGGTGAATCTCTCCCATGACCCCAACTTCTTTCCTTCTCACCACAATCTTCGCGCACCGGCCTGGAATGAACGATGGATGGGATGCCTTCTCGACAGAGCCCTTGAGTTCCAGGGCTTCGAGGAGCTCGTCGGCCACCTGCTTTACAGAGGTGAAATCAGAATCAGCTTTTGCAATCACCACGGCAAGCTTCGGCACCTCTTCAATTCCAGTTTCTGTTGTCTGGGAGATCACAAATCCTGTCCCTAGCTCGAAGAGCTCCTGCGGGTATTCCTTGTTCGTGTTCTCTGAAAGTATCTGCATGAGGCTCGGGAGCACCCACGACCTCATTATGGACCGGTCTATAGTCTGGGAGTTCGCCAGCTCGACGACCTTGGATTTCGGGTCAAGCAGCATCTTCTGGTTGTTGATGTCCTTGTTCGATAAGTTATAGGATATGGTCTCGACGAGTCCCATTCCTACCAGGATGTTCGCTATCCTGTTCTTGAACACTTCCAGGGGATCCTCTTCTCCAAGAGTCATGACGTTCGGGATCTCGGCTTCGAATTTTTCATAACCGTATGCGATCGCGATGTCCTCTGCAAGGTCAATCTGGTGGAGTATGTCAGTCCTGTAGGCAGGGATGAGCACAGTATGCTCCTTATCGTCATACCCGTAGCCCATTCGCTCCAGCAAATCTTTGACTTCTTCCTCGCGAAGCTCAAGGCCTATCATCTTCTTGACATATCCTATGTCGAGCTTCCAAGCTTGCGGCTCAAGGTCGGGAGTGAGAGTCTTCATGACGTCTTTTCCGTCCTGCCTCTCAAGCGTCATCTGGTATATCTCGCCGCCCATCTCTGCCAGGCTGGTCACTATGATGTTCAGGCACTGGTTGAGCACCTTGAAGTCGAACCCGCTGCATTCGATGAAGACCTCCTTGGTGTCGTCTGTGACCTTGCCGGTCTCGTGAGAGTTGATGATCGGAGGCATGGAGAGCACCTTGTCGAGCGCATCCACGAAAACAGGATACCGGTCAAAGCCCTCGAGCAGGTGTGCGTATTCCTTGCCTGTCGGGTGGCTTTCCAGTATCTCAGAGCCTGTCATCTCTCCGGGCGCTTCGAGCGGCCTGAACTTTATCTCTTCAGGCTTCAAGGCCTTGTAAGTGATGGGGAGGTTGATCATTTCAAGAGGATAGATTCCTATGGCGAGCTTTTTCCTGTGGCGGCCAAATGTTATGTGGAGCTTCTCCTGTAGCTGGACGATCTCCCTTATCTTCTCGTCGTTGAAATTGAGCTTCTTCACGATGGCGCAGGCAGTGTAAGGCCTCACCTTCTCGACCGACTTCTCGATCTTGACAGTGTAGCGGTCAGAATCCTTTGGTTGGTTTATCTTGAACTTCCTAAGTCCGGTCTTGGCTCCTATGAAAGAGGAGAGTGCACGCGCAAACCCTTGCTCGGACAGCATGTCAGGCCTGTTCGGGAATACTTCTACGACTATGTCATCCTCCTCGATCTTCTCAAGGTCAGTCCCCAGCATGCTGATACGATCCTTTAGCTCCTCATCTGTTAGCTTCTTCCCAAGAAGCTTCTCCAATATCTGCTTGTTAAGGTTTACAGTCGGCATCTTATTTTACCTTTTACCTACAGTCTCATCCATTCCTTCATCTCGCGGAGCTGCTTCACATCGTTCTTGTACAGCTCCCTGATGTCGGTGATCTTGAAATAATCGATTATGATACGGTCGAATCCCGGCCCCCACGCGAGCACAGGCACGTCAATGCCTAACAGGGGCTTCACGACTTCAGGCCTGAATATGCCTGCTCCGCCAAGCTCGAACCACTTCTTGTGCTTAGGATGGAAGACGTCGATCTCGACGCTGAATTCCGTGTAAGGGAAATACGCAGGCCTAAACCTCGCCTCCTCATACCCCATCTTCTTGAAGAATGATTTCAGGTAACCGAGCAGGTGGCGGAAGTTTGCGTTCTCATCGACCACGATACCATCCACCTGGCTGAACTCGAACAAATGAGACCAATCCATAGTCTCATTCCTGAAGACCTTCCCTACGATGAAGTATTTCGCAGGCATCGGGATGCTCTCCTCCTTCATCCGGGCAAGAGTCCTTGCTGACAGGCAGGTCGTGTGCGTGCGCAGGACGTTCTTCTTCGCCTCTTCAGGATTCCATCTGTAGTTCCAGCCAGTGCTTCCAGTGTCGCCGCCGTTCTCATGCACTGCCTTAACAGCCTCGACGCAAGCGTCATCAGGAAGCTTCCCTTCCTTTGGCTCGCTGATGAAGAACGTGTCCTGCATCTCCCTCACAGGATGATCCTGGGCGGTGAACAAAGCGTCGAAATTCCAGAAAGAGGTCTGGATGTGATTGCCAGTCATCTCCTTGAATCCCATATCGAGCCAGATGCTCTTGGCGCTCTGCTTTGCCTGGTTCCAGAAATGCCTCTTGCCCCTGGCTTTCTTAGGCACTACAGCCTCCACGTCGTAAGACCGGAATTTCTTGTCCTTCCACGAGCCTGACGCCAGCATCTCGGGAGTGAGCTTCTCTATAAGGTCATCCTTCAGGTCAAGCTTCACAAGGCTCTTCCCAGCAGGCGTGAGAGTGATAGTCCACTCCTTCTTTATGGCCGCGACGATGAGGTCCTTTCGCTTCTTCAGGTTGCTGAAAGCGAGCTTCTCCAAGTCCTTAAGGTTGCTAGGCGAAACCTCTTTTTGCGAGATCTTCTTCAGCAAAGCCTCTTCAGGAGTATCCTTCTGGAGCAAGGTTTTTCCATGCTCAGTGATCATGAAGACAGGACCCTGGCTTATGTTAATCGCGGCCTTACCCCGCAGGACGCCGACGCAGGCATTGACTTCCTCGTCACTAAGGCCGCTCGCAGCCTTGAGATCATCACGATTCTTAGCCTCCTCCTCGATGGCCTTCAGGAAAATCCTCTCAGGAAGCCCATTCGCCAAAGCCTTCTGGCCGTTGCTGCCAAGCTCCAAGACCTCCTTCACGAACTCCTTCAGGTGCAGGACTTCCTTGGCCTGGAGCCACTGCACAGCGCGCATGACCTCTACCTCAAGAAGCCCGCTCTCCCGCACAATATCTGAGAGCTTCTCATGCTTCTTCAAAGCAGGCAGCACCTTCCTCTCCAACGGATGAAGAGACTCTCCCAATTCCTGGACCTTCTCGCTCGTCATTGTAAATATACCATCTGCCCTTCTAATCGCTTATTCGATATGCTCTGAAGAACGGAACTGGGCTATATAAAATTATTGGTCCCTCATCAATGCCTTCCATCCGCCGCGATAGTCAGCTGTCCATCTGATGTACGCGGCGCCTGGAAAAAGAGAAAGATCAAACAAAAGATGTCAGAATGAAAAAGATTTTGAGAAAAGAATTTTGGCTTATCGCTTACAGAGCGTTGCTTATGCAGTCGCCTTCTTCTTCATCTCTTTCCATGCAAGCTCGAACATCTCTTCGAGTGCGTTGGCGAAGAACGGCGTGTTGATCCAGACTCCGATGTCGTATGTCGGGTGCACGTCTGCGTCGTCCATCACCATGAAGATGAGCTCCTTGCCGTCCACGATTATGAACCTAGCCTTGGAGTTGGTGTGCCTGATCTCTGCAACCTTGCCCAAGTCCTTGACTGCCTTGTCCGTGTCCTTGCTGAGAGGCGCGGCGATCCTTATCGTGACCCCTCTCTTCTTCAGCTGCTCGAAGACCGGCTTCATGCTGTCAATCTTCCTGACAAGACCTGCAGACGTCGTCATGATAGTGACTGTCTTCTCAGCGCCTTTCAACGTGAGCTCGATGTGGTTGTAAAGGTTGTGCCTTCCTTTCAGCGATCCTGCGAGGTCGCTCGGCTCGACAAGCTCGACTCCTTGGGTGTGCAACGAGTTCAACTCCTGGATAACGTCTGTGCTCTTCAGGTCCTCCAGCCTCTTGATGTGCTCGTCAGCGTCGATCTTCGTGTTCTTCTTGACACGCTCGACAACCTCTTTTGGAGGGACTGCCATGTACTTGATTGGCTTTCCTAGCTTCATGACTACAAAGCCCTTCTTCTCAAGGCTCTCCAATATATCATAAGATCTGCTCCTTGGAACGTTGGCGATGTCGCTTAGCTCTCCTGCAGTCGAGACTCCTCTCGATAGAAGCGCCGCCCATATCTTAACTTCATACAGGTTCAATCGGAAATATCTTCGAAGCTTGCTTAGAAACTCTTCCTTAACGATCATTGTTCTACCTCCTAAAAGCAGGATTAATCTGCTCCCCCCTTTTTAGGAGGGATAACCTATAACTACTTTAAATATGTTACTGTTTTTTACAATCGAACGATAGTTAAAATAGCTACTGGGAGAGAAAGGTTAATAAAGACCCTAAGATTCCGGAAATGAAGCGTTTTTCTGGAGTCTTTTTATGGAATTTGGGATTGCTCCGTGTTTTCTAAAGAGGGAAGGTACTCCCGGACTACCCTGCCAAGCATTCCGCCATCTACGCATTTATCTGCATATTGAGAAGGCCAAGGATACGCGCTATTGCACACCACTGGAACATCTGGATGCAGTTTCTTGGAAAGCTTCATGACTTCTTCTCCATCCAAACGAGGCAGTGAGCGATCGATGACCGCCAACTGATACTGGAGTCCGCCCTTCATTTCTTCGGCTGCCTCTGCGCCGTCGCGATAATGGACTATGTGGTGGCCAGTGTCCTTTTCCAGTTCCTTGATGAACGAAATCATGTAGATGCTGTCATCAACCCAAAGTATGGTCGCCATGTTCCTGGTAGAAAGAGACGCGTAATAAATCTTCCCATTTCTAATTCTGGAGTCAACCCTTGACTTTCAGCACGTAGAACGTCTCACCGGAAAGGTCGATCACCTCGTCAGAGAATCCTTTCCGTTTCATCATCTTCTCGAACCACGCCCGCTTCTCCTTCCGGATGTCCTTCTTGCCGCCGATGCTCTTGGTTGCGAACGAGACCACTATGTATTTTGTGTCGGATTCGATGATAGAATCCATCAGCTTCTCGCTCGAATTCCTCTTGATCGCCTCCAGAGAATCAAGCGCCTTGAAGAGGAAGACGACATCAGCGCCCTTGCACAGCTCTTCGACTTTAGCGTGGTCCTTCATGAGATCCAGGCCTATCGCTTTCCCGTCGATCCTGGCCTGGCTGAAGAACCTGTTCAGGAACTCCATGTCCTTCTCAGATACATCGCTGGCCACATACCTTGGAGTGCATTGCAAGTAAGGATAGCTTACAGGATTGAGGCCGCACGCCAAGTCGACTATGAACTTCGGCTCGCTTGTGATAGAGAATATCTTCTTATACACCACGCTGTATATCGGAATGCGCTCTTTGCTTGACTGATGCGTCTCTAATATCTTATCATGATTCTCGAGCGACGGGTCATCCTTCAGGTTCTCCAGCAGCTTCTCTCGCTTCTTAGCGCTCTCAAGCACGAACACGCCGTACACCTTGCGGAGTTCAGCGCGCACATCCTTGACTATGGCCTTGAACTCCTTTGACTTGCGAAACTTAGGATAATCACTATCCTCGAACTTCAGGCGGATCTTCCTGTTCTGCTCAAGAAATCTCTTCACTTTCGGAAGCGCGAACTCAGGTTCGAGAGTGGAGAGCTCCCTTTTCGATAGGATGTCCTGCACAAGCATCTCCATCTTCTCTTTCCCTTCTGAATCTACAACCTCGTTTCCTACCATTATGAGAAAAGATTGTGCAAGGGCATTTTAAAATCTTTGTAAATGACGCGCCTTAGTAAATCTTTATATTGTCATTCTTGTTTCCATTTCCAATGTCAGGCAGGAAGAGAGAATCAATAAACACCTACTCAATCCCATTGCAGATGAGGATGGGCATTGCCAGGTACTTACCAGAGCCGGCGCCATTCCACTACACGCGAAATGACTTGCTGTTTGCCATTGACTTCAAGATACCTGTCGGCACTCCAGTGCTTTCAGCTCTTGGAGGGATCGTGGAGAAGGTGCGGGACGGCTTCGATGAGGGAAAATATGATAAGAAATACCTTTCAAAAAGCAACTTCATCATCTTGAAGCATGACAACGATGAATACACAAAATATGTTCATCTTCACAAAGGCATTCCTGTCAAGCAAGGAGACCTGGTCTTTCAGGGTCAGCTGATAGGATTCTCAGGACTCTCTGGGTATGCTGACTATCCTCACCTTCACTTCGAGGTCGGAAGATACAACCAGCAGGGTTACCTTTTTTCTGTCCTTGCAAGATTTGAAGAAGATGGGCGGCGCTTCACGTTGAGATCTCCGAAAGAATGAAAGAATAATGTGGTTTTCTGATATGTTTAGTCTGGTTTCCTTTTGTCAAATCCGAAACCTTTAAATATTATTATTGTTTTCTTTATTATAATTGTTAAAATTATCATTGGAGGTTTTGCCTATGGGAACACTCTCAGTATCAGTGCCTGATGACCTGAAGGAAAGGATGAGCCAGCTGGACGAAGTGAACTGGTCTGCAGTAGCAAGAAAAGCCTTCGAAGAGAGGATAAAGGACATCGAAGATCTTCAGACCTTAAAAAGCATCGTGAGCAAGAGCAAGCTCACACAAAAAGATGCAGATAAGATTGGCCGAAAAATTTCTGAGAATATGAGCCGAGAGTTTATGAAGATGCACCAATCACGGTCCTAGATGAAACTTGTTATAGATGCGAACATAGTCATGGCAATGCTTATCCGGCCCGGAAAATCACTTGATCTTTGCTATCTTAGGAATCTAGAGTTATATGCTCCGAAACTATTATTTTTGGAACTTGCAAAAAATAGCCATCTAATAATAAAGAAATCCATACTGGATGAAAATCAATTCCGCATATTCTTCAATAAGATTGCAGAGAAAATCATGGTGATTCCTGAAGAAGAATACTTGACCTATCGAGAATATGCAAAGTTGATATGTCCCGATCCCAAAGATCTGGAGTATTTTGCTCTAGCTCTTTATCTGAAGTGCGGTATCTGGAGCAATGAAAAGAAACTGAAGCAACAGGATCATATCAAGGTCTATGCCACACACGATCTCATGAAGAAATTGAAGCTGTAATCAACCCTTCCAACAAGAATCTCCGATTCTTGAGGGTGCCGAAACTCATTTCGTCACCCACCTTAGAGTCCCCGCGACCCCGCCAAGGCCGTGCAGCTTCTTGTCAGCCTTCTCAGTGCTCAGCAAGTGAACCTTTCCTCCGCGCTGCTCACCTAGCTTCATCAGGCGCTCGATCCTCTTGTGATTGTCATCAAGCCTCGCTTTGTTCAGGAACTCGTAGCTCACCATGAGCTCCTCTACAGCGCCGATCTCGACCTTCTCTTCGCACTCCTTAATGCCATAGCACGCCATGTCCTTAGCAATGGCTGTCAAGAGCTTCTCCATCAAGACCTCTTCCTGGGCTGCGCGATCGGATTCGAGCACCTTGAAGACTTCAGGCCGCTTAAGCACTTCGCTGATCGCGTTTTCGCTCACCTCGCTGCAAGTGGCTGGAGTGAGGCGCTTCTTCAGATTATCATCAGCCTCTTTGAGAAGGTATTCCTTCCAGAAACTGGGAGATGCTATTATCATGTGTTTGGGCTTATGCCTCTTATCATATTCTAGTATGAGCTTGATTATCTCCTGGTAGAAGTTCTTCTTCTCAGTGTTATCCACTCCCTTCTTCGAAACAGAGCCGCTGATCTTGTTGAGGATATCGAATCCCTGTCCTCCCTTGAGGAGCGCGAAGATAGCCTCTTCGCGGTCAAAGACAACAATCAGTATCTTGTGCCTGACGCTCTCAGCCGCCTCCTTAAGCTTCTCCAGCTGGAAATTAAGCCACTCAGGCTTCTTGATCGTGACGACAGAACCCTCATCGACCGTTATCGTGTGATGGTTGCCGCGCGGGACATCCTCAGGCCCCTCAACAACGACCCCCGAAACCCGGAGCACGTCGCTGTACTTGTGGAACTCGACCCTCTCGACACTTACTTCAAGAAAGACAGTCTTCTTGAAGACGGTCTGCTTTCTCTCCTCGCCGCCTTTTCCGCCATCCAGCTTTATCTTGCGCTCAGTCTTGCCCCTGACCAAGTCCTCAGAGTCTATCAACTGGTGAAGATACCACAAGTCTTCGGCGGATTCAACTTTCACAGTCACCTCCTTTAACCGGAGGTTCTTCTTGATAATCTGCATGATAGTCTACTGTGGGGACTTAAGCCTATATAAATTTTGATGAAAAAGACGGTTGGCGGAGACGCCCGCTACTGGAGACTGCGAAATGCTCCATAATATATTTATATGACTTCCCAGTATTACTTCCCAGAATACTTTTCCTCATGGAACGAGCGCTCTACGCGCCAAGCATCACCGAAGCCAGATGGATGATAAACCAGGCAGGTTTGAGTTCCTTTCCTGTCAGAGGGATAATGGCTTCTCTTGGGAATCCTGGAGGGTAGCCCCATGCGTTCCCGAAGGGAGACCGATCCTGATAAAGACCATCGACCAGATCCTCAAGGATGAGGCTGTAGTTCACCACCCAAGTCATATTAATCCGGCATCGTGGCGGCAGAAAAGAGCAAGTATGCCCTGCGAATGGACTCATTGGAGCATCTGTTTGACTTACTTAAGCAGGACGCTGACCACGCGTGGGCAAGGATAAAAGAAGTGGCCAAGAGCGCTGATGGGATGCTAGGTTTATGAAAAAAAAGAGGTAGGAGGTGGAAAATATGCTTGAGAAGCTTTTGAGCATAAAGAAATTGGCGGCAGTAGTTGCAATCGCATTGGCTGGCGCAAGCGTGTCGTGTGAGGGCCCTACTGCACCTGACAAATCTGACAAGGGAGTGAGGACGTACTGCCTTCCAGAGCAGAGAAACGCCGAGTTCTGCATCGCGGTTTACATGCCTGTGTGCGGCTGGAATGGGCCTAAAACCAAAGGCTTGAAGTACCCATACGCGTCTGACTACACCAACCCGTGTCTGGCCTGCTCTGTCCCAACCGTGGCGTATTGGACTCCAGGACGGTGTCCAAAGTAGCTGGTCCACGCGCATGAGCAAAAGAAATAAGAGAGAAAAAGAAATAAGAAAAGGCTGAAAATAATTCTTGCTTCTCTTTCACCGGATTTGCCTTGTACACCATCCGCACATCATCATGTGAAGAACGAGGTCTAGTATGTCCGAACCGAAAATAGAAGACGACGCAAGATGGGCAAGGCTCGGTGGCGTTGCTCCTTATAACCAGAACCGTTCAAAATCTTTTGTGCCGCGCTCCGTTCGCCTAGACCTGTAATTGTTGTCCGATTCTAGAGGTTCCGCATATAATATCAT
>JAFGBP010000017.1 GCA_016933095.1 Candidatus Woesearchaeota archaeon | reverse complement strand
CAGAATGGCTCTTGCCATTCGCACCAGCAAGCACCGGCTTGCCCGGTGCCAGAGGCTTCGCCTCCCGGCATGCGCTCACTATCGTTCTCTTAGTCCCACGCTTAATGATGGCCGAGTCTAGAACCTTCGCGTGCAGGTCAGTCAGACTGCGCTAGGCGGCCTTTCTGGACGCACCCACTACGGAAGCAAAGTTTTTAAACCTCTCCACGCTCCTGAATGCATGGGGGCTGTGAAGACATACATTACTGGCAGATACAAAGGGATTTCTTACAGGGAAGAGAAGCTTCTTGAAGGACTGTCACCTGAACGCAAGAAGTACATTCAACAAGAGACCAGGGCAGGAGAAGTCCAGGTCGAGAAAGCAATTTGGCCCTCTTCAAGATACACTTACATCTGTGTCCCCATAGGTAGCGGCGAGGTCCTTTACACAGTTCTAGAGAGATACGGAAAGAATTCGAAGTCAGAGCTTGACCCTCAGATCATCGACAAGGAGATAATCCAGCCTAACATACTGCATCACATCGAGCTTGCCAAGAAGATAAAAGACAAGAAAGAACGGGAAGGTAGAAGGATATGGTATCCTCCACACATGGACGAAACCTTTCATGAGCGTGGATGGGATGAGCGAGAACTCAACTACTATTGGAACAGGATGATAAAGACGGTCGTGGACGAACTACTGGTCTCCGAAGGAGCGGCTTATTCCAACGGCGGAAACCAGGAAGTCTTATTGGGCCATGAGATAAAGTTCAACTATGCACTGACTCCAGAAGTCAATGCTTACAGCCTCCCAGTCTACAACGCAATGCAGTTCACGTCCGAAGGAGAGATTAGGCCGCATATCACGCACAAGGGAGAAAGGTCATATGAGCCTCTTAAGGACACCATGCGAATCATCGGAGAGAACCTGAGAGTGATAAGCTTTGAGAGCTGGGCGAACACATTGACGAATACTATATTGGACCTGAGAAAAAGAGAGTTCAAAGGCCTCGAAAGGCTCGAGGAAGCGCTTCTTCAAATGGGAGGGATTGCTTATTGCAGGGACTCAAACCTGCACCTGTATGATAAGCACGGCATAACGCCTCCCGCAATCCAGTCTGATGTCATATACGACCAGATATCAAGAGTGTTCCCGGGTTTCAAAGCTCCACGGGCGTCTAAGAGATAAGTTAAGATATGATTTTCAAGGACTGGTTTTCTTTCTTCTGGTCCGTCGGGGTTTTTCCGCAAAGTTTAAATAGTTCCAATCTAAAAATAGTCGAAAAGAGGTAGTGATATACATATGTTAAATCATATGATAAATATGAGGGGTGTGGTTTCTTGGCTGTAGAAGACGACTACGAACTGATACCGAGGCAGGAGCTTGAAGCCTTGAGGCGCGAGATCGAGAAGCTCAAGAAGAACCCTCTGGGCGACTTGCCGGAAGGAGAGAGCCTGAAAGAATCCATTGACGGCCTGAACACGACGCTGAAGAAGCTGCTGGAGCTCTTCACCAACACAGAAGCAGACCTCGCCCACGAATATTCAGAGCACAACCCTGTAGAGGAATTGGCAAACGTCAAGGAGCAGAACGAGCAGATAGCGAACGGCATACTCGCGCTAGCTGACATGATAAAGGAAGTCAAGGAGGATATGCAGAAGCATAAGGAAGAGAATCTTCATCATGAAGGCCCCGACCAGTTCGGACAGGGCTTTGGCGAAAACGACTCTTTCGGGATGCCTCAAAAAATGGACAGCAACACGCCGATGCCTGACAAGTTCCCATATTCAGGGATGAGGCCTCAGCAAGGAGGGCCGATGCCGCCTTCTCCTGGCATGCCGCCAGTAGGACCAGACGGCCTGCCGCCGATGCCTGACTTCAACACTCCGCCGCCACCAGGCATGCCACCACCGCCAGCAGCTCCTCCTAGAAAGAAAGGATTCTTTGGAAGATGAGCCCCAGCATCAGAAACCACGCAATGGAACTTCTCGTGAAAGCCAGCCACCACGCAAAGCACATGCGTATACGTGAGCTGAACCACTTGGAAGCAGAGCTCATGGCGGCAGAGACTCTTCTTCACGAACTTCGGGACAATGAGTATCCTGAAGAGGAACTGCTCGGCTTCAACACAGAGATAAAAGCCATAAGAGAAATAATAAAGCAGAAGAAGCTTAAAGTATATTAACACGGTTTCTATTTGCGCCACCTAGCGAAGTCTGAAGAGAGAACATCGAAAAATGCTAGAATCGATAGACAAGCAAGAATATGCGCGAACGGAGCGTGGCGCAAGGAAACAAATCAAATGTCCCTGCCCATGACGGTGCGCCTGCCATTCTCCTTAGCACGCCAGATAGCCTTCGTGACGAGCTGGTTCACACGCTCGTTCAAGACGTCTGCAAAGTCAGACGACACACTCATGTCACCGCACATCTCACGAACCTTAGCCTTAACAACCAAGAGTTCAACCATTGAATATCACCTCGAAATGATAGGATGAAGAAACGGGCGAGAATTATAAAAAGGTTTTGATTATCCGATCCTCTTCAGCTCCTTCATTCGAGAACCAGCATCCATAGAGACCCGGAACATGCTCCAGAACACCTTCTCCAGCCACGAGACCAGTTCCTCGTCGCGTATTTCGTAGAAGATGAACGTGTCGACAGAAAGCTCTCCCTTCTTGTAGTCGCTCGCCTTCTCCGCCTGCTTGAACCTCACCCATTTGCCGTCGACGATGGAGCCGCGCAGCGGTTGGTACGTATGGCGTACCTCAATGAAATCAGGGTATCTCTGAATGAGTTTTTGCAGGGAAATGAAATTCCTCAGCGATGCAAAGTTTATGCGGCATATTATCTTCACAGAGACCTTCCTTTTGAGCGCAGACTCAAGCTCTTCAAGAACGCCGTTTAGGTTGAGGAATGAGAGGTTACCTGAGAAGCTGAGGAATGATTCCTGCGCGCTGCGAAGCGCAGCGATCAGGCCCTTGGGAGACTCAGTCCCGTGCTCGACAACTGCCCTCTTCCTCTTTGCATATTGGTATATATCCAGGAAATCGAAGTCGGATTTGGCCCTTCCGGCCCTTATCTTGGCGAAAAGCTCTTCGTTTACGTCATCGGAAGAGACTGATTCAGAGTAATTATAGAACACTATCTTAAGGGCTGCCTGGGTGCCTTTGCGGAACGTCTTGATGCTCACCAATCCCGTTCGATCCTTCAGCTGCTTTAGGTAAGTGTCTGTCGTGACCCAGCTCCTGCCGATGACTTTCGAGACCTCCTGCACTGTACGGGGCTCTTTTTTCACGAACTTGAGTATGAGTCCGGCCTCTTCTTCCCCCAATGCCATGAAAAGAGAGTAATAAGCAGCATATTTAAATCTTTTTAAAACGATATGTAAAATAAATAAAACAAAAGCTTATCTGAAATAAAACGCTTATAATAAATCATGGACATTGAAACCAGGATCAGGAAAGACAAAGAGGCAATACACAGGAGCAGGTCAAGACTTGAAGAGAACTTACGGGAATACACCCGATTACAGGTCAAGCATTGGCAGACGGTACCATACCTTGCCGTCAACGCATCAAATAAGAAAGAATACCCTGAACCCGACACCGAACTGAGAGGAAAAGTCAACTCAAGATACGAACTGAGAGAATACTGGCCTCTGAACAAGACCAACTTCTACGTTGAATGCTTCACAGGAGAACTAGTATATCGCTCCACGTGGACTCCTGAAAGAAACGGGCCTGCAAGCCAGGAAGACGTACTCTCCCTCGCAGAGCAGATCAACCTGCTCGACGCAGAATCCCTAGTCAGAAGGCTCGAAGCCCTGGGAAGCCTGCCGGAACGAGGAACCTACCAAATCACAAGATCTGATTGCCACTACAGCAGCTGGACAGAAGATGCGAACGACGAACGGATTAAAAACGAAAAACTGAAGCGGCCTGAAATCATCAAATCCAAGTCATTCTATGAAACGTACAGGAAGGGATCAGAAGACCGCAGACATCCTCCTAAGAGAGGTAGGAATAGATGATCCCTAAAATCGTGAAGACAGAGAAAGACAAGGACAAATTCATCCTCTTCAACAGGCGAGGGACGGTGCTGGAGCTGGACAAAGAAGAATACGTCAAGTTCAGGAAACACTGCAATGACAAATCCTTCCCTGAAGAGGACGCTGACTTCTGGAACAAGCTCTGCAATTATGACATGGCAGAGTTCCAAGGGTACATTCCTAAGAAAGCGAGGATAGGATATTCGCAGGACCTACTGAGCCACGACTCAGAGGAGCCAGTCTATGCGGCACCTATCGTAGTGCACCTGGGGATAACCTCTGCCTGCAACATGAGATGCAAGTACTGCTCTGTGAGACAGACGTACCAGGACATCAAGGAGCTTTCCACCGCCGAATGGAAGATGATAATAAGGAAGCTTGCAAGGCTCGGTGCCTTCCAGATCGGACTCACAGGAGGAGAGCCTACCCTACGAAAAGACGTGGTCGAGCTCGCACAGTACATCACCAAGCAAAGATGCGCCTTCAACCTGACCACCAATGCCTGGAACCTAAACGAGGGACTGGTGAAAGATCTCGCCAAAGCCGGGATGAAGCAATGCCAGCTCTCGCTCGACTCTCACCTGCCGGCGGTGAACGACCTCCTGCGCCAGGAAGGATGCGCAAGCCGCGTCGAGAAAGCCATAAGCATTCTCCAGGAACATGGCGTGGCCGTCGGGATAGACTGTGTGGTATCAAAGAACAACATCTCATCCATACCTGCATTCGTAAAGTGGCTGGGAGAAAAGAAAGTACCATACCTCACCCTCATCAAGGTAAAGCAGGGAGACCTGCCGCTTGAGATGTTCAGGAGCCTCCTCCCAGGATACCAAGATTATTCCAAGCTGATCAACGACCTATGCGAGCGCAGGAATGAGAACCCTTGCGTCACAGTGGACTGCGGGTCAGTGAGCAACCTGCAATACGCGCTTCAAGAGGACGAGCTGGACCAGGTGCCTGTCGCAGGCTGCCCGGTCGGCCACACCCTTCTCTCGATAGCCCCTAACGGGGACATATACCCGTGCGTCGCGCTTTCAGCGCCTGAATTCAGGATAGGGAACGCGCTCACAGACAACCTGGAAGACCTCTGGAAAAACAGCCAGGTACTCAAAGACCTACGGAGGCTGAAAAGCAGGATAAAAGGCAAGTGCCAGACATGCGACAGGTTCGATCGGTGCCGCGGAGGATGCCGCGGGATAACATATTCGCTGCAATCCCTATGGGAAAGCGAAGAAGAATGCAGATATCAGGAGGTGAAAGCATGAGGGCAAGAGCAGACAAGTTCCTCTCAGGCCACTACGCGTATTTCAGCGAGCTGCCTGAAAGGACAGGAAGGCCAGCACCAGTAGGCATAGAGGGGACAGATGCCATGAGCGACCCTGTCAGATGTCTGGGCTACGTCGTCCAGGAAGAGGCACGGGAGCTCCAGAGGAGGCAGCTGAAGCCTGATTACAGGTGCTAAAAGGCCTGGAAAAAACAGGCGCACAAAATATTTCTTGATTTTTTATCTATCACTTCAGGAGAAAGAACAATGGAGCGGAAACTCATCGAAGTGGCATACGAAATAACACACAGGTGCAACCTTAGGTGCAGCCACTGCTACAACGCAAGGAACCTCGGGGCTCACAACGAGATGAGCACGCAGCAGGTCCTTGAAGCCATAGAGAAGCTAAGCGCGTTCGGAGTCGAGAAGCTCAAGATAGGAGGGGGAGAGCCTCTCCTGCGAAGAGACCTCTTTGACATATATTCTGCAGCAACGCAGGCAGGGTTCGAGATCAGCTTCTCAACGAATGGCCTGCTTGTCAAGGAAAACATGGGGAAGATACTGAAGCATGGCGTAAAGAAGGTACAGGTGAGCATAGATGGAATAGAGGAAGATCACGACCTGATGCGTGGCCGCAGGGGATTGTTCAGAATTGCCAAAGAGGCGATCGGATTGCTGGTGCAAAGCGGCGTGAGCGTGAACGTGGCAACTACCATCACGAGCAGTAACATCAGCTCTCTTGAGAGGATACTGGAGTTCTGCGAAGACAAGGAAGTGTCGAAATGGAAAGTTATGAAATACATTCCCAAAGGATGCGGAGACAGCCTTCTTCCATCCAAAGAAGGATATGAATCAGCAGTGAAGAAGCTGCTCGCGAAGAAAGATAAGTGGGAAGGCCACACCGAGATCATCGTAGCGCGGGAATACGACAGGATATGTCATCCGCCGGACTACAACGACATGCAATGCTTCGGAGGAAAGAGCTTCGCAAGCCTGAAGCCCAACGGCGATGTGACGCCATGCTCTTACATATCAGACATCATCTGCGGAAACCTGACCAAGGATCCGATCTGGAAGATCTGGAACAATCCACTCATGCTCATGTTCAGCAGGGACTGCTATGATGACACATGCAAGTTCAGCGCAAGATGCAGGGGCGGATGCAAAGCAGTGAGCTACTTCTTAAGCAACGGAAAAGAGATTGGATGCGACCCCTACTGCTGGGTGAAAGAGAACTAAATTTAAAAACAGGACATCACATTCCAGAAAGCATGCAGGCAAAGCTAAGCTTCAGCACCGACAGGAAACAAGGCCTCTACGACATCACGCGCGAGGTGGAGCGGGTGGTGAGCGAGAGCAAGGTGAAAGAAGGAATAGTTAATGTGTTCGTCCAAGGGAGCACTGGAGCCATCATGGTCCAGGAGAACTGGGATGAGAGCGTGCAGAACGACGTGATCTCTCTCTTGTCGAAGCTCGTGCCAAGCGGCGTCTGGGAGCACGACCAGCACGACGGCAACGGAGACGCGCATCTCAAAGCAGGGATCGTGGGGCCGCAGGAGACGATTCCGATCATCGACGGAAAACTTGGGCTTGGAAGGTGGCAGAACATATTCCTCTGCGAGTTCGACGGGCCAAGGACTGACCGGAAAGTCGTCGTGACAATCGTGAAGAACTGAGATTTAGCGCGCAGCAAGACTCAATACTGCTCCCGGATCAGATACACGGCCTGGTAGAATATCTTTCAGTTCCAGCTTTATTCTTTTTCCCCGCGGAGCGCCCTCGTCAGGATTCTGCTTGGTCACGTTCAGCACAAAAGAATTCTGGTAGTTGAGATCATGAAACAGATGCAGCCTATATACAAGGTCGCCGTCCCTCAAGCCTTGGGAGATCTGCGCATCCGAATAACCCAACCAAGTATGAGGCCTCCTAGGCCAAAAGATCTGGCAGCGACCAGAATAATCACGCACGTCAAAAACGAGTGCGGACTCCTTCATCTGATTCATGGCCTCAAGAATGTCTCCTTGCTTATCACGCCAAGGGTCAAGCCTGACGTTATGAAGAATCACGTGAGCATAGTCAGGACAGATAGGATTTGGAAGAACCTTCTGGAAAAACGAATGCTTAAGCCTCAACCTGTTCCTGGAGAAATCATCAACTGATTCCGCCAAGTAGACCGACGGCATCCTCAGGTAAATATAAAGGTCCTTCAGGTAATCAACAGTATCCTCTTTATCCGTGGCGAACTCAAGACGTCTCATGAATACAGAGAATAAAGGCACAAATTTAAAGCTTTCCAAAGAAACAGCCCACGCATCCAGGCAGGGCAGAAACCATCTCAACCAATCAGTTGTGCGCGAACCAGAACCTTAGCACGCCTTTCTCCTTTGAGTCGAGCCTCATGAATCCGAAGCGTTCGGCCTGGATTACGTCCCCGACGTTCACAGAGTCAAGGCCTGGCTCTCCAAGGCACTCGACAGTCATATTGTCAGGCATCAGGACCTCGACCTTCAAGAGCAACTCGAAAGACTCCTTGTCTGCCGGCAGCCAATGGATTATCCTATTGCCATGCGCCTTGTACTTCTCATACTCAAAGGAATCGAACATGAATTTTCCGTCCTTCGAGTAGAGGTTCAGGCAGTCCATCAACCGGTAGAGGCCGTCCTTCTTCAAGGCCTTGAAATCAGCCTCCTCGATGTAAAACTCATTCCCAGTCCTGAAGTTCCTTCCGCCCTTCTCGTTGTCAGGGTGGAGGTCAAGCTCGACCTCCTTAGCAGGCGCATTCTCGACCTTGATCTTCTGAGGATTCCTGATGAGGAAGAACCTCTTTGAGACAGGATCCAGAATTTCTTTGTTCAGGGCGTTAAGGCCCTTGTAGAACTCCTCTGCCTTGACAGATTTGTCAGTCAACGACAAGCCGACCTGGCGGGTGTACTTCTTGAAAGCACCAGGCTGATAACCCCTCCGCTTAAGAGCCTCGATGAAAGGAAGCCTTATGTCGCTCCAACCAGAGAACTCGCCCGCCTCGATCCTGGCGCGCGTCTTGCTGCAGGAAAGCTCGAGCCCGTCAAAGTTATAGCGCCCAAGGAAATAAACCTGCGGAGAGAAAGACAACTCAAGAGCCTTGTACATCATGGCCTGACGCTTGGCATTGTCAGCGTGGTCCTTGGCCCTGATAATATGCGTCATGCCAGCCTCGATGTCATCCACAGCCACTGCAAAGTTCATGAGAGGCCAAGCACGATACTTCCTACCCTGCCTCGGATGCTCAGACTCATTGATCCTCATGAGCGGGAAATCCCTCATGGCAGGGTTCTTGTCCTGCATGCTGCTCTTGAACCTAACGACAGCCTCACCCGCCTTGAAACCATCCTTGTCCAGCATCTTCTTCCAGCGAGCCTTCTGCACCGCAGGCATCAATGCCCGGCAAGGACAGTCCTTCTTAGCAAGAGAATGCTTCTTGAACTCCTCCTGGGAACAAGTGCAGACGTACACGGCCTCCTTCTCCAAGAACTTATCCATGTAATCATAATATACACCCATCCGGTCCGACTGGACCCACACTTTAGACACGTTGCCGAAGAGCCAGTCAGCATCCTTAGGAAGCTGGTCATAAGCATAAGGGTCGATGTTGTCGCTGTTAGTATCCTCAATCCTCAATATGAACCTGCCACCATACTTCTCGACGTAAAGCGAAGTGAGGCCGCCGGTGAGCGCGTGGCCGATGTGCATGGGACCAGAAGGGCTAGGAGAGAACCTCATGACAACGCCCTTCTGAGGATCTACGTTGTCAAGATCCTTAAGCTCGTCGCTCTTCTCCTTCTTCGGCTTATTAAGCATCTCAGGATGCCTCTCCTCGAGAAGGATCCTCTGCTCATCGAACGAGAGGTTGTTGACCTCCTTGATGACCGCGATGACCCTCCTAGTAAGCTCATTCATCTCGCCCTTGACCGACGGGTCGGCCGCTATGACCTTGCCGACGACCCCGCCAGGAGCAGCCTTGCCCTTATGAGAGAGCGCGTTCTCCAAAGCAAAAGCCTCGATCAAAGAATCGATCTTCTTATCCATACCCATGAAGAAATAGTTAGGGCAGGAAGTTTATAAAATTAATGGTAACATATTTAAAGAGCCGGGAATGCCAGGGAAAACAAAGGGCTCTTAGATCAGCTCGGTAGATCGCTCGGTTGGCAAACAAAAGAAAAAAAAGAGATCATCCAACTCATCTTTTGATCCAAAGATCGAGAGGCCGCGGGTTCAAATCCCGCAGAGTCCATCACGTTTCTAGTTCTTAATCCGATGATTTTAAGCTTAAAACTTGCCCAAAATGGCTGTTTTGCTGTCTCTAATGTCTGACGGACACTATACCCTGCAGTCAAAAACAAGTAACAGTGACAAAGATTTGGCAAAAATTGTTAAACAAAGAAGGCAGTGGACATGCCATGATTAAGAAGAAGCCTGAATTGAAATCCAAACAAGAGACAAAATACTGTTTTGAATGTGGCACAAAGATAGTTCGCAGCGCAAAATATTGCGAAAACTGCGGAACAAAACAAACATTTGTAGATTCAGCAACCACCCAAAATGAACCAATCGCTCCTAGACAGCCACATCCTGAGCCAGATTATTCGACTAGATCCCATGAAATCAGAATTGACGTGGACAAATTCAAAGAAATATTGATTCACAGTTGGCATCTCCTACCATACGACAAACAAGCAGAACTTGCCAGCATCGGAATCGATCCAAAGAGAAAATTTATAAATAATTCAGGATGAATCTAATGCATGGTCGTTTCAAATACGCTAAGCGAGAATGAAAGTCCTCACGACTACAGGATTAAGCTCGAATCGCCAGAACTTGAGCTTGTAAAGGAGCGAAATATCAAATCAGTGCTTGAAGTCTTTTCAGGTGATGGGCGGAACATAGTCTATTTTGCAAAACAAGGCATGACTGTCACAGGAATTGAGGATAATGATAAATTAATATCTGATTCAAACGAACTGGTAAAGAAGAATAAAGCCAGTGTTAAATTAATAAAGCACCCCGTCTTTATGAAGAAATTTCCTTTTCCAGACAATGAGTTCGATTTTGTGTATTCATACCAATATTTAAACCATAATTTCAAGGATCAAATCGAGGAAGCATTTAAGGAGATTTTTCGCGTCTTGAAGCCAAATGGATTATTCTCCATCAAAATTACTGATTATGAACAATTCAACGTAGAAAAAGTAGATGATTTCTTCTACAGGGAGTGTGATCCTGAGTTTCCTCAAATTATGTATCGAAAACTAGCTGAACAGACCTTTGCTAAATTAGAAGGGGATGAAGTTTGGATACCGCATTATTGCTTTAATAAAGATGAACTAGTGCGTTCTTTGGAAAAAGCAGGTTTTAAACTAGTCAATATAAGAAAAATCAGATGGAATTTAGTCGGAAATTTTACGAAAAAAACCACGAAACATTTATAAACCACTCCACAGTAACTACATCATGTCTGCAACAATTGAAATACCATTAAACGAAATATTCTCAGCAGATCAACTCCGCGCGGTATGCCGAATTGATGACTTAAAAGACCAATACGGGAAAACATACCAATTTATCCGAAGAAAGTCCGCGCCAAAAGGAACAATATTCCATAAGGATGTGGCCTTAAAAGTATATCATATGCTAAGGGAAACCGAGCCCCTGCCGCCAAACCTGACTGCAGGATTGGAGTCCTTTTTGCGTTCAGAAATCGAAAAGAAGTCAGCCATAGCAAAACAAGGCGCAGGCTTCGCCATATTGTCTCAGGGATTTCTTAGTATTAACATGTGGGGGCGAGGCAATGTATTGTTTACCCAGACATATACTGTTGAAGCTAATCCCCCAAACCTCACCCGGGAGCCATTAGAGAAAACAGGCGTCGCGTGCACCTGGGAAGCAAGAATAATGGGATTCGAATATGAATTATGGCACAGATATCTTACTTCTCCTCAGGGAGCTCATGATAAAAAGAAGTACTTAACTGAGTTTATTGAAGGTGATTTGTAGATGCAGACAAAGAAGATATTGGTTTTCGACAGCACCATGCGAGACGGGGAACAACAGCCAGGCTTATGTTTTAGGGATGACGAGAAGATAAGGTTGTGCTATCAACTGGAAAAAACAGGGATCTTTGAAATTGACTTGATGCCATCCATTGACGAGCATGAGCGAATGCTCATTCGCCTTCTAAATGACACTAGATTAAAGCAAAAGCTGGGGGCAGCCACAATGGTTGCACGAAAATACGTTGATCAGGCAGTGGATGTCAACGCACGTGTCGCATACCTCTTTGTACATGTTTCTGATGCTCTGATGAGCGCAAGGTCGAAGACAAGAGAACAAAATCTCACAGACATATCTGATTGTGTAAACTATGCCGCATCCAAAGGACTCATTGTGGATTTTTGCGGCGGGGATGGCACTCGTGCAGATATGGGATATCTGAGCGAGGTTCTCACTGAGATTGGAAAGAAAATACGATTCTATCAGCCATGCGACACTTCAGGCAAGATGACTCCGGCCACATCAAGAGACCATGTTTCCGCACTCACAAAAATAATTGGGGAAAAAGTCGTTGTGCATTACCATAACGACAATGGCCAATCTGTAGATAGTGTTATTGCGGCCATAGAAGCAGGAGCAGCCGGATTTGACGGTACATTTACTGGCATAGGTGAACGAGCCGGAAATGTTGCCACTGAAAAGGTCATTTATTCTTTAAGAGACCAGCACAAGATCTTGATTGATGGCATAAATTATGATGAGCTAGATAATACAACTGCGCTTGTCAGGAACATGTGTAGGGGAGTAAATCCACCAACTGTTAATCTGAACAGGAGGTATCCTAATGTTTCAGGCATACATGCCAGGGCATTAATGGGAAGAAAAGATGCGTTCGACTATGCATATACCCCTGAAGTTGTGGAAGAATTGCTGTTCTTTGGAAAGCACTCAGGTGCGAATAACTACAAATTGCTCTTTGGGAATCAATTCAGCGACGAGCAATACCAACAAATGAGGGATGAAGTAAAACGAAGGGCAAGGGATGAACTGAAAGATTTCACGGCAAAAGAAGTCAGGGCAATGTTCATAAAAGGAGGGACTGAATGAACACCTTTTATTCAGAGCAGGTCTCGAACTGCGATAGAAGAAAACTTGACATGGAACGGATAAAGAGATATTTAATTAAGAACGGATTCAACGAAACATCTGACTTAGGGTCTGCATCGCACGTCTTTGCTGTCACCTGCGCCACCACCGACGCGAATGTGGCAGATTCTGTCAATCTGGTCCATAGACTGTCTTCAGAGTCTGCTGAAACCGCCAAAGTTATCGTAATTGGCTGCCTCGAAAAAAGGCATCCCAAATCACTTGATGACAAAGTAATGCTGCAAGTCAACCCAAAAGAAGGGCTCATTCCCTTGCAGAAAGCGCTGCATCTAAGCGGAAGTCCATATGACCTTCCAGACCTGAGTTTACCAAGCAGGAACCTTATGAATGTTCGTGTTCAAGATGGCTGCCTTGGTTCCTGCACCTATTGCAAGATAAGAAGCAGCATCGGATCTGCAAAAAGCCGGCGCTTACAATCCATTCTGGGGGATATTGATCAGAATATGACTGACGAGATTGAATTCATACGCTTGACTGGTGATGATGTTGGAACCTATGGGCTGGACATCCAATCCTCTCTTTCTGAACTGCTGGAGTCAGTATCTGCCGTGGCCCCAGGTATGCAACTTCTGATTGACAACTTAGATCCGAAATATATGGTGATGAATTGGGCTACAATACATGATTTTGCAAAGAGGTCTTCAGTCACCCACATAAAGATTCCAGTTCAGCATTTGAATGAGCGAATCTTAAGTCTAATGAGGCGATTCTCTGATGTCCGGGAGATTTCCGGCAAAGTCGCACTTCTGGGCCAGTATGGCGTCCAGCTCCAAACCCATTTCATAGTGGGCTTTCCCACAGAGACCCGAGATGAACTTTTCACTGCAGTAGATAAGGCAGTCTCTTTGCCATTTGGGCAAATTAGTTTCATCCCATATTCAAACCACTTCGGCTCTTTAAGCCATGGCTGGGAACAAGTGCCCCGCAAGGAGGTCAAATATAGGTTGCAGCACATAAAAGAGAAGGTTGATTCAGCGGGCTTAGTTGAGGTCCCCTATGTGGACCTGCAAGGAATAGAAGAGATTAAACTGGTGAAGGAGGGTTATAAAAATGCAACAAGAAGATATGAGTGAACGCAATTATCTGCTCAGATATGATCAATATGCTGCATTTGAGTATATAATTGGCGATGAATATGAAAAAATAGGGGGTGTGCTGGCTAGCGCCATATCTAATCATTTCAAAAGAAAATCCAGAATTCACTGCCTTGATGTGGGTTGCGGCACCGGTAAAATGCCGCTAACCTTATTGCGGATGCTTCAAAACAATGAGGTAAGTATAAAATTTGACTATTTGGATCCTTCCCCGCAGGCCTTAGCCATGTATGAGGCTACAGTTCCCAAAATCTCCTTATCCCAAAGAATCCAGGGAGATTGGGCATCTATTAGGCCACAAGAAGCCACACAGCAATATGACCTTATTCTGGCCAATAACGCTTTATGCGGCATGGATGTATCTGATGATAGAAACTTGACAAAATTTACCGAGCTGCTATCTCCAAACGGGCTCGCCCTAATTACATTACCATCAAAAAGAAGCGATTGGTCAGTTTATGCCAGGATGTTTTGGGAGTCAACTCACGGGTCCTGCCAGACTAAGACTAGATTCGAGGATATCTCAGGAAGGCTAGATGACCTTCACATACCTCATCAAGATAGCTTTGTTAATGCTCCCGTTATCCTGGGCAGTGATTCCGACCTTGTCTTAAGGACCGTATTTGGCGTCATGATGTACCTTGATGTCAAGGAAATTGACACTAAATTCAAGGCACCTTATCAGGAGTTCAAGTCAAATATTCTCTCAAGAGACCAACCCAAGCTAGATTTTATCTATGGAATTGCAGAGCTGAGAAAATGAGGGATTTGAACAGGTATAAGCAAATCATCATGTTTGAGGATGGTCTTCTCGGCCTAAAGGCCGTCCTCGCAATTCATGATGGTGGATTGGATGAAATTGCTATAGGTGGATGCAGAGTTTGCCCTTATCCAGATGAAGAGGCCGCAGTCAATGATGCGAAAAGATTAGCATCTAATATGTCATTAAAATATCAAGTGACCGGGCTGCCATATACTGGAATGAAGCTTGTTGTTTATTCTATGAACCAGAGAAAAAGACAGGAAAGCTTTAAGAAAATTGGTGCGTGGATTGAATCTCTCAAAGGAAGCTGCTATATTGCCACTGATGCGGGTAGTTCCCAAGGCGACATGACTAACGTCTTTGAGGAAACAAGATACGTTTTGGATTTGCCCCCCGAGTATGGTGGTTTCGGCTCTTTTCTACCTCTGTTGACAGAAGGAGTTATGCAAGGGCTTCACGTTGCGGCAGATATGAAGCTGAAAAAAAAGGACTTTGGAAATCTTACAGCATATGTCTCTGGCTTTGGCCACTCTGGATTGGCAATCGCAGAACGGCTTCTAAACGAGGGATGTCTCGTTTCAGGATATGATTTGAGTTCAGGAAAAAACAGACTTGCAGAAACGCTCGGCGTGAATATCTTAGATAATTTCATGACAAAACACTATAATCTTCTAGTCCCTTGTTCTGTCGGGACCGTCATTAAGGATATTATTCCGAATGCAGACATCATCGGGGGTTCAGCCAATCATCCAATTATGCCTGAGTTTGAGAGCCAGCTCCATAGCCGAGGCATTATTACCATACCTGATTTTGTCATATCTTCAGGAGCCATACTTATTGATGACTTGATTATACAGGGAAAGACGCCTACTTTGGACGTTGGAATCGCTAGAACAGGCAGAATAGCCGATTTTACCAAAGAGATTCTGGCAAGGGCGGGATGTAGTGGTCGTAGTTTGAGAGAGGAAGCATTATATAAGCTAGGTTATTGAAAATGGGATTTTTTTCAAAATTTATGGGGAAGGTACTTGAATCGAAGCCTGAGTTAGTCAATACTTTTCCTGCCATAATCTGCAATACTGAGCTGCTTGACAGGTTACAACAGAGGGAACCGTCTAGAATTGAACAGATAGTGCAATTTAGGAGTTTACATCCAATAACCCCGCTCCAACAAGGCCTTATCGAACGCGAGATGTACGAATCCTTGCTAAATGGCAAATCTGACGATTTTTGCGCCCTGTACGGGATGATAAAAACAGGGATTCATCTGGATTTTGGAAGATTGAATGAGGGTTACAATACGCTAGTGCGGATTGGAAACCTCGGTGGACTTGAACAGGTTGTAAAAGCCTGCGGAATCAGACCCGTGATTAATCCTCAAATCGCGACTATGGGCTACGACTCTTTAGCAGCCCAAGGCAGATTGGAAGCGATGGATTATTTGGTTCAATTAACATCAATACCTGCTCAATTTTCCAAACGCCCAGTTCTAATGGGATTTAACACATTATTCGCATCGAGAAAATATGCGGCGGTTCTAAAGATGCAGGATGTATCTGGAATAAAGCCGGAGATAGACCCCTCTTTTGTTCAAGAGAGATTGGCTGAAGCAGTGGAATCTCTTGATTTCCGTTCTGCGAATTGGATTCAGGCCATCTCTGCAACAGATTACGAATATGACTTTTTAGGTCTGGCGGCCAAGACGCTAGAGCAGGGAAAGCAGAACCAATTAGCAAACCTCTGTGCCCTAACTAAGAAGGCACCCTCAAATTTACCTTCTGAGGTCCTGGAAGGATTTTTCCGGTCTCAAGACCCTGCCTGCCTCCGGTTCTTATATGAACAAGCAAATCTGGGAGCATATCAACTAAAATACGCTCAAGATGCATATGCTCTCGCAACACAGCAAAATGACTCAGAATTACTTGTGAAATTGTGCACGGAATTCAGCATTTCTCCATCTACAAAAGACTTCGAATCGTGTCTGGCCCAAGCCCTAATTGATGTAAATGAAAAAGCAACCACATCCCTTCTGGCGCGGATTCCCCCCTCAGTATCAGTTTCACCTTTATTGGTGAATTATTTTCTAGATGAATTAAGGGAAACGCCAACTTTTGCTGCACTGCAGTCAATGTTTTACGAGAAAATAGGTGTTGCATATTCAACAGGCATTGCCTCTTTTGCGAGAAATGTGAAAATGGGCAATTTACGTGGCATCATCCTAGATTATGAACAGTCAGATGTTGTAAAAGAAATCGATATGGCAGGACAAATTTATCTTGCTTCCAAGGCGATATCAAATGGATGAATCAGAGCCAATTTACCACGGAAAAAGAAAATTCTTAGGTTTAAAAGACCTAGTAATATCCTTTTACACGCAGAAATGCCCGTATCAGTGTCCTTTTTGTGACTTAAAAAATAAATCATCAGCCACTCCAGTCAGCTTAGAGAGCCAGAAAAGTCAAGTAGATTGGGTTTTGAACAAATATAGTCCAGAAATAGGGTCATTCCAGCAACTATCTGCTGGAAATGAAGGATCCATTCTCGATCGGGCCAGATTCTTTCAACCAGCCATGAATTACCTGATTGATGCAACTACACAAATGACTGGTTTGAAGGTCTTATCTCTTGAGACAAGACCTGAGTTTATATCATACGATTATCTCAGCCAGATTAAAGAGAAAATAGGCAGCACAATAATTGATGTGACTGTTGGTTTCGAGACTCAAGATGATAAGATAAGAAATGACATTTTAGGTAAGAACATACAACGAAGCAAGTTTGAGGAAAAAGTGCAGATTCTGGGCGCATTAGGGGCCAAACTCACCTCTTATGTCATGTTAAAACCAGCACCGGGAATGTCAGAGGAGCAAGGAATCACTGAGGCAATAAAAACCATAGAATACCTGAAAGATTTGACTGCAACTCAAGCAATAGACTTAGTTGTGTACTTAAATCCTACCTATGTGGCAGAAAATGCCCCGATAAGCAGAAAAATGCACGCACTTCAATACCAGCCACCCAGCATACAAAGTGCCTTGCAAGTTGTCTTCGCGAGCCATGCCATGAATGTTCCTATTTATGTCGGACTTTGGTCTGAGAACCTTGCTGGAAAAGCAGGCGACTTCAATTGCAGGGCGGATTATAATCCACTCATTAAAAAAGCGTTAAAAGAGTTCAATCAGACTCAAGATATGCACATGCTTCTGGAGAATACTTCGAAGTGCAGAAAATAAGAAAGCCACACAGCATCACATTCTCCGACATCATTTTATTTATTGAAAAAACAAGACACTAGTATGTTCGAAGACAAACCAAAAGAACAAAAACAGAAAATATGACTGTCCTCTAATAGTTGACCGCAACGCATCACCTTCGCATATAATAAATTCTTACCCTTTAATTTTTAGAGTTTGATTTTAAAGGGTAAATTTCATCCTTTCTTTCTCTGCCTTTTCTCAAGGTCATCAAAATATTTTTCCCGAAGAACATCAACTTCTTTCATTATCGGTATGTTTAGCCCTTGCTTTTCTAAGAGGTCTAATCTCTCTCCAATCCAAGTCACCCAGACATCTTCTCCGTAGCTTTTCACTTGATGCTCCAGTTCAGAAATCACGGCGTTCCATTCCAAGCCTCTTTGTATAAGACTTACGCAGTCAGGAATGTCTCCAGGCCGCTCCGTCATTGTCTTGAAGAGGAAGATGTCTTCGTTTGAGCACAGTAACACGTTCAGTTGAGCTAATGAAAACAATTTTTCAGATCGTTTCTTCATGTTTTTTGACAGCTGGAATTTTGAGCATACTTTTTTGCAGAATAGGTCGATTTGAAAATCTTCTCTTATCAATTGGTATGCGAGGTCAAATCGCTCGTAAAGACGGTTTATTTTCTTGGCTTTGAACCCTATTCTTCGAAGGGCATTCGTCACCTCTTCAAAGTCTTCTTTGCTATCAACAACTAAGTCAATGTCTTTTGTGCTTGGCTTCAGGCCTCTTATAAGCAAGACGCCACCGCCAATGACGTATATGACTGCCTTTGTTTTCATAGCAGAGCCTATTTCCTCAAATAATTCTTTGATCTGTTCGGATCTTTTTATCATTCTTGCACCTTAATGTTGTATTGCTCTGCTTTCTCTTGTATATCTCTTAAATCAGGGTAGTCTTTTATCTTCTCGCCACAGATCACTTTGTGAAGTTGTTCAAGAATGGGAGAATGAATTCCCTTTAATGATTTCTTATGCTTCAAGTAGAATAGTGCAACATACAGTATTCCCCAGTATTCTTTTGTCGTTTCCACAACAAATAACGAATGCCGAAAAATCTCCCTTAATGATAGAGTTTTTTTCGGAAGATGATAATAATTTACATGAGAATATATCTCGAGCCCACAGTCTTTGTATGCGGAGAATGCTGTTAGCGACGCGTCCCTTTCTTGTATTGTTGAGAATAAAATCTCAGAATCATTCTTGTAATATATCACGCCATCTTGCGGAAGTCTCGGATCTACCGCCAGCTCATAATTCCTCAATTCAACCAGAAATTCCTTTAAATCAGGCCAGATAACATCATTAAAAGAATATTTGCCAGTATTCTTACGTATCACGCTTACGTTGAAAGCCTGCTTTATTTTCCGATAGACAATAGACTTGCCAAATCCTGACTTTTGCATGATTTCGCATACGTTCAAAGGATTCAACGAAGCGGTCAATACGGCAATTCCAGAGTCTGAGAGCAGTTCTTTTAGGTTGGGATGAACTACCAATTGCCTTACCAGAAGAGCCACATGAGTTTTCTGGCTCAGATCAATTTGCCTCCTCTTCCTAAGCAGCATCTCTTTTTTTTCAAGACTTCTTAACGATAAACTTGTTTGCTGCACGCTTCTATTGACAGCTCTCGCTAGTTCTTTTGGCACTACAATACCTTTTCCAATATTCTCAAGTATTTTCAGTTCTGTCAACGAAAGCTCCATTATTCCATTAAAACAATACTTATTTATAAATATTTCTATTATAAGTGGAATAATAGTTTTTAAATGACGCCTTTGGTTTCAATGAGAACTAAAAGAACAGTCCTCAGCACCGCACTATCCGACAACAGAAATACATTCTCCAATAACCGAGATACGTTCTCTTCACTCCGACCGCCACCAAGAACTGACCGCAACCCCTCACCTTCGCAGAGTCCTTTAGGCCCGCAGGTCCCATTCACGAGTATATCGGATTCCTGTATGGCGGGTCTTTTTCATAGCCTTCGGGCAGTGGGTCCTTGTCAACTTCTCCTTTGTAGACGTCTCGCGGCTTAGGGTCTTTTTCCAATCTGATAGGGATCGGGTCACCATCTTCTTCACCGCCTAGCCTGTCCTCTAAGAGCTGAAAACCCATCATTCTAAGGAGCATTTTGTAATCTCATTCTTATTAATGTTTCGTCGATAGTTTTTTAAAGACACTTGGCTCACGTTGGCTTGTCAGAGCAGCCTATCTGCTCCGAACCACACTCTTTTGCTTTTGAGGATTAGCCTCAAGGGAGAGAATAAGATGAAGAAAGCCAGCAAGACAGCGAAATGCACTTTGTGCTCCAAGAAATCAGTCTATTCCAATCAAGGAACTCATTATTGCAGGAATCATTTCATAAGTTACTTCGAGATGAAGGTCTACAAGACCATCGAGAAGTACAAGCTGATAGAGAAGGGCGACCGCGTGTGCGTTGCAGCCTCTGGCGGCAAGGATTCCACTGCAGCCCTGTATCTCGTGGACAAGTATTGCAGGAAGAACAGGATCGAGTGCTTCGCACTCTCCATTGATGAAGGTATCGACGGCTACAGGGACGTGTCTATCGACGGCCTAAGAGCGTTTTGCCAAGAGCATGGCATCAAGCTGTTCGAGTTCTCTTTCAAGAAGCTTTACGGCCAGACAATGGACCAGCTTCGAGAGACCATGCTGAAAGAGCATAATAAGAGGCCTTGCAGCGTGTGTGGAATCCTGCGGAGGAGGGTGCTCAACGTCGAAAGCAGAAATCTTAAATCTACCAAGCTTGTCACAGGCCACAACCTTGATGATGAGGCGCAGACCTTTATCATGAACGTCTATCAGGGAAGCATGGCCCACAACGCTAAGATGGGTCCCATCTCCGGCATAAAACAAGACACCAAGTTCGTGCCGAGGATCAAGCCGCTCTACCTCGTCTCTGAGGCTGAGACCACGCTTTACACCAAGCTCAAAGGGTTCAAGCTCAGCTATCACCCTTGCCCTCACAGCGACCTCTCATTCAGAAGGTTCATAAGAGGACAGCTGAGCGAGCTCGTCAAGATCCTCCCGAATGCCAAGTACGGCATCGTCAACTCTTTCCTTGAGATACTGCCCGACCTGAAGAGGAAGTACAGGTGCAGCGTAGAGCTGAGGGAGTGCGAGACGTGCGGCGAGCCCACTACGCAGAGGAAGTGCAACGCGTGCCTGCTTGAGGAGAAGATACATTCTAAGTTGGCAAATGATTTTTAAGCCGACGTCAAAAAAATCATTAGGAGCCGCGCCATAATCAGACTGAGAAGCGAAAGAGGCGCGGGATGATACAAAAATGGAATGCCAAAAATCAGAAAACATTAAGAGATGCAATTGTTCGTACCTGGGGTGCGAGAAGAAGGGTTTGTGCTGCGAATGCCTCCAATATCACCTCGCAAGGAGAGAGCTGCCAGCCTGCTGTTTTCCAGCGGATGCCGAGGCGACGTTTGACAGGAGCTTTGAAAAGTTCATCGAAGTTCATTCAAAGCAGAGATGAAGGCTCATTCAGACTCATTCTTCTTCTGCAAACTCTCCTACTTCATAGAAGCCGCCTTCGTACTCTACCAAGCCATAATGAAATGTTACTTTCTTCGTCTCGCCTGATTTGGTCTTGAAATTGTATGACTCGATTCCTCTCTCCCTATCCATCGTAACCAAAGTGGCTTTTCTTTTCTCAGCGACAGTATAAGAGTCGTCAAGAAAATCAACGGCGCTCTGTTTCATCATCTCTTCAGAAGTATATCCTATTAAAGATGCCATCTTCTCAGAAACCCAAAGCACGGATAAGTCTTCCAAGTCGAGGACGTATTCTGGCTTCTTTATGAAATCTCTTGCCTTTTTTAGTATTGCTTCTTTCATCAGTCCAATATTGGGATGGAAGTTTTTATTTTTTTCTGTTTTCTCCAAGCAACCAACCATATCCCTTCTCTTCCAGATGATCCACTAGGTCTCCGATGCCCTCAAGGGCGATCTTGCCGTCGATCATTATTGATACCTTGTCAGGCTTAATATAGTCCAGTATCCTCTTGTAGTGCGTGATTATAAGGACTGCCTTGTCCTTGGTCTGCGCGTTAAAGTAATGGTTCACACCCTCACTCACCACCTTCAGCGCGTCAATGTCAAGTCCTGAGTCGGTCTCGTCGAGGATGGCGACTTTCGGGTCAAGCATCAATAGCTGAAGTATCTCTGTCCTCTTCTTCTCGCCGCCGCTAAAACCCTTGTTTAGATACCGGGACAGGAAGCCAGGGCTCATCTTGAGGAGCTTCATCTTCTCAGAGACTGCATTCTTGAACTTCAACACCGACAGCTTGTCCTTTTCTTCCCGGAAGCTGTTCACGGCAGTCCTGAGGAAGTTTGATATCGTGACCCCATCGATCTCTTCTGGGTGTTGGAATGAGAGGAACAAACCTAGCCTTGCACGCTCGTCAGGCCTGAGGCCCAAGATGCTCTTGCCTTCAAAGAGTATGTCTCCCCCCGTCACCTCGTACTTTGGATTGCCCATGATCACGTTCGACAGCGTGCTCTTTCCAGAGCCGTTAGGTCCCATGATGGCGTGGATCTTACCCTGCTCCAAGACCAGGTTGATCCCCTTCAATATTTCCTTTCCTTCGATAGAGACGTGCAAGTTCTTTATCTCTAAAAACACCATTTCATTCACCTTATATTATACACCTTTTCAGTCTTTACAATCATCCTAAGACATCATCCACATCCTTACACTTCAACAAGGGCTTCTTCAAGCACAACCGTTGCTTGGCTGCGTTCATCTGCGCTCAACTCGCTCAGCAAAAAGTCGAAGTACCCCTTGATTATAAGCTTTTTTGCATCCTCGAGCATGATCCCCCTGCTGAGCAGATAAAACAGCTTGTCAGACTCTATTTGACCCACGGTTGATCCGTGGCTGCACTTAACATCATGGTTCCTGATCTCGAGCTCTGGGATGGCGTTGGCCTCTGACCTGTCGCATAGCAAAAGCGTGTCTTGCTTCTCATACCCTTCAGACCCTCCAGAGCCTTCCTGCATCACTATCAAACCCCTGCTAAGAGCTCTCGCCTCTTCATTCACAACACCCCTTGTCAGGATGTCAGAGCGAGTTCGAGGGGCAGCGTGGATTGCACTCGTGAAAAGATCTATCTTCTGATTGTTGGTGGCGGCGAACAAGCATCTTATGCCGGTCCTCGCATTCATGCCTGCGAGGTTTGAAAGTACTGCGCTGTTGGCATATCCTGCACCAAAAGATAGGTCGAACCATTCAACGTCAGCGGCTTTTGAGACGTGCGCCTTCCGGTCCTCAAAGAAAGCAACTCCCAAACCAAGCTGCTGGGTGCTCATTATCCTAAGCTCGCTCTCCTCCCCAGCAAATACTCTCACGTTAAGCCCGAAGTACCAGTTCCCGCCTTCAGCATCCTTGCGCGAGCGTTTCTTAATGAAGACTTTTGCCTTTGAACCAGTTCCCGTTATGATGAAAATATTTGTTATTTGCGGCAGGTGATCCGCGTCAATCTCGACCACTGCCGGACGATCAAGCTTCAAGCCAGCAGGTATTCTTAGAAGCAGGAAGCTATTGGCAAAGGCATCGTTGAAAAGGGAAAACCATGATGGCTGGCCAGCACATGATTGCTCAGAGTATGATAAGCCCCTAAACAAGGAGATTGTCTTCTCATCTATTTGGCTGAGCCGCGTTCCTTTAATCACACTAATCTCTTCAGGACCGATAAAGCCTATCTTGGCACTTTCTGTTTCAGGGACGAATCGGCTGAGCTGGCTAAAGTCGATGAGCGAGAAGTTTGGCTTCACTAAGATTCCTGAAGCATATCTAAAACTGGGAAAGGAAGTTTTCCTCAAGCTCCTGAAGGACTCAAGCCTTGCCTTCATAGCCCAATCCTCCTCTCGGAGGCGGGTACCGAGTCTCAAGAGGATTGAGTCCTCAAGTTCATCAAGAACAGCCTCGGCCCGATTTACACCTGTACCCGCTTTCATCCCTGCCCCTCCATCTTGAGCGCGATGAGCCTGTTAAATTCGGCAGCGTATTCAAGCGGCAGCTCCTTAGCAATTGGCTCTGCAAAGCCCGAGACGATTAGCTCTATTGCCGAATCTTTAGGCATTCCTCTGCTCATCAAGTAGAATAACTGCTCGTCGCTGATCCTTCCCACAGTAGCTTCATGGGCAACGGTCGCGCTCTTCTCCGCGACTTTCATGACAGGATAAGTGCCAGCCCTACTAGTCTCGTCCATCATAAGGGTTTCGCAGCTAACGCTTGACTTCGCATACAATGCGCCTTCCTTAACGTTTACCAATCCACGATAACCTCCAACTCCGCCGTCCTTACAGATGCACTTGGAGACAATGGTGGAGCTGGTGTTCTTCCCCACGTGATAAACCTTGCAGCCCGCGTCCTTGTGCTGCCCCTTGCCAGCGTAAGCAATGCCGAGGTAGTGCGATTTTGAGTTGTTTCCAACCAGCAAGCTACAAGGGTATAGCATCAAAGTCTTTGATCCCAGGCTCCCGCTCACCCACTCAATAAGGCCCCCGTCGTGAACCACGGCGCGCACAGTATTGAAGCTGTAAGTGTTCTTGCTCCAGTTCTCAATACTGCTGAACCTTGCCCTCCCGCCTTTCAGCACGTGGATCTCTATGCAGCCGGAATGAAGAGAATATTCAGGGTAGCTCGGCGCGCTGCATCCTTCAATATACTGCACCTCAGCACCCTCATCGACTATGATTAGGGTGTGCTCGAACTGGCCTCCCTTCCTGGCATTCATACGAAAGTAGGAGTGAAGAGGAATGTTCACTTTTACCCCTTTTGGCACGTATATGAAAGTACCCCCGCTCCACAGCGCCGCGTGAAGGGCTGAGAACTTGTGAAGCCTTACTGGAACGCAGGTCGTCATGAAATACTTCCTCACCATTTCAGGAAACTGCTGGACCGCCTCATCAGTGCTCATGAAGATCACTCCCTGCTCTACCCACTTGCTTTTCAGCCTGCGATAGACGACCTCGCTCTCATACTGGGCGCCCAGGCCCGACAGGTTTTCTTTCTCTGCCTGCAAGAGTCCGAGCCTGGCATACGTCTTCTTGATGTCCTCAGGCACCTCGCTCCAGTCAGAGGCATTCTTCTTGGCATCGGGCCTCAGGAAGAGATGAATTTTTGATACGTCTAGGTCTGAGAGGTCAGGACCCCAACTCGGCATAGATAGTTCGTGGAAGGCTTTCAGACCCTCGAGCCGCGTCTTCAGCATCCACTCCGGCTCGCCCTTGGACTTCGAGATCTCCCGGACGAGGTCCTCGGAGATGCCTGGCTTGGCCTTGTAGAGCAGATGCTCTTTGTCGACAAGATCGTAGGCCGCACAGTATCCTGTCGTCTCTGGGACGCATTCAACATCTTGGTTGGTTTTTTCAGCAGGCATATTCTGACCCTTCATAATGCATAACGAGGACTTAGCCACGACTTAACTATAGTTAATTAACGATAGTTAAGACAAGCAGGGGTTATTTAAATGTTTCGGAATCAAGGGAGAAAAACTTTAAATAGACAAGCCACCAAATCAAAGGAATGCCAGAGATAATGCCCCAGGAAATAGCAGTGTGGTACCTCATACCAGCGATCAGGCGAGCCCTCTCAAAAGAATTCCTGAAGACAGGGATCTCGCAGAAGAAGATCTCGCAGCTGCTAGGAGTGACAGAGGCCGCAGTCTCACAGTACATGAAAGAGAAACGGGCCAGCAACCTCAAGTTCTCAGGAGCAGAGCAGGCAAAGATTGAGAAGGCTGCCGAGAGCATACTGAAAGATGAGAAGAACTCAAGAAAATACATCTACAAACTTTCGCATGACCTAATGGGCACAAAGGCAGTCTGCCGGCTGCACAAGATGCACGACAAGACGCTGAAAGGAAAATGCACCATCTGCTTCAGGAGATAAGAACATGAGCAGGATAGGCATAATCTCAGACACGCACGACAACACAAAGAACATAGACGCGACGGTAAAGCTCTTCCAGGAGAGCAATGTGGAGTTCGTGATCCACGCAGGAGACGTGGTGGCGCCTATCAGCGTCCTGCGCTTCAAAGGCCTGAAGACCAAGTGGGTGTTTGGTAACTGCGACGGAGACCACGCGAACATAACGGCCAGGGTGAAGGAGATCGGTGGAGAGCACTACGGGCGTGTGATGGACATAAAACACGATGGCAGGAGGATAATTGTCATCCATGGAGACAACCACAAGCTGCTTGCAGAAGCCCTGGGCAAGAAGCCAGACTACCTTATACACGGCCACACCCACATCCCAGAAGACAAACGCGAAGGAAAGACAAGGATACTCTGCCCGGGCGGCCACTACCTCGGAGACCCTGCAGAAAGAAACCAAGTCATAATCCTCGACACTGAGAAAGATGAAGCGACATTTATGTATGTGGACGCCTGAACAAGAAAGACCAAAAAGACTTCTTAACGGGCGTCCGGTTGAAAAAACCGATGACTGTATCCTTCTGGTCAAGATAAAGCCTCACATCATCTGAAGCCAACTGCCGCCAATGGACCCACTTCGAGTCTGACACGGCATCACCCAACAGCAAGTCGCCATCGATAGACCCAGCATAATAAACACTCCTATACTGCTCCTGCTTGTTCTCCTCAAAATAAGAAGATTTGTAATAGTCAAAACACTTCACTCTGCACCTGAGCTGCTCACTTACGCTCCTCGAAAGCGCATCCTCATAACTCTCCCTGGCCTTTGGCACATCCCCCGGCAAAGACCAAGTGTCATCACCGAGCCTCTTGATCAGCAGGACCTCTGAAGAATCATTGAAAATGATCATGCAAACAGGTGTTATGACGCTCATGACCCGTCAATTGACTTGGAATTTTAAAAATCTTGTCATGAAGACAGGCTCTACCCGAAAACAGCCACTTGACGCGCACGTCATCACCATTACTCTACTGCGGTTGACCTAGACGCGGTTACAAAAGCGGTGAATAAGCGGGCGCTGCGGGCTGCGAAAGGGTTTTGAACAGGGCCCGTGAAAGCCGACCCAAGAGTAAGTTTTTTAAAGGGTAGCTATTTCTCCCCAATGAAGATGGTGAAAGGGTTAATATTTGACTTTTGGGGAACACTAGTTGAGAACGGGATCCATCCAAGCCCAGTCAACCAGGTGAAGTACATCCTAAGATTAAGGATGCCATTCAAGGAGTTCGTGGTCCGATTTGAAGAGGCCATGATGACCAAGGAATACAACGACCTGAACGAAGCCTTCACGGCCGTATGCGAAGCATTCCAGATAAGACCCAATCCGCACATCCTGGACCGCTTGATAGGTATGTGGAACAAGAACGAGCTCCTAGGAAAGCCATTCTTCGAGACTATAGATGTAATGCAAAGCCTGAAGAAGAAAGGCCTGAAGATCGGCCTTATCTCCAATACCAATCCAACGATCCACAGGGTCATAGAGAAATACAATCTAGGAGACCTGTTCGACACGCAAGTATTGTCATACAAGGAAGGAATACTCAAGACCGACCCGAAGATGTTCGACATGACAGTGAAGTCACTCGGACTCAAGAAAGACGATGTTGTCATGATCGGCGACTCCATGCAGACAGACATGCTCGGAGCGAGAGAAGCAGGCCTAAGAGCCATCCTGGTAGACCGCATGAACAAGCGAGACTACCATCCAAAAGTCAGGAACCTACGAGAGCTTCAGGCAATGATTGAAGACGGATCGTTTGATGAATTCGCAAGCCAGGAGCCGACTCCGAAAAGAGAGGACCCGCCAAAGCAAAACAGGCGAAGAGAGAGATGAGCCAGGACTGCATATTCTGCAAGATAGTCAAGGGAGAGATCCCGTCGCAAAAGATTTATGAGAACAAGGACTTCTTTGCATTTCTCGACATCAAGCCTATAAACAAGGGACACGCCTTGATAGTGCCGAAAGTCCACTGCGAGAACATTCTGGACTTCCCAAAGGCAGAAGAGACTGACTTCATAGAGACTATCAAAGTCGTCGCCAAAGCTCTTGTAAAGGCGACGGGCGCCGACGGCTTCAACGTCGGGATGAACAACGGGGAAGCGGCAGGGCAGGTCGTGCTCCATGCTCACATGCACATTATTCCGAGGTTCAAGGGCGATGGTCTTCACACCTGGCCTCACAAGGAATTCTCAAAGGAAGAGATGGATGAGCTTCATAGGAAGGTATTGAACGAGCTCATAAAAGAGTAATTCCATCATCTCAGCGCTGACAAAGACCTAGTTCGAACGCTATAGCCTTCTGTCAAAACACTATAAACATATGGATCTTTTCCGCAGATGCCTCATGTAACTACCAAAGAGTAGTTATAAATAGAAAGATTTATAAACTCCAGACGACAAAAGAAGCATCATGAGAGCAAAAAAACCTGCAACAAGAACACAACCAGCCACCACGCTGAACATTCCCCCAGCATACGCCCTGCCAACAGAGCACCAACAGACAGAAGAGCGATTCGTCAAGATGGCACTAGACGGACACATCTCAGAAATCGAGCCAGTCTCAGTCGCAGTGATACCACCACAGTACGAAAGATACATACCCGCAAGCTATCGAGCAAGATACGGCATAAGCCAAACCTCAGCGTACGAACAAAGCAAAAACACATTCTACTGCATCCTGGACGGCCCAACAGACGGGAAGGGATCATGGAAGCCAACCGCATACTGAAAGGAAAGGGAAGCAAAAAAGAAATACTCCTACCGATACAAGTAATAAACCAGCCAAGAGACCTTGCAAAGATACCAGGCCTCAACGATCCAGAGATCACTCACGGAGACCCGACGATGTTCAAGTACATGCTCTCAGACTACGCAAGAGACGCAATCGAGATGCTCCAACAATACGCGTAAAGACTCAAACCTTCTTTCCCTTGACCTTGAAGAACTCAAGCACCTCAACAGGCAACGCCATCACGACGGTGTTGCTGGAAGTCGGGCCAAGCCCGTCAAGCGTCTGAAGGGTCCTAAGCTGCATCGCACCGCCGCTCTTGGCCATAGTGCTCGCCGCGGCAGCAAGGTTCTTGGCAGCCTCACGGTCACCCTCACTCTTGATGATATTAGCACGCTTCTCACGCTCAGCAGCAGCCTGCCTGCTCATGATCTGCTTCAAGTCATTAGGGACCTCGATGTCCTGGAGCTTAATGACCTGGACGTCCAAACCCCACTGGTCCGTCTCCTTGTCAACGATAACCCTGATCTCATCACCGATCTTCTGACGCTCGGATAAGACCGTGTCGAGGTTCATGCCGCCGATAACATCCCTAAGGGCAGTCTGGGCGTACTGGGCAATGGCATACTCGTAATCCTGGACCTTCAAGACGGCGTCTTCAGGCTTACGTACCTTGAAGAACACCACGCCGTTGACATTCACAGGAACGTTGTCAAGAGTCATCACCTGCTGCTTATCGATGTCAATAGTCCTGACCCTCAAGTCAACCCTCGTCATCTGCTGGATGACAGGAAAGACGAGCCTAAGGCCCGCCAGCCTAATGCCAGTGAACTTACCCAAAGTCAAGACGACACCCTTCTCATACTCCTTCAAGACCTTGATGCTTGAAGCTAACAATGCAACTGCAACTCCTCCGACCCACAACAATACTGCCATGAAAATACCACCTCTTTTAGATAAAAGGATGAGTGCACAGGTTTATAAATCTATCTGCAAGGGATAAGTGAGCCTGGCAGGAACAGCAGGGACAAGAGTAGGTTTATAAAGCCCAAACGATTCCCGACAAGAACAGGTTTTTAACCAGTGGTTAGCTATGAACAAGAGACTCGGGTTAGCAGGAATAGTCCTCGCGGCAGCGACGGGCATCATGGGCATCACAGGATGCGGGTCAGCAATGAGTGAATCGCCGACCACGCCGACCAGGATCGAACCCTCACCCTGGCCAACGCCAAACCCTACAGAAAAGCGAGCGACAATATACGTTCTCAACCACGTCTGGTACTACTCTGGAGCAGACCGCTGCCCATGGAGCGGAGACCCACGGGAAATATGGGGTCCATGGGTCTGGAGACACAAGATCGACGACCCCTGCCAGATAATCCCCGGAACAACCTGGCTCAGGGAGATCAGCTCCAACGCATACCCGATCAACGGAGCGTATGACAGCAGCAATCCAGACATCCTGCGATGGCAGATACGGCAAGCAAAATACGCTGGCATCGACGGATTCATCATCCCACTCTACACCTGGGCACCTCATCTCGAACGCCTCCGCGAAATGTTCTTCGGTTCTGAGACAAGGATCGGCATGCTGCAGATGGCGCATGAAGAAGATTTCCAGCTAGGCATAGACGTATGGAACAGCGACGGAACCACAGACGAGCTCTGGAAAGAAGAGATCGGGCGGCACATCGACTCCATCTTAGCATCGCCCTACCGCGACGCCTACATCCACATTGACGGCCGTCCCCTCATATGGATCATGTACCCGAAATACATGTCTGGCATTGAAAGGATTGAGTTATTGGACGGCACCAGGAATCACCCGCGCAAAGCCAACTACATATTGCGCAATGCTAAGATTGAAGACATAATCAGCCTGAACGAACACTTGCTAAACTCGCGAGCACAGTTTGAGACTGATTACAACTACCCCATGCTGAACGGGTGGCACGAACGAGGAGAATTCGTTGGCGAACTCGCACAAACAAAGACGTACAGCGCACTACTCATGCACCGCATCGCCCACGCCTACGTCGGGTACGACGAGAGATTCGGCAGACTCGCTGATCCAGCAGGATTTCAAGGCAGGTACGGCAAGCGCGATGGAGTAGAATTCATGACCACCTTCCTAGAAAAGGCGGCGCTGCACGAAGCCGAGTTCATCCTCTTAGAATCATGGAACGAATGGGGAGAAGGGTCCATGATTGAGCCTGGCATCAACACCTCTGCCTATCGACAGATGGAACAGAGCACAAACGACAGAGATAAGCCTGAAACCGACCTCTACCAGAACGCACAAGGCGCCGATGACCCTTTCATGTACCTCAAGGCCATATACCAGTTTCAGTACGGCAGCATGGAAGGATACCAACCAGGGCCACCAATACCCTGCTCGGCCATCGACCCGCTCATGGCCGAATACCATAGGACAATGCTACCGTCGAACATGAGATGCATCCCGGATGAAGAGGGCAAATAGCCGCCATCAAAACCGCTTGCTTGCGAGACATGTTCTAGCGAAAGCAGAAAACAGGGTTTTCTAGTCTTCTGGTTCTGAAATACGGCGTATTTTAGAAACCTTTTTATAAAGCCCCTTTTTCTTTAAGGCAAAAGACTTTTTCATCATTTGGCGTCGTAGCTCAGCCTGGTTAGAGCACAGGTCTCATAAGCCTGGGGTCGGGGGTTCAAATCT